>JANOKZ010000001.1:0-16437 GCA_031419515.1 Hyphomicrobium sp.
TTCGCGTTGTTGAGCGGCGACAGGCGGATCAGGTCATCCACTATTTCGATGAAGTGGCAAATCTGCTTATACTTCGGGTGCATCGACGGCTTAACGCGCCCGTCTTCAAGCGATATACCGAGCGCCTTGAGATAGGGGCGCGAAGGCTCCACCACGTAGTTTTTGGTGCGGTTGTGTTCGGCAGATGCCGCCGCGTTGTAGGTCGCCTTAGCTGTCGTGAGGCGCGCTTCGCCCTTCTTGTTGTGATCGATGGTGACGTCTTTCGCCGTTGTGTAAAGTGTGGCGCTGAGAAATGTTTGACCGATGAGCGGCGCCACGAAGGCGGCAACCTCTACAAACAATTTATTCTCGGTCACGTCCTTCTTGGCGTGCGTGAAGACAAAACGCAGCGCAGGCTTGTCGCGGAGCGTGACGGGTGTTGCGGCGCATTTTTTGAGAGTGTCGTTGCCCCGGACTTTTCCCAGCAGCATTTTGACGAACGTGCCGTCTGCGAGGCTCGCTTCAAGCGCTGTCACAAAGTCGCGTTTGGGACCGCTGGAAATGCTCATCGTTTGCCGTCCGCCGGCGCGCGCGGAGAAGTTGCGCGCCAAGCTTCTATTTTTTTCATGAGCCAGCCCCAGGCTTCGACTTCGCGCGCGCCCGCCGTCTTGGTGATGGCGATCTCGAGATATTTCAATTCGTTCTCAACCTTCTCTGGCGGCAACATGCTGAGACGTGTCGTCAGAACGGCGAGTTCGAGCACGGCAGCTTCAGCCCGATTAAAGCCCTCCCAGGCCTTGTGCTGCTCTTGATGCACGATTTTGCAAAGAAACTTGGGACGCAAATCGTCTTCGAGAATGCGGTCCACTTTCAGTTCCCAATGCGCGAGGCAGGATGCGAGGCGGCCGCCTTTAATTTTCGTTGCAGGAACAGTGGGCCAGGATTTGCGCCCCGTCACGCAACCGGCGAACACGCGCACGTCGTCCGTATGGCTGGCGACGGCGAAGGGATTGGCCCGGAGGTTGTCAAGCGTGCGCGACGGCTTGAACGGCCCGATGATCCAATGATCGCCATCTTGAATGAGACCAAGCGGCGCGACGTGCACCTCCCCCGTCTCGCTCATGGTCGTGACAATCGTTTCAACGATGCGCGGCATTAGTCGGCTCCTTCGCCGTCTCTTTTGTCTTGCTTTGACTTCAGCGGTTCACCTTGCTCCTTTGCTTTGAGGGTTGCACCCTCGTCTTTTGCTTTGAGGGTTGCACCCTCGGGTGCGTGCCGGGTCAGGTCTTCGCTCTTTTTGTCAGCTGCAACGCCCCAATCGAGCGGGTTATCCTGGGCGTAGCGCTTGCCAAGCTGAAGCGCGATTTCGGCCTTTGCCAATTCATAGCCCAAATAAAACGCGTGCGCGCCGTCTACTTCGACGCCGAGCTTGGGGTAAAGTTCAAACGGATCGCGCGAGACGTGGTGGCCATCGCGGTTGTAGATGTGCACGCCATCTTCGCTGGTCTGAATGCGGAAGTTGCTGTCCTTGATTTCAGCAGCCGCCGCTGAGATTTCGGCCGCGTTCATAGGATTGGGAACAAGATCATGGAGTGCGAGCATCAAGGAGCCGTAACCTTTGGGCAGGCTCTCGTCTTCGCGCGCGCGAAACATGAGGCGGCGCGCCGCGTCATGCTCTTCGATGGTGCGGCGCGTGTGCGGCGACACTTGTACGACGAGGACGTTTTGGATGCGCAGTTCCGAGCAGATAGCCAGCAGCATGGCCGTTAGCCCCAAGCTGTCAGCGTCCGTCAATTCGGTCAAGTTCCCCGTGCCCATGAGTATTTCGACATCGGGGCGCAAGCGGCGGAGTTCAGCGTAGCGCCCAATCGATTGCGTGAAACCGAAATGGATGGGATCCAGAATCGGATCAGCGATATGTTTGATCTTCTTTTTCTGAGCCAGATCGATGGCACGCAGAAGCGACTTCAAATCGCCATGCGGTTTCGCCACTAGAATGGGCACGCATTTTGTGCCTTTGACAGCATCGAGCGTCGTCTCGTCTAGGCTGAACACGTAATGCGCACCAGCCTTGGCACCGCGCTGCAGCTCCTCAACGTTTCCGCTATCGACGCTGACTTTGTATTTGGCTTTGACGAGCGCCGCGACCATCTCTTCCAACCGGGGAAACGGGGTTTCCGGCTGGCATCCAACATCAATGACGTCCGCGCCCTTGGATGTCTGTTCAGCTGCGCGCGCCAGCATCTGTTCAATGGTGAGCTGGGTTGCATCAACGGACTCGGCAAAAATGCGCAGATCGTGTTTGGAAAAATCGGGCGGCTTTCCACCGTGACCAAGATACTGGGGCAAGTCGGCCAGCTCATCGGGCCCGCGCTCGAACGGCACGCCGTAGTGCGCCGCGAGGCTCTTTAGATCCATGCGCGTGCGTCCCGGAACAATAACGCGCGTTGCGTCCAACGGCCCCTTCAAGCGATTGCGCACGATACCTTCCGTCATCAAGGCCGCCACCTTGATGCCGATATTGGCAACCGACCACGCGTCGGCCTCAAGCCCGGTTTTTTCGACCGTGGTCTTGAGGCGGCTTTCAGCCAGCTTTCCTGTCAGGAAGAGGAGCTTGTCTTTTGGTTTTTTAGCCATTTGAGCCTAGCTGCAACGGCCGCCTGCAAATCCGCCACGCTTTCGACCACGGTCGTGTCGTCGAAGGTTTTGAGCTTTTCCGTATTCTCGAGATCGATGCGGCGCGGATAGACTTTGACCATGCCTTTGGGCGCTTCAGTGTCCATTTCAGGCGCCGTGTCACACGCAAACACGATGGTTGGCACGCGGCACTTGCCGGCCTGTGCGAAAACGTTCGTTGCGAGATTGTCGGAAATGCCCGCGACGCATTTTGCCACCGTGTTCGACGTTGCAGGCGCCATGATGAGCGTGTGATAGACGCCATAATAGAACGCGCCGACGGGGGCCGCACTCGCGGTCGTATCCTTGAAGATGCGCACGTCGGGGCTAAGTTCGAGATCCTGCTTATACATGCGGATGACTTCTGCCGCCGCTTTTGAGACGAACACGTCGAGGTTCGGCAGCGTGCGCATGATGTCCAGGCTCTCCTTGAAGAAGTGCCCGGAACCGGTCAATGCCCAACCAAAACGCGGCCGCGCCACGCCTTTGAGATCTGCTTCGTAATCCATGAAAAGGCGCGTAGCACGCTCACTTCCCCGCGTCGACACTGATTGGCGCGTGCCCTTAAGATTTGGGCGGTGCACCCTCGCCCAGGCCCAAAAGCGCCTTAAGATGCGGCGTTTGTTCAGGCCCCAAAATGCGCCAATCGAGGTTGCTGCGGGCAACGATGCCCGGAAAGGCCATATCAATGACGCCGCCCTTGGCCAGCTGCTCAGCCGTCTCGGTTGCATCAACCTCGGTGGATTTCAATAAGATCAACGGCAAGCCGCCCAGACGTTCTGACAGGCGCGCGGCAAGGCCATCGGAGGTGATCGACCAATCGGTTGGAATTTCAGGATCGTCCTGGCACATCTGAAGCGGCAGCCACACCGGAATTTGGCCGATTGCGAGAATGCGCGCGATGCCCTCGATGCTATCGGCCGGCGCCAGCCTCGGCTGAAGCTTGAAATAGATTTCCGCCATTTGATGCATGCCAAGCATCGCGAGCCGATGAGCGGCGGCGTCGTCAAAGCGCAACGCATTCTGAAGATTGCGGACCTTCTCGGCGAATTGCCCGCCACCCGGCACGACAATAACTGGCCGGCGCGTCTCCGCGATCAGCGCCAAGACTTCATTCAAGCGGCCGGACTCTGCCAGACTGCCTCCGACTTTTATGATGAGGCGATCCCGTGAATTCGAGTGCACGTCAACCACGGCCGAACTCGCGTGCAGCGGCCTTGGTGGCGGGCCGGATGATTTCAACGCCGCGGCGCGGCCCGCGCTCAAGTTTTTCCAAACGCACGCGCACGGCAACGATCATGGGATCGACAAGGCATCCCGCGGCAATCCGCTCCGCGAAGGTCTCGACGAGGTTGATGTGTCCGCCGCGTGCCAGATCGACAATCGCGTCGATGATGTCCGCGTATGTGCACTTCGGCCATCTTATCATTGGCGCTGAAAATATGTGTCGCGAGGCGGGCTTCAACGGTGAAGGACACTTTTTGCGTGATGCCCTGCTCCTCGGCGTAGACGCCAACATTGCAATCGACAACGAGATCCCGGACGAAAATCGTATCGCCGATTTCGCGGGCCGTGCTTTGCATGGATTTTGACGCTGCCTGGGTTGCTGCCGGGGCCTTCGCTTTCGCCTTTTTTGTCCGGTCTTTCGTGCTCATGCGACAATCCTGGATGGACGGATAACGCGGGCGCCGTCTGCGGCGGCGGCGATGGCTTTGGCCACAGTGACAACGTTCGCGCCGTTTAACCGTCCGGTGCGGCCATCAACGCACAGCGCACCGCGAAACCCAAGAACATCCGGGCCATAGCTCAGCAACGGTTCGATATCGTCGATGCGCAGCGATCCGGCGAGCCCCGATATCAGTTTATATTTGTGCGCCAACGCGACAAACGACTTGATCTCCGCGACGCTCAATATCTGGGTCAACGGGCCACGCGATTTGTTCGCAGTATCCAACATCACACCCGCAAACCCTGCCGTGGCCAGCCGTGCAAGAAGCGCCATATCTGGATTACAGTCTGCCATCAGTACCGCGACGAGTTGGGCGCCAGCGATATCCGTGTCGTGCAGCGCTTCGATGACTTGGGTCGCCCCGTCTGATTCAAAGATACCCCACTTGACGATGTGGACACCGGTTGCCGCCACCTCTTCGGCAACTTTAGCCACGCGTTGCGGATCATTCGGCAAGTCCCCGATCGTGGCACTCACCATGACGCCTGGACCGGCGGCCGCAACAATCTCGCGCACCACCGGCAGTGATACCGCCCCAAGCGCGCCAAGCGAGGGGTCCTTGCAATCGAGAATATCGGCCCCGCCCGCAAGGGCCGTCGAAGCCTCGGCGGCGTTGCGCACGCTCGCGAGGAAAGCCGGGCTGCGGCGCGCTGATAGCCTCAACATAAAATGATCCTGTCTCGTGTCCGCTAGGCCGAACCAAAAATGCGGTTCTGCTCGCCCAAAACGGCGCCCCTGTCGCGGCGCTGTTCGGGTGTGAGTTTGACCAGCACATCCTGCGCGACACTCGCCTGTCCCGGCGCCAGACGCAACATGCGGGTGCCCAGTTGAATTGCCTCGGAACGGTCGTGGGTTACGAAAATCACGGTTGTGGGCTGGCGGTTTACGAGTTCCATCAACAGCGCGCGCAGGCTTTGGGCGGTTGGATCGTCGAGTGACACGAATGGCTCGTCCATGAGCAGGATTTGCGGCTCCAGAATGAACCCGCGCGCGAGCGCCGCACGGCGCTGCATACCGAGCGATATGCGCTCGGGGTAAGCGGTAGCCGCTTCCGTCAAGCCGACGCGGGCTATCATCTCAGGGATCTTGGCATGGCGCGGATCGCCCTCCGGGATAACCAACTCGATATTCTCGCGCACGGTACGCCAGGGAAGCAGACGAGGCGCCTGGAAGATAAACGTAATCTGGTCTCGGGCCGTGCCGAGATCGATTTTGCCGTCGAAGTCCTTGTCGAGCCCGGCGATGATATTGAGCAACGTGCTCTTGCCGCAACCGGATGGCCCCGTCAGCACGAGAAATTCGCGCGGGGCAACATCGAAGGCAATGTTGCTCAAGACGAGCTGCGCGTCGCGATCGGCAATGGCCCGGAAAATCTTGGCGCGCACCTCGACGTGGATCGTCGCGCCCGTGCCCGCGCGGGCGGCGCTGTTCGCGCTGTTGTCTATCGCCGCCATCGGTTCACCCTGGCAAGAAGCGGCTGGAGCACGATCGACTCGATCATCTGCACGAGAATGATAAAGGCCAGCGCGTAGGCAAGAATGGTCGCCACATCGAATTCCTGAAAGGCGATGAAAATCTGATAGCCGACGCCGCGGCCGTTGCCGCCGAAGGCTTCAACCACAAGCACAATCTTCCAAATCAAGGCGAGGCCCGCGCGCGCAGCGGCGGCAAAGAAGGGCGCCAACTGCGGGATCGTTACGTGACGCAGCGTCTTCCACCAGCCGAAGTTATAGATCTGCGCCATCTCGTTCAAATCGCGCGACAGGCTGCGCGTGCCTTCTCGCATGGTGACGGCCGTGTTCGGAATCTTGTTCAGCGCGACCGCCGTTACGATTGCCGTTTGGTTCATGCCGCCCCAGATTAGGCAGAGGGTAATGGTCACAATGGCCGGCAGATTGAGGAACAGGATCAGCCAGGGATCAAAAAACTTGTCGGCCCTCGGAAACATGCCAAGCAGAATTCCAATAATCGAGCCGATGATCATGGCGGCCGTGAACGCATAGAACAGCCGCTCGAGTGTCACGATAATGTTCGACCAGAGCGCGCCGGATTTCGCGAGGCCGAGCATGTTCTGAAAGACAGCAACGGGGCCAGGAAAGAGGCGGCCGTCGGCGGCAATCATGGCCACAAGCTGCCACAAAAGCCCAAACGCGGCGAACGACGCCAAAACCCAGGCGAGCCTCTCGGCGGCCGCAAACCATTGTGGCGCGGGCCTAACCAGCTTTGATGTGGAAGAGGTTTGGGTCAAAACGGGTGCCATCGCCAACGAGTTCTGCGTCTCCGAGTTCAATCAATAGATTCGTCAGCTTTTCGGCCGATGCGGTTTCGTTGGCGCCCCAAGGCGCCGTGATTCCCGAACGGAAGTAAGCTTTGATTGCCGCGAATTCAACATCAGTAGCCGGTTTGACAAGGGGGCGAAGCCGTTCCCATGCTTCCTCGGATTTTGCGAGCATCGTGTTAGCATCATTCACGGCGGCAAGGAACAAATCGACAGGCACGTTATTCTTTTGGGCGGCCTTTTCTGACCAGATGAAGCCGACGAGCGGCGGAGGGGGCGAGATATCCAACTCCTTGATGATATCGGTCATACTAATAATCTCGCGCGCGCCCTCTCCCTCAAGCCGCGCCGCATAGGTCCAGAAATTTAGGCACGCGTCCAGGCGGCCGCTTCTGAATTCCTCTGTAATCAAGGGGGCCGCACCAAAGATCGTTTCCGACGTCTTGGCAATGTCTTTGCCCAGCAATTTGCGCGAGTAGGCCCTGAGCAATATCCAGCTCTTGTCGATGCCGGAACCCGCCACGCCGATCTTCTTGCCCTCAAGATCGGCGAGCGTTTTAATGGAGCTGTTCTTGGGCACCATGAGACTGCCGAGTGCCGACGAATACGAGGCAAACTTGTAATCCTGCCCCTTAGCGCGCTGACGCATGGCCCAAGTCCAATCGCTGATGATGATGTCGGCCTCTCCGGAGAGAAGCGCAATCGGAGCGGCACTGTTGTTTGCCACCTCAACGACCTGGAGATCGAGACCGTATTTCTTATCGATGCCTTCGTTGCGGATCGTTTCGATGAGCCAACTGACCGATCCAAACCTCACGGACGTCAAGCGCACAAGCATACTCTTCTCAGCGCGGGCCGCAAATGGCCGAAGCGCCGCCGCCGCCATGCCCGCGGCAATTGATAACGTCTGCCTGCGCGTAACGCTCAATTCTTCTTCTCCTCAGGATTGAAGCGGTTGCGCCAAAGCCAGCGGATCCCATGAAGCCACAATTCATCCGTGTTGCCGCGAATTTCAGCCGACATGGCGCGCTTCATTTCACCGGTTTTGACGTCACGAACGAAGAGCTGGAGGCTGATCAAAGCGTCCGATAGCTTATCGGCAAAGCCCAGAACGGCGAGATCGGCGCCAGCCTTCTTGGCGATCTCAACTTCGCAGCCATCGCACTTGTTAAAGGGTGACGCCTTTTCGATTTCGGCCGCATGAGCCGAAAGGTCAACCACCTCGTAGCGGCTGTCTTTGCTTAACAGCAGCGTCAACTCGTCAGCAACCACTTTGAGCCGCCGCAGGTCCTCCTTGTTGAGTACGGGGACAACCTCCCCCTCCTGCTCTGCATCCCTGATATCAAAGGGAAAAACCGCTGTTCTTTGCGCTGCAATGGCGGGGGCTGCGAAGGCAAGAACAAGACCAATTAGCGTCAGGCGGAGGGTGTTTATCACTGTTGGGCCTGTCTGTCGGAAACGCTGCGGCATGCCGGGATTCCAGCACACATAACGTGATACGTGCCCCACGGGGGGACCGGATTGCAAGGGCGCCGCCGCAGCACAGGGTATCAACACCGGTCACATTAGCGCGAGTAGTCAGCGGCCATCTTGACAACACCAGCCTCACGCCCCTCTTACAGCTACATAGTAACACTTTGGATCTGAAGCCCCAAGCTTGAGATCCGTTGCGGTAAAAGAGGCAAACATTGCTTTCGAAGTTCTGCTCCACTTGTAATTTGAGGCGACGCGAAGCCTCAATACTGGCTCTGGCGTTCCTATTCGTTCTCCCGTCGCAGTCTCCGCTTGCCCCATCTTTGCACATTGCGTCCGCTCAAGCTGCGGATGAGCCTGCAACCCCGGCCGAGGCCGCTGCTCCGTCAAAAAACGTCCTGCAGATCCCCGTACTTTATCTGAAGCAAGTCAGAGCCAAGAACCCGCCGCTTTCCCTGCTCGATATTGCCCCGCCAGACGATGGCGTCGCTGGCGCTAAACTCGGCATTGCCGACAACAATACGACCGGCAAATTCGTCAACCAGAGCTTCACGCTCGATGTCGTCCAAAACGCCAGCGCAGATGAACTCGTTTCAGTCGCCACAGCAAAGGTGGCGAGCCGCACGAGCTTCATTCTCGCCGATATGGAGCCCGCAGATTTGCTGAAACTTGCGGACGCGCTGGCTGGTAAAGATGCGATCGTTCTCAATGTCGGTTCGGCTGACGATAGTTTGCGGGAGGAAAACTGCCGCGCAAATGTACTGCACACGCCGCCAACCCGGTCAATGCTGGCGGATGCGCTCGGCCAATACTTCGCCTGGAAAAAATGGACCAATTGGTTCCTGATCTCGGGACCGCAACCCGAAGACAAACTTTTCGCTGACGCGATCAAGCGCACAGCCAAGCGTTTTGGCGCCAAAATCGTTGAGGAGCGCGAATTTACCTACGATTCCGGGAGCCGTCGCGCAGATGGCGGTTTCGAACAGGTTCAACAGCAAATCCCGAGCTTCACCCAGGGCGCCAAAGAACACGACGTCGTCATGGTGGCCGACGAAGGCCAACTGTTTGGCGACTATATCGCCTATCGCACGTGGTCGCCGCGCCTTGTCGCGGGCACCGCCGGACTGACGGCCGCGAGTTGGCATCCGGCTCTCGAATTGTGGGGTGGAACGCAGTTTCAAAACCGCTTCAAGAAACTCGCGAACCGCCACATGCGCACACTCGATTACGACGCCTGGGTCGCGATCCGCACGATCGGGGAAGCCGCAACGCGCAAAAACACCAATATATTCGCTGATCTCAACACATACATCCATTCGCCCGAATTTGAGGTCGCAGCCTTTAAGGGCGTCAAGACAACGTATCGAGCCTGGAACGGCCAGTTACGTCAGCCGCTGATCGTGACGACGCCGAAGCTCCTGGTCAGCATTTCGCCCCAGCAGGGCTTCCTGCATCAGCTGACCGAACTCGACACGCTCGGATTGGATAAACCCGAAACCAAATGCAAAGCGTATGCAAAGTGACAGGTTCAAGCGAGCAAAGCGATGCGCCGTCATTTAGCAAATTCCGGAGGAAATAATGCACACGTTTAAAATGGCTTTGGCAGGCATCCTTGCAACCGGCGCAATCGGCGCCAGCGCGCCTAAAGCCAGCGCTTACACGGCTTATATATCGAACGAAAAAGACAACTCGATCACAGTGATCGACACCACCAAGCTTGAAGTGATCAAAACCATCAAGGTTGGCCAACGTCCGCGCGGCATCATTCTGTCGAAGGACGGCAAGTGGATCATCGTGTGCACGAGCGACGACAACATCATCCAAGTCTACGATGCAAAGACATACGAATTCGTCAAATCACTCCCATCTGGTCCCGACCCCGAACTCCTTATTCTGCATCCCAGCGGCAAGACGCTCTATGTCGCAAACGAAGACGATAACCTCGTCACGGTTGTCGATGTCGAAACGGGCGGAATCATTTCCGACATTCCCGTTGGCGTCGAGCCCGAAGGCATGGGCATGAGTCCGGACGGCAAAGTGCTGGTCAACACGTCGGAAACGACGAACATGGCACATTTCATCGACACGGAAACGCACAAAGCTTTCGACAATGTACTGGTCGATAACCGGCCGCGCGTTGCCATTTTCAATCACGATGGATCGCAATTGTGGGTGTCGTCGGAAATCGGCGGCACCGTTACCGTCATGAACCCCGCGGATCGCAAAATCATCGGAAAAATTTCTTTCGAAGTGCAGGGCGTCGCCAAAGAAGCCATCCAGCCCGTCGGCATCCGACTGACCAAGGATGGCAAAAAGGCTTTCGTTGCTCTCGGCCCCGCGAACCGCGTCGCAGTCATCGATGTCGCGACCCTGAAGGTCGAAAAATACATTCTCGTCGGCCAGCGCGTATGGCAGTTGTACCTGACGCCCGACGACAAAATGTTATTTTCCACCAACGGCGCGTCGAACGACGTGACTGTCATTGACGTCGAAAATGCAAAAGCCATTAAATCCATTAAGACCGGCCGCTATCCTTGGGGCGTGGTTATCAGCAACGAATAAACAATCGGCAAAACGGGAAAAGTAATCCGCATGGAAGCCGCTTTGGCCCACAAATCTGCACCTGACTTGACAACACCCGCGCTTGTAGTCAACGGCGTCAGTCATGCCTTTGGCGACAAGACGGTGCTGCAGAACGTATCGCTGAGAGTACCCCAAGGTGCCTTCGTCGTGCTGCTTGGCCTGAACGGCGCCGGCAAGTCGACGCTGTTTTCGCTTGTCACCCGGCTTTACGACAACGTCTCGGGCGAGATCCTGATCCGCGGCTTTGACGTCAGGCGCAAGCCATCGGCTGCATTGCAGCGGCTGGGCGTCGTCTTCCAAAGCCGCACTTTGGACAGCGACTTGAGCCTCATTCAAAACCTAAAATACCACGCGGCGTTGCACGGCATGGGCGCGCGCGCCGCAACAGAACGCGCCGTCCAGGCACTCGAAGTCGTTGGCCTTGCCGACCGGGCGCGCGACAAGGTGCGCTCCATGTCGGGCGGGCAGGCGCGCCGCGTTGAAATCGCCCGCTCGCTCATGCACAAGCCCGATCTGCTGCTTCTCGACGAAGCGACGGTCGGTCTCGACGTCGGGTCGCGCGAAAGTGTCGTCAAAATCGTGCGCGACCTCGTCGCTAAAGAGCGCCTAGGCGTTCTCTGGGCGACGCATTTGATGGACGAAGTGAAGCCGGCGGACCACGTCGTGGTGCTGCACAAGGGCCGCGTTCTCTACGACGGTAGTGTGCCGCAATTCTTAGGCACGACCAAAACGGACTCGGTGAATGCCGCCTTCCGTGCCATCACAGGTACGCAGGCTGAGGAGTCGGCTGAATGACGGCAGACGTTTTGACAACCAACCCTGTTACCGCTGCCATGACAGCCGCGTCCGGTGCCCGCCGCCTCGGCTTGGCAGCATACGCCGCCTGTTTTTCCGGGATCGTTTGGCGCGAAATTCTGCGTTATCTGCATCAGCGCGAGCGCTTCTTTTCAGCCCTCGTTCGCCCCCTGATCTGGCTCTTTATTTTCGCGGCCGGTTTTCGTCAAACGCTCGGCGTGTCGATCATTCCGCCCTATCAATCGTATGTGCTCTACGAAGAGTTCATCACGCCGGGCCTGATCGCCATGATCCTGCTCTTTAACGCGATGCAATCGTCGCTCTCGATGGTCTATGACCGCGAGACAGGAGCTATGCGCACGCTGCTGGTCAGCCCTTTCCCGCGTTCGTTCCTTCTTCTGTCAAAACTATTGGGCGGCGTCGCTGTTGCTCTTTTGCAGGTTTACGCCTTCCTGTTCGTGGCTTGGTTCTGGGAAATCAGACCCGCGCCTTTCAGCGAAGTGCAGCTCTTCACCATGTACGATGGCCCGGCATGGCTTTCGGGCATAATTGGCAGCGTGACGGAGCCAATTCAAACCGTGCTGTTTTCGCTTCCCTCTTGGTTTCAGGGGATGGCCGGCTATTTCACCATACTTCCCGCGCTGGTTCTCGCAGGTCTCATGCTTGGTTCACTGGCCCTCTTCATGTCGTCGGTGATCAAGCAGCTCGAAAACTTCGCTGGTGTCATGAACTTCGTCATCTTCCCGATGTTTTTTGCCTCCAGCGCCCTCTATCCCCTCTGGCGCATCCGCGAGGCGAGCCCGCTGCTCTACGAAATATGCCGCTTTAACCCTTTCAGTTACGCCGTCGAACTGATCCGCTTTGCTTTTTACGGGCAGATTGACGTTATTTCCCTTCTTGTGGTGCTTGGCTGTACGATCTTCTTCCTCGGCGCCGCCGTATTCGCCTATAACCCGTCGAAAGGCCTGATCGCCCGCCGTGGCGGCCCAGGCGGCAGCGCGTGAGGACACGAATGACCATCAAACTTAAATCCCGTCTAATTAGAGCCGCAGTGCTTGCCTGTGTGGCGAGCTTCAGCCTGTTCGCTTTAGAGGCGCAGGCCGCCAAACTGGTCGGCAAGGATACGGTGCAGAACGACACCTTGGCTAAGGACGCGGACAAAAGAGATTGGCCGTGTATCTCCCGCAAGGTGCCGGAGATCTCACCAGCGACCATCTGGGACGGCCCGGCCATCGAAGCGGCAATGACGAGCTGGCGCGACGACGACACCGTGCGCAAGCTTTCCCAATACGTCATTTCCCGGCGTTTAACCGTCGAAGAAGTCGAAACAGCCATCAAGAAATACGCAGACGGGTTGCCGGACGGCGAGCGCGACGGGAAACTCACCGAGCTGTTCGCCGCAGCCTTGTCGCGCATCAATGATGACCGCAAAATCGTCATGTCGGGCATCGAGCGCTTTCATAAGCGGCAACTCGAGCGCGCCAAGGAGATCGAGGCCAAGGGTACTAGCATTGAGACCGCCGATCCAGGCAAGCAACAGATGATGCCGGCCGGCGAAGTCAATCTGCCGGTCAGCGCAGAAGAGAAATACGATTGGGAAATCCGCATTTTCCAGGAACGCCAGGCGAGCATTCCCATTGCTTGCGAAATCCCTCAGCTCATGGAAGAGCGCGCAGGTGCTGTCGCGCGCGCAATCCGCGCCAACATGAAGAGCTAAGCGGTAGAACACGGTTATGAAAAAAGCCGGGCTGCACGCCCGGCTTTTTTGTTTGCTTGATGCGGCTTGAAGCTACGGCTCTGGCTTGACGTCAATAACCGGAAGGCCGTTTTCCTGCCAAGCGTCCGTCCCGTCGGGATACCACATGACATTCGTGTACCCGTATGTCAGCGCGCGCTTGGCCGCGTTCCAGCTCATCCAGCAGTCCCGCAGACAAAAAAACACCATTGCCTTGCCTTTGTCGCCGCCTGAGAGCCGCTCGAGGTGCGACTTGTAATAGGTCTCAACATGAGGCGCTAACACGCCATAGCCGGCGTTAGCCAGCCAAATAGCGCCGTCGATCGAATGATGCGCCGGCTCGCGCCAGAAAGTGCCAGCGGGCAGGTTCGGGGGCTTCGGCGCGCGCGGATAGACGTCGATGAACGTCGCCGCCTTCTTGGTCCAGAGTTCGCTGGCTTGTTCCGGGGTCAAAACAGTCGCGCCCTTGAGCGTTGCCGGAACGGGCTTGCGGTATTCGTCGGTGCGATAATCTGTGGGTTCAGGGGGCTTTGGCTGGCCAACGGGCGGCGCGGCGCCGACGATGTCCTTAACTGACTCTTCAGCTGTAGCCTTGGCCGCTTCCCCGGCGGTCAGAATGCCCGCTCCGGGCAGCACCAACAGAGCCAAGAGCGCCAAGCCGGCAGTCGTCAACTTTTGCATTGGTTCCCTCGAGTGCGGCTGGTCGCTACGGTACAATCTATTCGAACAAGATTTGGCGGAAGTTACGAGAATGGGCGGCGTCCAGTTACGTGACGCCGCCCATTCTTCAAGAGTTCATGCCCTGTTTGAACCTTTACCGCTGCGCGCCAGCAGCGCTTGCAGGAACCGGAACGTCAACCCGTTGGGGCTTGGGTGCCTCGGCCTTCTCTGCCGGTGCGACACCGCCGTTCGGGCGCGGGCTGGTAATCATGTCCATCTTGGTGTCATCATCGACCAATAGCGGCAAGCCGTATTCCAGAAGAATTTTGTCAATGTCGCCCTGCCGCTTGGCGATGATCTCGTTCAGGCGGCGTTTCCATTCCGCGTCGCCGTTGCGCACGCCCATGGTGATGCGGAAGGCTATTTTTCCGGCACCCGATTCTTTGAGCAGTGGCACCACGACGAGCTTTTCGCCGCCACGTGCGGCCCAGTATGCAGCAAGCGGGCCCCATTCGACCCCAACATCGACTTCGCCGGAGCGGATGTCATTCATCATTTCTTCCGCCGGATTGTCGTGACGCCGGTCAACCATGAGGCGATAGCCTTTGATGTTACCCATCAGGCCATGCTTCGCGACGTAGTTGCCACCGGGCGAGCCCTGCACGACGCCGATCTTCTTGCCCTTGAGGCGCGGGTCGGCGAGCGTATCGACGCCCTCAAAGCCGCTTCCAGCCTTGTAGACGAGCGCGGCTGTCGAGCGATAGATCGCGTTGGTGTTCAGCACCATGTCGTCGCCCTGGCCCCAGCCGATGACGAGGTCGCACTTTTTGGCCGCGAGCGTCATGCGAATGAAACCGGTCGCCTTCGGGAACCACGTGTAGACGACGGGAATCTTGAGTTCTTCGGCGATGATGTCTGCGATCTTATTTTCGAAGCCTTCGCCCTTCTCGTTAGAGGACGGCAGGTCGGACGGGTCAGCGCAAACACGCAGCTGCTGTTTGTTGACGAGATTGGCCGTCGGGACGTCGGCCGCGCGTGCGGGCGTGCTGACACCGGCAGCGGCCGCGAGAATGAGTGCGAGAGCTTTATTCATAAGTGCGTTGAGCCTTCCATACGATGACGTGGTGCTTGTCACTTGAGCATTTCATCTGGGACGTACTACGGCTGTCGCTGTCATTCGACCAGTTTTTCCCGAAAAATCGGGAAATTTTTCGTGACCCGCGCGTTATCTCTAGCCTTTTGGGGTCACTGCCGGTGCCAGAGTGCGCGCCTGACGTGCCGGTTGGCGAGCCGCTGCCCCTTCCGCAGCCCCTCAAAGCAAACGGGGCAGCCCGCGTTGAGGCCGCCCCGCAGTTTTAACCGTCTCTATCGCGCACTGAACCTTGTCAGGCCCCAGCTTACTTCGCGTCGGTGCAGTCAGCGGCCTTTTGCTTGGCTTCCGCTGAAATGTCCTCACGGCCGTTTGGACGGCCAGCCGGCAAGCCCTCTTTGCCTTCGGTGGCGGCGTTAATAGAACGAGCCTTAACGTAGGTGTAGATGTCGTCGAGGTAGCACATGACGTTGCGGTCCTCGCCGAAGGCCGGCATCACGTATGTGGTACCGCTCGTTTCACGAACGCGGCCACCGACGACGACGCCGAAGAATGTCTCGTAGTCCATGGTCTTCAGGGATTCAGCCAGCCCCGGCGCGAAGGTGCTGCCGAGCGCATTCGGCCCATGGCAGACGTGGCACGCGTCGTGATAACGGCGGAAACCCTGCCAAGTTGCCCAATCGACCGTATAATCTTTGGTGACGACGGGAATTGGATTGCCTTCTTTGTTGCGATAGCGGCCATCCGTGAAGGCGATGCCTTCGATGGTCTTGGCTAGGTCTCCGACAGGATTGCCCCCGGCAGGTGCAGCAGCGGCGGCGGCTGGCTCAGCTGGTTTTGCAGCAGGTGTTTCGGCGGCGGCCGGAGCAGGTGCTTTCTCGGCCGCCGGTGCAGCCGGCTTGTCTTCTGCTTTTTTCGGTTCGTCAGCCCCGCAAGCGGCGAGGCTCAGCGCGGAGCAGGCAACCGCCGCTACCGCCAATCTAATGCCAAACTTGTTCACGCGTTTCCTCTCTCTTGTTGGTCGTTCGTTATTTGGCACATCCTGTTTCATCCCAGCGCTCACGGCCGGTTGCGGAAACGGGAAGGCAATTCCACTCGATGTTATGTCGGTATTACGTTGCAACCGCCAACTTGGACGCAGCAGCCGTTGCGTGTGCCAGGTCCTTCTTTCCGGGACCTTCGCCGTAGTTCTCTAGTCTATTGCAAGCTCTACCTACAAGTAAGCCGACGCGGGTTGCCCCGCGTCGGCCTGTCGCAAATTCAGACTGTCAGATTATGGCAGCGTGAATACGGTGAGCGAGCCACCGAGGCGTGTGTAGTTCGAGAGGGCGGCGTAGCCACCGACCGCACCCAGACCATCGGTCGGGTTCGTGAGGCCAGCAGCAAGACCGATACCGGCCCAACCACCAACGCCCGAGAACACGCCAACGTGCTGCTTG
>JANOKZ010000002.1:0-8562 GCA_031419515.1 Hyphomicrobium sp.
GATCAACTCTTGGGGCGCTGTTCAGCGCGGCCTAAGACGGGGGTAATTACGTGAGTACAAAAAGTAAAAAGGGGGCCGCATGTCTAATTCTCGCTTTCGCACCCATCTTGTCGTCCGTCAGCGCCATAGCGACGAGCCACAGAATAAAGCCGCACCAGCCAAAAAGAACAACACCAGCCGCGACGTAATGCTGGAATCGACAGTTGACCGTTCTTCCCGGCAGGGCCAGTTGGGCGGACTTCTACTCTCGCAATTCGGGCGGTTCCGGCTTGCGGACATCCGGACACAAGTTCGGGCCCATTAGCAATCGTTTCGGCGAGACGCCGGAAATTTCAAATTACATTCACCGGAAACGCGTCGGAGCTTCGCTCCAGTGCGTGGGTCTGGGGCTGGTAATCCCGCACGCCGGCTCCAGACCAATTTTCATTGAGCGCTTAGCAGCGAAAAACAGCCGCGCCGCCCGTCATTCCGGCGCCTGCGGCGGTCATGAGGAGCGTCTCGCCACGCTGAAGGGGCTTGGACGCCGCGCTCATCGACAAGGTGAAGGGTATCGTTGCCGCTGAGCTATTTGCGAACTCCCGAACAGTTGAGAGCATTTTTTCCGGCTCGATCGCCAACCGGTGCGCGACCTTTTCCATCATCCGGGCGTTCGCCTGGTGCGGAATAAAGCGGCTGATGTCTTGAATCGAGAGGTTTGCTTTGGCAAGGGCTGTGCTCGCCGTCGCTGTCATCATATTGATGGCTTCTGAGAACACTGCTTTACCGTCGTTGATGACCATGAGTGTACCCGTCGCGTCCGAAGCCGCAGTAAACGGCACGCGGCTGCCGCCAGCTGGAATTTTGATCAAATCATAGCGGCTGCCTTTGGCTGCGAGATCGGCGCTAGCAACGCCCGCCTCCACCCGGTCGCATGGACTAAGCAAGACGGCGCCTGCAGCGTCAGCAAACAGAACACTGCTGGCGCGGTCATTCGGGTTGATGCGCCGCGATAGCACGTTGGCTGCGATGACCAGCACCGGCGCATTGTGCAGGCGTACGAAACTATCGGCCAGCGTCAACGCGTAGATGAACCCGCCGCACGCGCCTGCCATGTCGATGCCGCCGGCGGTCGTGAGGCCAAGCTGGTGTGCAACGAGCGGCGCGGAGGGCGGCAACAGGTGATCGGGCGTCGATGTCGCAAGCAGGACGAGCGCAACGCTTTTGCGGTCGATATCCGCGTTCGTAAGGGCCATGTTGCCGGCCGCGACTGCGATGTCGCTCAGCGCTTCGCCATCCGCCACATAACGGCGCGCTTCGATGCCGGTGCGGCGGAAAATCCAGCCCGGTTCAAGCCCGAGACGCGCTTCAATCTCGGCATTTGGCACGCGGCGTTCTGGCGCGTAATGACCGAGCCCTTTGATCTCGACGCCGCGCATCAGACATCTTCTCCAGCTATGGCACGCACGGCGTCATAGACTTGATCCAGTTCGTCCAGCGATGTGCAATAGGGCGGCATGACGTAGATCGTGTTTCCAAGCGGCCTGAGAAGTATACCGCGTTCGAGGAATTTTGCCCGCAAGCGCAATGCCGCGGCGGCCAAGTATCCGCTATCGCGCACCTTGACGTCGAACGCTGTTATCGTTCCGGTTTGCCGCGCGGCCGCGAAGCGGCTGTGGACTGCAATTTCCGACATTCGCTGCGATTGCGCCGCCGCGAGCGCGGCTACGCGCTCCAAAACCGGTTCTCTGGACCAGATTTTGAGATTGGCGACGGCCGCCGCGCAGCAGATGGGGTTCGCGGTGTACGAGCTTGAATGGAAAAATGTCTTCGCTCGGTCGTCCGAGTAGTGTGCGTCGAAGATGGCGCGGCGGCACAACGTGGCCGCCAGCGGCAGCGATCCGCCGGTCAATCCTTTTGCAAGGCACAGGATGTCCGGTGAGATGCTTGCCTGCTCGCACGCAAACATCGTGCCTGTGCGGCCAAAGCCCGTCATCACTTCGTCGGCGATGAACAGAACGCCGTGCGGGGCGCAAACGCGGTGCATGTCTTTCAGAGTTTCCGGCCTGTACATCAGCATCCCGCCGGCGCCGAGCACCAAAGGTTCGACGATGAATGCTGCGGCGTCTCCCCGGCTGCACGCGACATCAAGAGCTTCGAGCGTTATGTGTTCTTGGCCAGCCGCCGGAAACGGAATGCGGCCGACGTCGAAGAGTAGTGGCTCATAGGCCGAATTGAAAACGCCGCGTGCGCCCGCCGACATCGTGCCGATCGTGTCGCCGTGATAGGCGTGTTCGAGTGCCAGAATGCGGTTGCGCGGCGCACCGATGTTGCGCCAGTATCCGAGCGCCATTTTCAGCGCAACCTCGACCGAAGTGGAGCCACTGTCGGAAAAGAACACGTGTTCGAGACCGGACGGCACGAATTTCAGAAGTTGATGCGCCAGATCTTCGGCCGGTTGATGGGTGAACCCGGCAAAAATAACCTGATCGAGTTGATCAGCCTGATCCTTGATGGCCGCGATGATCTTGGGATGCCGGTGCCCGTGCGTGATAACCCACCACGACGAGACCGCATCCAGGATGCGCCGCCCATCGTGACGGGTGAGCCAAGCGCCCTCCGCGCTCGCAATCTCCGTCATTTGGGGCTCAAGCCCGTGCTGCGTAAAGGGATGCCATAGTGGTGAAGAGTGCGGCGATCGGCTGGGTTGTTTCATGGACCGCCGCCTCCCAACCCAAACACATCGACTAACTTGAAGTTCTCAGCGAACGCCTCCCTGAGACTTTCAACATGGAGCGGATCGAGGTGCGGCAAACGGCCAAGCCGCTTCACGCCGCCAATGGCGCAAATCGTTGCCTCGCTGTCGGGGTTAGCGTCACCAATGAAGGCGACACCCAGTATAGGAATGGCACGCCGCTTCAGGGCTTCGATCGAGAGCAGGCTGTGATTGATTGTACCAAGGCGCGTGGACGCACACAAAATGACCGGTAACTTCCAGCGCGCGAACACATCGATCTGCAACAGGTCGCGCCGGATTGGCACTGCGAGCCCGCCTGCGCCTTCAATGACCAGTGGCCGGGACACGCTTGGTACAGTCAGCTGGGCCGGATCGATTTCTACGCCTTCACGCTCAGCCGCGTAGTGCGGAGATGCAGGAAACGTCAGGAGATAATGTTCGGGAAGAATGCGCTCGGGCCCCAAGCCACTTAGTCTTTGCACGATCTGGCTATCTGTTTCGCCCTCTAAGCCACACTGAATGGGCTTCCAATAGCATCCATCAAGTGCTGCTGCGAGGGCCGCGCAAAAAACCGTCTTGCCGGCGTTGGTATCTGTTCCCGTGACGATGATGGCTTGTGTCATGCGGCAAGCCGTGCCTGCTCGTCGGCAAGCGCATCGATCAGCGCCGCGACCGTCGCGTCATCCGTGTTGAGCGTCAAGGTGATGCGCAGACGCGCCGTTCCTTCCGGCACTGTCGGCGGCCGAATAGCGCGCACATCGAAGCCGCGTGCGCGAATGGCGCGGGCAAACGATACGGCGCGTGCATCCGAGCCAACGATGATGGGCTGGATTTGTGATCCCGATGGTTCGATGCCGAGCTTGTCGCGCAGCAGATTTCCCGCAAGCGCCATCTTCGCATGGAGTTTCTCGCGCCGGTCGCCTTGAGTGGCGCTGATTTCAAGTGCCGCGCGAACTGTCGCTGCCACCAGCGGCGATGGCGCTGTTGCATAGATGAATGAACGTGCGCGGTTGACCAGGAATTCGCGCATGACGCGAGGGCCAAGAACGAGCCCCCCCATGACGCCGAGCGCCTTACCGCACGTGTGCAGAGAAATGATATTGGGCCGCCCTTCGAGGGCAGCGCCGAGCCCGCGTCCGCCAGGTCCAAAGACGCCCGTCGCGTGCGCTTCATCGATCACGAGCATGGCGTCGTGCTGGCTCGCGACGTCCGCAAGCTCCGTTAGCGGCGCCCGGTCGCCGTCCATGCTATAGAGGCTTTCGACGGCTATCCACGCTTGCCCCGTGCCGCCCGCCGCACGCCAAGTCCTTACGGCGTCGTCGAACGCAGCCGCATCGTTGTGCCGTGCCGAACGGGAGTCAGCCTTGGAAAGCCGCATGCCCTCGTGCGCGCTCGCATGCACAAGTTCATCATACACGATGAGGTCGCCGCGTGCGGGGAGCGTCGCGAAGATTGCGGTGTTGGCAACAAATCCGCCGCCGAAGAACAGCGCACTTTCTGCCTCGAAAAATTGCGCGGCCTCCGCTTCGAGCGCCTCGTGTTCTGCGTGGTTGCCCCGCAAGAGCCGTGATCCGCCCGCACCAATAGGCACGCCGCGCGCGATCGCTGCCATCACGGCGCGTTGCAGATCGGGCGACTGCGCGAGGCCTAGATAATCGTTCGACGTGAAATCGGCGCCCGTTCCCGGCTCCAATTCGCGCAACCGGCTGCGGCGAAGAAGCGCTTGGAGCGCGCGTTCATGACTGGCGGACATTCCTCTGTCCCGCTGCATCCGCGGGGTCACGCGAACAGGTTTCTGGTACGACGAGCGCCAGCGGCTCGAGGCCGAGCTTGGCAAAGAGGCGGCTGTCGGCATCTTCGCCGGGGTTCCCGGCAGTTAGCAACGTATCGCCAACGAAGATGGAGTTGGCGCCGGCAAAGAAGCAAAGCGCTTGCGTTTCGTCGCTCATTTCTGTGCGTCCCGCGGACAGCCTGACGAACGACTTCGGCATCATGATCCGGGCGACCGCAATTGTGCGCACGAAATCAATCGCGTCGAGCTTCTCGACTTTTTCCAGCGGCGTGCCGGGTATGGCGATCAGCATGTTGATCGGCACGCTCTCGGGATGTTCATCGAGGTTCGCCAGCGTGATCAGCATATCGACACGATCTTGAGTTTCTTCTCCCATGCCGACGATACCGCCCGAGCAAACCTTCATGCCGGCATCGCGCACCCGGGCGAGCGTATCGAGACGGTCGGCGTAGGTGCGCGTGGTGATGACCTTGGAGTAGTAGGCTTCCGACGTATCGACGTTGTGATTATAGTAGTCGAGACCTGCGTGCGAGAGCTTGGCGATATCCTCGTCCGAGAGCATGCCGAGCGTCATGCAGGTTTCCATGCCTAAAGCTTTGACGCCCTCGACCATCGCTACGACTGAGTCCATGTCGCGCGCCTTCGGGCTGCGCCAGGCGGCACCCATGCAGTAGCGCGTGGCGCCTGTGTCCTTGGCCTTCTTGGCCTCTGCAATGACGCGCTCGACTTCCATGAGCTTCGAGGCTTTGAGGCCCGAAGCATGATGCGCCGATTGGCTGCAATATCCGCAATCTTCGGCGCAACCGCCGGTCTTGATCGAGAGCAGGCGGCTCATCTGAATTTTGTTGGGATCGAAGTTCTGGCGGTGCACTGTCTGCGCGCGAAACAGGAGTTCCATGAATGGTAACTCGTAAATCGCCAGCGCCTGGTCCCTGGTCCAATCATGGCGCACATCGCTGCGAGGGCGGGACGGCGCGCGCTTCAATGTGTCAAGCTCGGTCACGTTTTTCGTCATCGGCTGAGGCATCTCCGGACAGGGCGGCAATCACGCTCAAGAGGGGTAATGATAACGCCTAACTGTCCTATGTGTTTGCACCGCAACGGGCCACATGGGCAACCGTCAATTTGCCCCGCTGCTTAACGGAGGCAGCCATTTGGACGCTTAAACCCCGATTCTTCCGCCGCCTTTACGGGTAATGGCCACCACTGAAGGCCGGGGCGGCATTTGGGGATCGAAGTCGGGCCAGCGTGTCAGAGGGGCCTCATATCGGGCTGGCGGCGCGTCCGGGTCGTTTTCGTCTGTGTCACCGGGGTGTTGCACGGCCACGAACAAAGTCTCCAGGTCGGGCGTAAAGCAGGGTCCGCACAGTTCTGCCCCAACGGGAACGCGATAGAACAACTTGGAAAGGCCGCGTGCATCTCCATCGGTTTCGACCGCCCATACGCCGTCGGTCCTGCCGGTGCTCCGTGCGGTGTTGCCGTCGGTGGTCACCCAGAGACGTCCAAGGGCATCGACGGCGCAATTGTCGGGCATGCCAAACCAACCGTTGGCACTGGTCAAGGGGTTGAAGGTTGCGCCAACTGCGGCAATGGCGGGATCGCCGCACTTGAGTAAAATTTCCCACGAGAAGTGTTCGCTGGCGTGGTCGCCGTCATCGGGGGTCATTTCGATAATATGGCCGAATGAATTTTCTGCTCGTGGGTTGGCGGCATCGGCTTCACTGGCTTTGCGCTTGTTGTTATTGGTCAGCATGACGTAGACTTTGTCGGTCTTCGGGTTGACATCCACATCTTCGGGCCGGTCCATTTTCGTCGCGCCCAACAAATCGGCTGCCTGACGCGCAAAGATCACGACGTCGCCCTGATTGTTAAATCCGAGTTCAGGTTTCAGCGGGCCCGTGCCGAAGACGAGTGGTAACCAGCGCCCGGTTCCATCTTCTTCGAAGCGCGCAACGAAGAGAGTACCGGCGTCGAGAATGTCCCGGTTGGCGCCAGGATTTGCCTGGTCGACCTTGGCGCTTGTCACGAATTTGTAGACATACTCGAAGCGCTCGTCGTCGCCCTGATAGACGACGAATCGGCCGTCCTTGTTGACGATATTTCCGGCGCCCTCGTGTTTGAAGCGCCCAAGCGCGGTGCGTTTAACGGGCGTTGACTTAGGGTCAAAGGGATCGATTTCCACAACCCAGCCGAAACGGTTTGGCTCATTTGGTTCTTTGCCGATGTCGAAGCGGTCGTGGAACTTGGCCCAGCCATACCACTCAACCGGAACACCGTAGCGTTTCAACGCAGCGGCGTCGGGATGGGCCGCAACTGCGCTCTTTGGCATGAAATAGCCGTTGAAATTCTCTTCGCAGGTCAGCCAAGTGCCCCAGGGCGTGATAGCGCCCGCGCAGTTGTTCAGCATTCCAATGACCTGATTGCCATCTGGGTTCGCGCTAGTACGCATTTTCGCGTGGCCAGCAGCAGGACCCGAGATGCGCATGTCCGACAAAGCTGTGATGCGGCGCGCGTACGGGCTGTTTCCGATCACGCGCCACTTGCCCTCAACGAGCTCTATCTCAAGAACCGAGCCGCCATGCGCCGCCATTTCGATGGCCACCAGCTCTGCAGTCATTGCCGCGAAGCGCGCATCCTTGTCTTGACGTTCAATACCGGGAAACATCAGTTCTTCGATCGTGTATTCGTGGTTGACCACCAGCAAGCCGCGATCGCTCCGGCCGTCGATTGGAAGGTAGCCGAGGAAATCGTTATTGTAGCCGAACTGCTGTGACTGTGCGGCGGAGGTTTGACCGTTTGGATCAAACGACGGCGCACCGCTTAGAACCTTGTCGCCCCATCGGATCAGTACATCGGCTTCATAGCCTGGCGCCACGTGATGCATTGCGTCCGAGCCTGCATCAAGCTCGTCAAACGAAAAGGCTCGGGCACGTGCGGCGGTCTCAGTCGCGAGAACTTGCATTGGGCGAAGGGCATCAATCGCACCGGCAGCAAGCAAACCTAGCGTCACATCGCGTCGGCTCAAGCGTGAAGCAATGATATCGACCAGCACGGAATTGGAGCCTGTGTTCGATCCCTTGTCTTCGGAATTCTTCAATTCCTGCGATGTCGAGTGAACCAGCGGAGCCTCCTACGATGGGACAAATTGAGAGCAGACCAACCTTCGCGTCACGTTATGACAAGCTGACAACAGGCGACGTCCGCAGCGCATAAGATGCGCTTAGCAGATTATAAATATCTCTATTCAAGTATTCATAAAATATACTCAGCATTTTCGCCAGTAAGTATTGGCATTTTGTAATGTATACGCTCATTAACATTTGTATTTCTGATCGCTTTTACTCAAAACAATTGTGACGTGCTGGGGCAGCCGTCATCTGCGCGGTGCATCGGCCTGTTGAAGCCGGTTCATCGCCAGTTTGCGCCGCCCTGCTGCACAAGTTTTAGAGTTGAGGCTTGGCCGGCAACATGGGTGCGAACGTACAGAACACAAATCTCATGAAAGCCCTTGAGGCGCATAAGGATTTGAAACAGCTCGGCGTAACGGCTGCCTGCGGGCCGACAGGCGGCGTGGTCGTTGACCGCTGGCACCACGTGCGCGGCGTCTGGCATTTCCACGAGGGTCATTTCTTCTGGATCCCAGCCGGCTATACCCAGCCGTCATTTCGAACTGAAAGCCTGGACGAGGCCTTGGACTACACAGTAACCGAAGTATCGAAATCCTGAACTGCGGACGCTAAGCCTTCAATTCTGATCTTCGGGCAACGGCGGAACCAAGCCAAACGGAACGCCATCGACTATCAGTCCGCGTGCATCTTCAATCGATGCCTCGCCGTGAATCGATCTCTCTTTAGCGTCGCCGAAATGCATGCGGCGTGCTTCCTCGGCGAACCCTGTCCCGACATGCTCGGATTTTGCCAGGATTTCGCGTCTGAGCTGACGCAGGTCGGCCAAAGAAGGCTTCTGCATAGGTTTGTGAGGTGCAGACTGAGCATTGTCACGGCCAGCCTTCAGCAAAGCAGGCGCCATCGGAGCCTTCTCGACCGCTGTTGATCCG
>JANOKZ010000003.1:0-7144 GCA_031419515.1 Hyphomicrobium sp.
CCAGCGGAATTCGAAGCGGGCGCGGCTCAGCGCGTCGTCGCGCACCTTGGCCGCCGGGTGGCCCTTCGCCAAATCCGCGGCGTGGGCGGCGAGTTTGTAGGTGACGACGCCAACCTTGACATCGTCGCGGTCGGGTAGGCCGAGGTGCTCCTTCGGCGTCACGTAGCAAAGCATGCTCGTTCCGAACCAGCCGATCATGGCCGCACCAATGCCGCTCGTGATATGGTCGTAGCCCGGCGCGATGTCGGTGGTCAGCGGGCCCAATGTGTAGAATGGCGCTTCCCCGCATTCCTTCAATTGCTTATCCATGTTGATCTTGATCTTGTGCATCGGCACGTGGCCGGGGCCTTCGATCATGACCTGACAGCCCTTGTCCCAGGCGATCTTGGTCAGCTCGCCCAATGTCTCAAGCTCGGCAAATTGCGCGCGGTCGTTGGCGTCGGCAATCGAGCCTGGGCGAAGCCCATCACCCAAAGAAAAGCTCACGTCATACTTGCGCATCAGATCGCAGATTTCGTCGAACTTGTCGTAGAGGAAGCTCTCTTTGTGATGCGCGAGGCACCACTTGGCCATGATCGAGCCGCCTCTGCTGACAATGCCTGTCACGCGGTTGGCCGTCAGCGGCACGTAGGGCAGGCGCACACCCGCATGAATGGTAAAATAGTCGACCCCCTGTTCGCATTGTTCGATCAGCGTGTCGCGATAAATCTCCCACGTGAGTTTCACCGGGTCGCCGCCGCATTTTTCCAGCGCCTGATAGATCGGCACCGTGCCGATGGGCACGGGCGAATTGCGCAGGATCCACTCGCGCGTCGTGTGGATGTTGCGCCCTGTGGACAAGTCCATAACCGTATCTGCGCCCCAGCGGATGGCCCAAACCATTTTCTCGACTTCCTCTTCAATCGATGAAGAGACGGCCGAATTGCCGATGTTGGCGTTGATTTTGACCAGGAAGTTGCGGCCGATAATCATCGGCTCGACTTCGGCGTGGTTGATGTTTGAGGGAATAATCGCGCGACCCAGAGCAATCTCAGAGCGCACGAATTCCGCCGTGATGTGCTCGGGCAGGGCAGCGCCAAAGCTTTCGCCATCGGCCAGGGCCGCCTTGGCCCGATCCAGTACAACGGTGCGGCCTAGGTTTTCGCGATGTGCGACATAGATCATTTCTTTCGTGATGATGCCCGCGCGCGCGAATTCGAACTGGGTAACGGGCGCGGAGCCAACAACCCGCATCGGGGCGGGCTTGTTGGGAAAATCGCGCGCTGCGTGTTTGCCTGAGACGTTGCCGTTGTCTTCCGGCTTAATGTCGCGGCCCGTATACGTCTCGATATGTCCGCGCGCCTTGATCCATGCTTCGCGAATGCGCGGCATACCCTTTTCGACATCAATGACTGCATTGGTATCGGTGTAAGGACCCGAAGGGTCATAAACGCGAAATGTTGGTTCAGCAGGATCGCTCAGCGCGATTTCCCGGAACGGCACGTGTACGTCGTCATGCCCTTCGGGCGACGTATAAATCTTGCTCGACCCTGAAATCGGTCCCGTCGTGACTTTGGGAACCATCAAATCGGATGCGCGGGTGATCTTGTTCATCGGGGTCTCGCTTCAGGGGTTGAACGTCGCGTTGGTTAAATCCAGCGGTAGGCGCCGGCTGTCAGTATGGCGCCGAAGATGAGTGAGGCGGCCGTCGCAAATGGAATGATCTTGTCGCCCTGAGCGTACGAATGAAGCAGATCGCGGCTCCATTCAGGCGCTAGGATGCGCGAGGCACCCTTCGCGACGGCGCCCCAGCCGATGAGCGTGATGAGCAAAGGCCATCCCAAGCTCCAATCATTATGAAAGCGGATGATGAGTGTGCCGATGACGAGAGCGAACACGCCGCCGAGATAGATGAGTGCTGGGCTGTTCGCGACTTCGTTGAAGAGGGACCTCATGTGCTCTTTGTGGAGCAGCATGCCAAGTCCTACGATCAGATAGATGGGGCCTAATATCTTGGCGATCAGTATGGCGTTGTCCATGGCAAACTCCGTCCCTCCGCCGGAATAACCCGGATCAGGTTCTAAGGGTCAGCACGCGGTTTCAACGCGCTTCTCAGCCGGTCTTCCGGCACCCCTCGGTAGATTGACACTTTCGCTGTCCTTGAAGGCAATTGCAAGGCTTGCGGCGTCCCCCAAACGTCGAGGTTTGCAGGCAAAGCTGTGCGTCCCAAGCGGCAAACACCGTTCGGGACGCCCATTTACGCGGTCCAATTCGCCGGCCACCTCAAGTCCGCTGCCTCAGGTCCTGTGGCCAAGCTCGTCGTCCGAGTAGTCCCAGTCCTGCCAGAGCTGCAATACGGCCAACACCGACACGAGCGCGCCGATCACCTGATGCACGGTTGCGAGCGGCGTGAGTGCCGCATAGTCGAGTGCAAAGGGTGAAACGATCATCCAAAGTCCGAGCAGCAGTGTCGCAATCTCCTCCCAACGGTGCAGCCGGGACATTTCAAATCCGGCCAACAGGATCAGCAAAAAGCCGATGACTCCCGCGTTGGTAATGGCGTCTCCGTTGGTTGTTTGGGAAAAGATCCATGGGCTGACCATGAGGACGAAGCCAAGGAACAATGTTGCCACGTCTTCCCAAGTTTTGTGTTCTGATAGAAATTTGCCTTTGGTCATAGTTTGCCTCCTGAAGTGAATGCACAACAGGCATACACCGGCGGCCACCAGACTTTGAGACACTCGCTTGAGACACTCACTTGAGACTCTCACTGGCCGCGAATGGGGCGTATGTCTTATTATAAGATGTGGGTGGTTGATCTGGTCAATCAAGGCATGAAACAGGGGCTGTCCAACAAAAAAACGGCAGGCGCTCTGGTCCTGCCGCTCTTTAACTTTTGCACTGCGCAAACAAATCCAAAGCACAACACTTAAGCCGAATACCTGTGTGGCACTGGCAAGGACGTGGGACCGGCGACGCTGCCGTCCTCCATCCCCTCAGGCGCTGAGCCGCCCGTAGCGTCATTAACGACGTAGGGCGCCGGTCCCAACAGGATCGACTGCCTTGCTATTTCTACGCTGACGCAACTCTCGTGACTGACTGGTGGTACGACGCTCATTTCGAGGCTCATTAGTCCCTCCGTTCGCGAGAACTTTGATCGAGACTTGGCCCCTCCCCATGCAAACAACGAAGCCTGACGAAGTTCATTCCTTCTGACGGCAAAAGAATGACGGCGTTTGACTGGAGCTGCGCATAAGCAGCAAGCTTAACTTGCGACCGCCGCCGCCAGTTTCTCCCGCATCGCGGCGTCCGGCAACGTACCCATTCCGGCCTGGACGTTATCTTTCATGTGCGCGGGCTTTCGCGTTCCGGGAATAGCACACGTAATCGCCGGATGCGAAACAATGAACTTGAGTAGAACCTGTGCCCATGACGTGCAGCCGATCTCGCCTGCAAACGCTGGCAACGGCTTATCCTTGAGGCGGCCTAGCAACCCGCCGCCGCCGAATGGCCGGTTGACGAGCACGGCGATGCCCTTGTCCAGCGCTAACGGCAGAAGCTTTTTGTCCGCAGCGCGGTCATCAATCGCGTAGTTCAACTGCACGAAATCGAGCTTTTCCGCGCGCATCACGGCTTCGAGTTCGTCGAAGGCGCTTGGCGTGTAGTGCGTCACGCCGAGGTAGGAGACGCGGCCCTCCTGCTTCCAGCCCTTGAGCGTGTCGAGATGGATCTGCCAATCGACGAGGTTGTGCACCTGCATGAGATCGATGTGTTTCGTGCGCATCAACGTGAACGAGCGTTCCATTTGCTCGATGCCGTTGGATTTTCCGCGAGTCCAAACTTTGGTCGCGAGAAAGGCTTTGCCATGCGATTGCGCCCCTTCGAGCAAATCACCAACCACGCCTTCCGAGCGTCCGTACATGGGCGAACTATCGATTACCGATCCGCCTGCCGCGAATAGCTCTTTCAGTACGTCCGAGAGCGGTCCGCGTTCGGCGGTGCTCGTACCAACGTCAAACGTCTGCCACGTACCAAGGCCGATAGCTGGCAGCGGCTTGCCGCTTGAGGGAATCGTGCGCGTTAACATCATGCTTTCGGCCTTTGCTTCGATTGGAAGTCCAGCGGCGCTTGCGGCAACAGCGGCAGCGGCACCACGCAGAAACGCCGCGCGCGTGATCTCGTGTGCGCCCGCTTCTGCGCCAACTGTGCGAGCCGCCATCATCACTCCCAAACCTAACATCACGAACATAATCTTTAACATTTCAATCCTCGTTTCACACGTCCAACCACCGCCGATTATGCGGCCTCAGAGGGGGGCGGGGATGAGTTTCAAGTGTTCAAAAATTTGTGCGTGGAATTTCAAGGCGTTGCAGCGTCGTTCCGGAGAGATTTCCAGGGGCGTTAATGCTAATGCGGGTAAAGGGCGGAAAAACATCCGAAAATCTTGGCGGGACTATGGGTCAGCAGGCGCGGGGCGCTTGCTCCGCCAACGCTTCGCTGGCCCGAGCCGAACCTGAACAGTCCACCCGGTTATTGATGCAGGTTACGGTTTAGGCGGCCGAATTGCTCCACCGGACTGCGATCCCGGCGATGCGCGCGCCAAACGCTTCAGCCGTTTTGCGGTCGCTTGCGGGCGGCGCGGTGTCAGCGCCTTCATCGAAATTGGCCTGTGTCATGAGCCCGAGGAACGAGCCGACGCGATTGAGATCGTCCGGCGTTGAATCTTTCTTATTGTAGCCTGGAAACATGCCAGTCCCGGCCCAGATCATGCCGTGCTGCGCGGCCAAAACTGAGAACTGTTGCAGCGTCGCGAGCTTGTCGCCCGACCACGCCGACGAATTCGTGAAACCGGCGGCGATCTTGTCTTTCCAGCCATGTGCGAACCAGGTTTTTGACGACGCATCCATGAACGCCTTCATCGGCGCTGATGCTGAGCCCATATAAGTCGGCGACCCAAAAATAATGGCATCAGCCGCAGCAAGTTCCGCCCAAGGTCCAGAATCGGGCGAGGCGAGATCGGTGGCCTTGAAAAGCTTCACGGTGACGCCGGGTACGCTTTCTGCACCTTTGACGACGTGGTTTGCGACAACTTCTGTGTGGCCGTAGCCCGAATGATAGACGATGGCGACTGTGGTCATTGGCGCTCTCCGGTCTTGTTGCATTGGCTGACCTGAGATAAGCTGCCTGAGAACCAAAAGTAAAGTACGCACCTTTTGGTACCTAAGGAGTTTGCGCTTTGGCTGACAAATTCGTGATCGATCGCATTCCGCCCAAGAGTGGCAATGGCAAGGCTCAATGCCTTGAGCCGAATGTTTACGCGGAGGCGTGCCCGTCGCGCGCTATCCTCGAACTCATTGCGGACAAGTGGACGCTGCTGATCATGCCGGCACTGCGGCGGGGCGCGCGCCGGAATGGCGATCTGATGCGCCAAATCGGGGGCGTCTCGCAGAAAATGCTGACCCAGACGCTGCGCGAACTTGAGCGCAACGGTCTGGTCGCGCGCCTCGATCATCAAGAGATCCCGCCTCGCGTCGAATACGAGTTGACGGATCTCGGCCGTTCGCTCGCCGACGCCGTACGCAAGCTAGACACCTGGGCTGAGAACCATATCCCGCAGGTGCAGACGGCCCGCGCGGCGTTTGAGAAGCGCAAACGCGGATCGAGGGTACGCTAACGGCCACTACGCCGCCATCGCCTCTTGCGCGGCATTGAGCCAGCCTTTGATCTTTTCGAGATCCGGCGTGTTGCCGTCGCGCAGTATGCGTTTGCCATCGGACGACGTGGCGAATTTCAAAATCTCGGCCGAGAACGCGACAGGGTCTGCGTCCGCGACTGAGACGACTGTGCGATATCCCGCGCCCGTCAAAAGCTGGGCGTGCGTGCCGCGCAATCCCGGCACCTGCATCACGAGTTCCGCTTGATCCTGCCATTCTTCGAGAGTTCCGGCGTCGATGCGCTTATCGTCAAGTAAATCCGCCATATCGTCGGGCGACTGGCCAAGGAAATCCGCGACTGTGAAAATGCCGAGGTCCGCGAAACGCTGCGCCATCTTGGGTCCGATCGAAGGCGCCGCTTCGAGATCGTCGCTTGCTTTCAAATAGACGCGGCGCACGTTATCTGACGTGGAGTTGTCGTCTCGCGGAGCGATGGGCACAGGGTTCGCCGCAGTTTCGTGCGCGGTTGTTTCACTCGCTGTGGTCTCGTGCGGCTTTGGCTCCTCACGTCGCGGCGCAGGCGGCGGTGGTGCTATTGGCGCGGGCTCAGCCGCACTCTTGGGCGCAGCATTGGGAATGACGGGCGGGAGCTCGCGTGCCTTCCCTGCCGCTGCCGGTTTCTTGACGATGCTGACGATTGCGGGCAACGGCTCCGAGCTTCCCGGCGCGCCAGCCGAGGCGACAGGGAGAACCGGCTCTAGGACTGCCTTCGTCCGGCGCATGACGCGGCGCACGTCCGCCGGATCGCCATCGGGAATGCGCACAGCGCGCTTGTCCAATTGCAATGCCGTAGCGCGGTCCAACACTTCGCGCTTGTGCAAATCGCGGATGACGCGGTCGTCCTCGGGCAGGGTGTGCTCGACTTTGCCGGTTGCTTGCAGTTCGTCGAACATGGCTTGCACGATCCTGCGATCCTCGGCGTTCGACAATTTCTTCTCGATCCATTTCCCTGGGATCTTGAGCGTCGCAATGAAGGTTTCAAGCGTCAGCGAGACTTCAGGTGCCGCGACGCCCGCTTCCGCAATGGCGCGATCAAGGATGTGGCCGAACCCGTCGGCAGCATACATCAGCAGCTCGGCAACGATGGTGCGTGCAATCTCGTCGAGCCCTTCCTCGGGACGGACGACGCCGCGCTTCAAGTCGTAGTGCGCGATCAGCTTCTCATAGTAGCGGTGCGAGAATTCGGCGCCGTCGCATGTCATCTGCTTCAGCCAATGTGCGTCTTGATGCGAGGCAACGCGCATGGTTGCGAACTTTTTCTCTCCAAGCGCGCGCAGATCGTTGTACGAGCGGTTGATGCTCCATTCGCAAGCGCGGTGCATGGAGTTTTCGGCTTCCGTCTGTCCGGTGTGGAAGGGATGCAAGGGGTCGGTGTAGTAGTGGCTCAACACGCCCGCTGCGTAGGCGGCATCCGCCCATTTTTCAGCGCGCAGCGACGTCACCGTGTGCCC
>JANOKZ010000004.1:0-7608 GCA_031419515.1 Hyphomicrobium sp.
CCCCTCCCCGCGAGGGGGAGGGGGATTTCGAAACCGCCCTGCCGTTCTAGCTCGCTGGCGGCACCCACTTTTCCCGCATTGTCACAAGTTCCTCGGCGGCACTTGGATGCAGGGCCATGGTGCGGTCGAAATCGGCTTTGGTGGCACCAAGATTGAGCGCGATGGCGGCGACCTGCACCATCTCGCCAGCATCAGGTCCCAGGATGTGCACGCCGAGAACTTTTTGGGTTTTGCCGTCGACGACGAGTTTCATGAGCATGCGCTCTTGCCGGTGGCCCAAAGTCGATTTCATCGGCCGGAAGCGGGACTTGTAGATATCGACGAGCCCGTGCGTGGCGCGGGCTTGGGCCTCTGACAGACCGGCGGTGCCGATCTCCGGCGTCGAAAACACCGCAGTTGGAATGGCCTCGTAGTGCACAGACCTTGATGCCTTGCCAAACTCGCGATCTGCGAACGCATGACCCTCGCGAATGGCCACGGGCGTGAGGTTGACACGATCCGTCACGTCGCCGACCGCAAAGATCGACGGCACCGAGGATGCAGCTTCGTCATCCACAGTGACGGCCCCGTTGGCCTTCAGCACCACGCCCGCTTCTTCAAGGCCGAGACCGTTCGTATTCGGTGAGCGGCCTATGGCGAACATGATCGTATTGGCGTCAATGAAGCTGCCGTCGCTCAAGGTGGCGTGCAGACCGCCGGCACGTTTCTCGACTTTTCTAATAACCTTGCCGGTGACAACTTTAATCCCGCGCGCAACCAGGGCTTCGGTGAGCCCATCGCGCAAATCTTCATCGAAACCGCGGAGTATTTTTTCACCGCGATAAAGCAACGTCACATCAGATCCAAGCCCGTTGAAGATCGAGGCAAATTCGACGGCAATGTAACCGCCGCCCGCAACAACGATGCGGCGCGGCAGGAACTTGAGATGAAAAGCCTCGTTTGATGTGATGGTGTGTTCAATGCCGGGGAGTTTGGCATCCATGTTTGGCGATCCGCCGGTCGCAATAAGGATCTTGCCGGCGGCGATGGTTTTTCCGGACTTCAGAAGCCGGACCGTATTGGGACCGGTAACGACCGCGCGTTCCTCGAAAATCTCAGCATTCGCCTTTACCAGAACCGAGCGATAAATCGCTTCAAGCCGCGCAATCTCTTTATCTTTCGCGGCGATGAGTTTGACCCAATCGAACGTGGGCTCGGGCACCGTCCAGCCGAAATCCTGCGCATCTTCGAACTCGTCCGCGAACCGGCTCGCATAGACGAGCAGCTTTTTGGGCACGCACCCGCGAATGACGCACGTGCCGCCAAAGCGGTATTCTTCAGCGATGCCAACCCGCGCGCCATATCCAGCGGCAATGCGCGCTGCTCTCACGCCGCCCGACCCGCCGCCAATGACGAACAGATCAAAATCCGTTTTGGTCATTGCTTACCTGCAGGCGCCGCGCCGGCTCCGCCCATCTCCTTGACGATGCGCTCGCTGTACTTGATACCGATCTGGGCACCCTTTTGCATCAAGACCGGCATCGATTGAATGAACTTGGCGCCCGTACCGCCACGATAGAAATCTGCAATCTCCTTCATTTCGGCGGCCGTGAATGATTCAGCATAGAGCTGCGGGAAATCAGTCAGCATCTCATCCTTGTAGCCCATGAACTTTTTCATAGCCGCATCGAACTCGGCCGCTGCTTGCTTGCCCTTCTCCGAGTTCTCTGCACCAGCACCCTTTGCGAAGCCCTGGCTCATGGCACTGATCATGCCTTCCATCTGCTTTGCAACGCCCGTTACCTCCATCAGATCGCGGGCTGCAGCAAGTGCGGCCGGATCGGCAACCGGTTTTGCGTCTTCGGCCAATACCGGCGCGAACGACGACAGAAAAATAAACAGGCCCGCGATGAGTAAAGACTTCCCAATCATGACATCTCTCCTTCGAAATCGTAGGCGTCTGTTGAAATAATGGACACGCCATCGGGGCCGGCAACAATGGCGAGGTCGGCAATGCCGAGGAATAAACCGTTCTCCACCACGCCCGGCACCAGTTTCAAAGCGTCGTCCAATGTCTCAGGATCTTCGATGGAACCAAAGGCACAATCGAGAATAAAGTTACCGTTATCGGTGACGAAAGGTGTGCCGTCTGCTTTGGCCCGCAGTTTAATTTGCCCCGTGCAGCCCGAGTCCGTCGCCAAGCTCTCAATGAGATTTCGCGTCGCCTTCAGGCCGAAGGGCACAACCTCGATGGGCAAAGGGAACGCACCAAGTGTGGTGACGAGCTTGGTATGATCGGCAATGATGATTACCTGCCCCGACGCCGCGGCGACGATTTTCTCACGCAAAAGCGCGCCGCCGCCGCCCTTGATGAGACGCAGCACTTCATCAATTTCATCCGCCCCATCGACCGTCAGATCGAGATAGGGCGTCTCATCGAGCGTCGACAAGCGGATGTCGAGTTTTTCTGCCTGAAGCCGCGTTGCTTCCGAGGTTGGCACGCACAAAACGTCCAACCCGCTTTTGACTTTAGCGCCGACGAGATCGACGAATTTCGCCGCAGTCGATCCCGTGCCAAGACCAAGCTTCATGCCCGGCTCGACGAAATCCAAGGCATGTTCGGCGGCAAGCCGCTTGAAGTCATCTGCGCTCAAGATTGCCTGCCTTCCTGTATCGACTATGCTGGAGACGCCGCAGGCTAGATGCCGCCCATAAGCGTGTATTTGACTTCAACGAATTGGCGATTTGAGGAGAGTAATAACTTTCGTATCCATAGTATCCTGTTCCGCCCTCTTTCCCCGGCGCCTGACTTTCTCTAAGCCTGCATGTGCCGCCTTTCAAGACTGGGACTTGTCACAGGTACGGCATCGGCACCCTGACAACGGGCAGCAATTGAATTCACCTCTTACGGAGCGCCCATGCGCGGCTGGACATTTGTTTTTGATCTCGACGGCACGCTGGTGGATACCGCGCCCGATCTTGCGGCGGCGACAAATCATGTGCTCGCGCGGGCCGGACTGGCGCCTGTCAATGAAAAGGAGATCCTGCCCTTCGTCGGACACGGAGCCATGAAAATGATCGAACAGGCACTTGCCGCACACGGGCAGAGCTCAAACGCGTCAGAACTGCGCGAACACTTCGAAATCTTCATCGCGCATTACAGCGCACATATCGCCGTCAAGAGCCGCCCCTATCCTGGCGTGATCGACGCCCTCACTACATTTCAACGTCAAGGCGCCACGCTCGCCGTTTGCACCAACAAGACGGAAGTGCATGCGCGCGCGCTTCTCGACGAACTCGATATGTCGAAACACTTTGCGGCGCTGACCGGCGGCAACAGCCTCGGCGTTTCCAAACCCAATCCCAAACATTTGACCGGCACGATTGAACTCGCCAAAGGATCAACTGAGCGCGCCATTATGATCGGCGACAGCGAAACCGACATTCGCACCGCCCAAGCAGCCGGCATTCCCGTCATCGCCGTCAATTTCGGCTACAGTGTCGAGCCGGTGAGCAGCTTTGCTCCCGACGTCATCATTGGCCACTATGACGAACTGCACCAGGCCATTTCACGGCTCACTCAACGCTGAGGAGCGCACGTCCCATTTAATAAGTCAGCACTTTGCTCTCGCCGGTCATAATCTCTTCGATGAAATGTGCGGCGCCAACAACGCCTGTGCACTCGGGGATGAGGTCTGCCTTGTGCATATCAAAGATATCGAGGCCGGGCGCGCAGCAATAAAACTTCACCCCCGCCGTGTGGGCATCTTTGATGAAATCGTAGATTGAGCGCGCGTCGCCTGCCTTGACGAAAAGCTTCTCTGCCACACCCTTTTTCATGAGCTTGGCGGCCGTTGCCGTGCAAATCACCTCCACCTCGTATTCCATGGCGGCGGCGACGGAGGCTTGAAAGATCGGCGCGCCGAGTTCCTCGCCATTGCGGGGATCGGTGTTGGCCATGATGATCACGAGTTTCTTGGCCATGGGATATGTCTCCGCCGTTGCAGGTTCGCGAGTCTAACGCGCCTTGATACCGCTCCGCAACGGCCCTCGTTAGCGTTTGCGCGAGATATAGCGCCGGTACACGAGAATGGTTGCGGGCAAAAACACGAGATCTGCCACAAGCGAGGCAAGCAGCGTGACGCCGCAAACCATACCAAACGTGCGCAGGGACGGCAGATCCGAAAAAACTGTAACGCCCAAGCCGAAGGCGAGAACGATCGTCGTCAGAATAATGGCTGGGCCAACAAGAACACGCGCCCGCCGGATGGCCGCCTCGGGTGTCCCCCCCGCCTGCTCTTCAAGGCGTAAACGGTTGAGAAAGTGTATGAGCGCATCGACACCGAGGCCAAACACAACAAGAAGCGCGACGACAGAGGCAAATTCCAAACCCTCGCCCATAAGCCAGAGCAGCGCTCCCGAGGTCACAACTGGAAACAACCCCGGCAGCAAGCTGACGACGCCGACGAAAAACGAGCGGAACGTCAGCGCCAGCAAGATTGCGGCAACCAGAACGCAGAGCGGCAGGCTTTCATTCAACTGACTGATCATGCGGTGGCTGTTGCGTGCGGCTAGCGCTGGCAATCCCGTCACCGAAATTTCAAACTCCGGATTAATCGCGCGCACCGTATCGAGCGCACGGTCCACTTTTTCAACGAGCGGCAGGATTTCGCTTGCATCGATATCGGGCAGACGCCCCGTCACCAAGACCGCATCTTCTTCCTTCGCAATGAAGCGGCGCACAAGATGTTCAGGCAAAAGCCCGACGTACTTCTTGAGGGTCTCAACGCTGTCATCACCTGTCTCTCGCAGCCAGCGCCGCAAGCTTTCAAGCGACCAGACATTGCCGAGGCCCGCGGCTTGTTCGAGAGCAGCATGTGTTGCCTCGATCACGGAAAGTGGCGCCGGATCATAGAGCTTTGTGCCGTCCTTCCAGCGGATCATGACGTGAAAGGGATTTGCACCGGTCAGTTTCTTGTCGATGCGCCCAGACGCATCCAACGCCTGTTCGCGATCTGGCACCTGGTCGGCGAGACGGTAGCGCGGCTCCAGTTGCAGATGGGCGTAGGAGAACATTGCGAACAGTGTGAGACCAAGCAACGTGTAAGCCACCGGGTGGCGCACGACACGATCAACTATTGCGCCAACCAAATTACCGAGCGTATCCATCATGCCATCGGCGGGAGATCTGTCACGCGCGAGCTTTGCTTCGTTACGGATGAACAGAATTGCCAGCAGAGGCAGCACGGCAATGACTGCTACGAACGATATCGCCGTCGACACGGCGCCAGCGTGGCCAAAGGTCCGGATCAGTCCCGACTCGGAGAACAGCAGTGCCATGAACGATAGGAGAGCCGCGCCATGTGCCAGAACGCAGGCAGGCCCAACGACCTGCACAGCAAATTTCACGGCTTCATATTTGCTATCGCCTTCGCGCAACCGGATGCGGATAGCCGACACCATTTGCATGCTGTCGGCAAAGCCCATGACCATAATAAGCGGCGTCATGACATTGAGAAAAAGATTGAGCTTGAAATCGAGCCAGCCGAGCAGCCCAAGCGACCATGCAACAGCAATCACAGGCGGCAGTGCCGCAACCAGCATCAATGACATGCGGCGAAAAAAAATGGCGGCAATGATCGCGCCAAATAAGAGCCCCAGGCCATTGTATAGCAGCTGATCGCGCTCGACCGCGTTGCGGATCTCGAGTTGCATCACGGGGGCGCCGGCCAGCTTGACCGAAAGCCCGGCCGGTTGCAGTTCTTTTTCAGCGGCGTCTTTTATGCTGCCGATAATTGCCTTAGCAGACTGTTCGGCGACCACCTGCCGGTCGAGAGCCAGAACCATCAACGCAAGTTCGCCGTCATCGGACAGGAACTTACCTTTGACGATGTCGTTGGATTTGAGCTGCGCCAAAAGTGAGGCGAAGCCCGCGCCTTCGGGAAGCTCTTCTGGCACGATCGGCGCCGAATAACCGTTGGCATCGGGTTTGCCCCGCGCCGACAGCATCGACACAAGGCCCCCCACGCCGTCTGTGAGTTGTAGCTCCTGCGTGGCACCCGCGAAGGCTTGCAGACCTTCGCGCGTCAAGAGTTTCTTCCCCTCAACCACGACAAGTACGTCATATTCGCTCGAGGGAAAGCGGCGGTCGATTTCCTCGTAGCGGCGGAACTCTTCCGTGTTGGTGCGAAACAGTTCTGAAAGGCTATCGTCAACCTTGAGGCGCAGCACGCCCACGACAGCAAGGGCCGACAGCAAGGCGATCAAGAGCGCCGATACATAGGGCCGGCGAAGCGCCACGAGGCCCAGTTTTTCGAGTCCGAATGAGAAAAGAAACGAGCGGCGCGGCTCTTGGGGTTCCCCCATTATTGTCTCCCGGCACGTCCCGTCGGCCAAAATGCCTGACCCCGTCTCAACCGCACCAGCGCGGCGGGGCATAGTATCCTGCAAATTCGCCGCGACCAGAGGGTCCAGCTGGACCGGCAAGGGAATCGGCGAAGAATATCAAAACCGTTGCATTCCGGCCCGCCTTGCGCAAGACCCTGGCCGGAAAGCCTGCTTATCGCGGGTATTTGATTGAGCCTTCTCATTGTTTGTCTTAGAGCGGAGGGTGTTGAAGACACCACCTCACGGGCTTAGACCGGGGACCAAGTTGCTGTGATTGCCGACCGGACCATTGATACAAGCGGGCTGACCTGCCCTATTCCCATCCTCAAAGCCAAGAAGGCGTTGGCAGAAATGGAAGCGGGCAGCACACTTGAAGTCGTGGCAACAGACCCCGCCGCACCCAAGGACTTTGAAGCGTTCTGCCGGGCGACGGGGCATGTTCTCGAGCAAAGCCTGGAAGAAGCTGGCGCATATCGATTCTTCATTCGCCGCGCCCGGTAATGTGCTCGAGCAATAAGCGCCACAGTGGAACAGGTCTTTGAATGGGCCGCTAACGATCTACGCGCTACACCCACACGCTACTGGCTTGACAGTACCCGCGCCGCCCTCCCATAAGGGCCCTCTTTTCCGGGCGGTTAGCTCAGCGGTAGAGCACACGCTTCACACGCGTGGGGTCATAGGTTCAATCCCTATACCGCCCACCATTTTCCTCACATGATCCTGAAACTCGGCGAAGCCTGACACTTCACAACGGCTACCCGCTTGCCGTAGGGTGCCGCCCCATGACCGTCCTGACCGCCGCCCCCTCAATCGAAGACTTCATCGTTCGCTGGAGCGCATCCGCTGGTGCTGAGCGCGCCAACTTCCAAGGCTTCGCTTATGAGCTCTGCGATCTGTTGGGCGTTCCGCGACCCATACCGTCCGTCAATGATGCGGACCTGAACCCCTACGCTTTCGAACGCGCGGTTCGGTTCAAAGGCGATGACGGCTCAACCAGCCCGGGCCGGATAGACTTGTATAAGCGCGGCAGCTTCGTGCTCGAAGCCAAGCAGAGCTTGCAGAAGGGCGGCAAGAAGGAACTCAAATTCAAGAACCAGCCGGACTTGTTTGTTCCCGACGCCAAGCCGCAAGGCAAGCGCAGCGCAGATCGGGCATGGGACGTACTGATGATGAACGCCAAGCAGCAGGCCGAAGACTACGCCCGCGCGCTGCCCCCATCCGATGGCTGGCCGCCCTTCATCA
>JANOKZ010000005.1:0-17857 GCA_031419515.1 Hyphomicrobium sp.
CGCCCCATCTAGCGGGAACTTGGTTTTGGCGTGATTAAACTCCTTGGGCTTGCGCCAGCCGTCTTCGATATGGCACCGCGCGCAATCTTCTCCAAGCTCACCTTTATGCGGATCGTCCTTTTTGTGACACCCGATACAGCCTGCCGGCGCCGAGCGGAATTTCTTTTCCGGCGCGTGGCAGCCAGTACAGGGGGCTTGTTTATGGGATCCTTTGAGTTCGAAATCCGTGAACATGTGATTGAAGGTCTGCGGATCGAACTGGATGATGTCGGCTTTGCGGCCCTTGTGATCGGTATGGCAGTGCTTGCACTCGGCATTCGCAACATCAGGTCTCTTGCCGTGCATGCCTTTCTTTTCGTCGATGTCCTTAGTTACGTCCTTGTGACAATCGCGGCATAGCCTCTTCTGACTCTCTTTGGAAAACGGCTCGTGGCAGCTTTCGCACTTCTTTTCATATTTTGCATAGCCCTCAATCACGTGGCCAGGCATAACCAGTTTTTCAAATAGGCTTTCACCGTGCACGGCGACCGCCGGGAGTAAGGCCATCGCGGCGCCGATCGCCAAAATTCGAAACGCCCCCCGCATCAAACCTCTCGCCGGATCAATAGAGGTGGACGGCAAAAATGTGGATCACGACCGTGATCACAAGGAGTACGAACAGCGGCATATGCAGAACGTGCCACAGGGCGAACAACCGCTCGAACAGTGCGAGCTTCTGAGCTTTCTTGACGGCCGCGAAATAGATTCGCATGTGCTCGCGGAAGATACTTAATCTCTCGCGCTTCTGGCGACGGCTCCAGCCGTTTTGACTTGCGTGCGCGCTCAACGCTTTATCAGTCAGGCGAAACATCTGCCGGCGGGCGCTCCGCACACGCGTGCCGATCGTCAGCGCCGCCCATAGCCCTCCCATGGCCGACTTCGGTGTTTCCGAAACGCGCGTGTTGAAGTCTTCAAGCCCCGCAAAAATCGACGTGCTCCCGGCAAGATCAAGTCCGAGCTGTCTTCTTAAGGCCTCGGCATCTGCCAGAATATCCCGTGCCTCTGCGCGGCTCCCGTACAAACCCTTATGGACCTGAGAATAGAGATACCGGCCGACTATGCCGCTCGCAACCACGACCAGCATCGTGAACAGCGCAAGGCGGCTGTTCAGCGAGCCGATCTTAAAATTGGAGTGCAGGATGATGATGAGGGTTGGCCCGAGGATACCGAGCACCATGTGAATTCGGAACCACGACGTGACCCGCCCCAGGCCGTGCAAAATCCGGAATCGCTTGCGGAGCGGATAAAGGATCAGGAGCAACATCGTTACGCTTCCTGCAATGCCAAGCCAATAGCCGATTCCTGATTCAGCAGTCCAGTGGCCTTCATTCCGGATTAGCCAGGCATATGCGATCGTCGCTACAATGCCCGCACCGAACAATATTGGGCCGGCACGCAGCAGCGGTCTCGTGAGATAATGCCCAAAGTGAGTGCTCCACCGTACGCGTCCAGTGGGTGCGTGAGGCGCCGCTGCAGTTTTAGGCAATGGAGGCGGCCGCTGTGAAGATCAGCTATTAGGCGGATCTGCCGTTGCAACTCGTAATTCAATTGTTGCAGAATTTGGCAAATAGTATCCCTCGAAATGCACTTATTGCGCGAATGCCGATTGCCTATTGGCTTCGGACACGCGATTTTGCTTGGGTATGCAATCGAGGGTATGCAATCGAGCCCGTCGACCGATTGTCAGCGCTTCAATCGTGGCGGCAGCGTGACTTCGCATAAAAAACGCCAACGATTACAGATGACGAGACTGTCATCGGATAATGCGCCTTCGGTGCTTTTGCGGCAAGTTGGCTGTTTTTTGCCATATATGGAATAAATACTGAGGAGGATCGTTTTAATCGTGGGTATGCACCGAGCTGTCTGATGAGCTGTTTCGCAATTCGGCGACCATTCGCCGATTGGGTGCGGCTCTGCATTCATTGTGCCGAATTAGGCAGTGGTATCACGAGAGCGTGCCGCCCGCACGGATGGTTCCGCGTTGCTTGATTCCTCAGCCGAATAGAGTTCGTGAGGACAGGGATGACTCAATCAACTGCATTTGTAGTATTAGGCTCGGCGGCGGCTACGTTGGCCGCCATACTCGTCGTGCTGTGGGCGGCAAGTTTGTGGTCGTCCAGCGGCAAATGGGTCCCGGCGCTTGCGTTGGTAAGACGATGGTCCGCGCGTGACGCACGATCGTTAGGACTTGTCCTTGTGCCACTTATTGCCGTCTCTGCAGTGTGCTTTGCGAGCGTTGGATCGCGCGAGACGGCCGGCATAACAAGCGCCGGCACAACTGGCGATTGGATTTCCGGCGTTCTGGAAACCGCTCCAACGGGAACCCCAACCGCAGAAAGTCAAACTGGCGGCGATGCGAGTTCAGCCCGCGCGCTCGATTCACTTCGCGCCTATGCGGACCGCATCTCTGCTAAACGGCAAGTGATTGCAAATATATCGACGGCGCAAAGCAAGCCACCCGGGCAAGACGCCGCCAATCTTCCCGACGTTGATACAATGATTTCGCAGCTGGCCACCCGGCTCGCAAGGGAACCAGAAGACGCGGATGGTTGGAAAATGTTGGGCTGGTCGTATCTCAACACTGGAAAGTCGCAAGAGGCCGTCAAAGCCTATGAAACGGCTCTTAAACTCAAACCCGATGATGCAGATATCAAGCAGGGACTCGACGCCGCGAAACTGGCGTCAGCCGAAATCCAAAATGGAGATGCAGTGCCATCGGCACCCGGTCCATCATCACCCGGCCCCTCACCGGAAGACGTGAAAGCCGCCGAAGGCCTCGCCGGCGATCAGCGCAACGACATGATCCGGGGCATGGTCAATCGTCTCGCGAGCCGCCTTGAAACGTCGCCAAATGATGAAGACGGTTGGGTCCGGCTGATGCGTGCCAGAATGGTGCTCGGAGAGAAGGATGCGGCGAAAGCCGCATTGACCAAAGCACTCGAGACATTCGCCAGCGATAGCGGTGTCAAGGATCGCTTGACGGCATCGGCGCGCGAGCTAGGCGTCGACACCAACTAGATATCCAAATTAGCGAGACGAAAATCGCATGATGCTAGATCCTAATTCTTGCTTTCTACGGCGCTCCGCTCTTGGCTATCTGGAGCGCCTATATCATCACGCGCAAACGTGCCGAGTCCCGCAGCCTTAGCGCACGTGATGAGGCACACGCGGCGGGGCTTTCCGAGCCGGTCTCGCTTCATCCCATTATCGATCCGACATTGTGCGTCGGCTGCAAGGCATGCCTGAATGCCTGCCCTGAAGGCGATATCCTCGGATTGATCAACGGCAAGGCGGAACTCGTCGAACCATCAAATTGCATAGGCCATGGCGCCTGCAAGACCGCGTGCCCGCGCGGGGCCATTTCACTCGTCTTCGGCACCGAAAAGCGCGGCGTCGATTTACCCTTCGTCGGCCCGGATTTCGCAACCAATGTTCCCGGCATCTACATTGCAGGTGAACTGGGTGGCATGGGTCTAATTCGCAATGCGGTCGAGCAAGGCCGACAAGCAATAGAGTCCATAAGCGCGCTTCGCAAACCAGCACACCCCAGACTGCTGGACGTTGTCATCGTCGGCAGCGGGCCAGCGGGAATATCCGCGAGCCTCGGCGCCATGGAAAGGAAACTCATGTTCGTGACGCTTGAGCAGGATACGCTCGGGGGAACGGTTGCCCATTTCCCGCGCGGTAAGGTGGTCATGACGGCGCCAGCCAAGCTGCCGATCGTCGGCGTCATGAACTTCAAAGAAGTGAGCAAGGAAAGACTGCTCGGCTTCTGGCAAAAAGTCGTGCACGACACGGGCCTCAAGATCAACGATCAGGAACGGGTAGAGACCGGATCGCCAATTGAAGGCGGATTTGCCGTCAAGACGACACGGTCGGTTCATCACACCCGGACTGTGCTGCTCGCAATTGGCCGGCGCGGAACACCCCGGCGTCTCGGCGTTACCGGGGAAGACTTGCCAAAAGTCGTCTACCGCCTTGTCGATCCCGCTCAGTATCGCGGCAAACACGTGCTCGTTGTCGGCGGCGGCGATAGCGCACTTGAAGCGGCAGCCAGTCTTGCGAAAGAACCCGGAACGACAGTCTCGCTCTCTTACCGAAGCGATGCCTTCGCGCGCGCCAAGACCAAGAACCGCAAAAGCGTCGAAGATGCAGAGTTGTCGGGAAGGTTGGAGGTGCTCCTTTCGTCGACTGTCAGCCGGATATTCCCCGATCGCGTCGAACTCGTACACCGAAAGCATCCAATGGTAATGCGCAACGATGCCATCATCGTCTGCGCCGGCGGAATTCTACCTACCGATTTTCTGAAGAGTGCGGGCATCGGAATCGAGACCAGATATGGGACTGCATAACCGCTTTAGACTTGTGCTGGCGTTGGCGGCAGGTGTCGCCGGAACCAATTTGCCGACAGTTCACGCCGCGGAGCCTAAGGTGGCTGTCCCCGACTCCGGCGTAGCCGCCGCGGTCCGGTCCGGACAGTTCACGAATGCCGCGCAACTGCTGGAAAAGCGCGCAAAGAGCGGTGATCAGGACGCACAATATCAACTCGCGGCGCTCTACAGGTCAGGCCGCGGCGTCGGGCGGGATGATGCACTGGCCAATAAGTGGATGCGTGCAGTTGCCGATCAAGGTCACGCCAAGGCGCAATACAATCTTGGCCAGATGTATCTTTCCGGGCGCGGCGTTGCGCCCGATCGCGCGAACGCCCGGGCGTGGTTGCAAAAGGCAGCGGCCCAAAATCATGCCGAGGCCATCCGGTTGCTTGCGGACTTAGCGGCTGTAAAACCGGGGCAGGCGGCTGCTTCGGACAACGTGAAAGGCATTGCGGCCAAAGCGGAACCAAAACCGCAGCCATCCGTCGCCCCTCGTACGCCATCGGCGGCAGCACGAGAGAAGGCATTGGCTCCCGGCGGCCGGCCTGCCATCGTCGAGACCTCATGGCGCGGACACACCAAGGATGTCCAAGTCTTACTTGTCGCCGGGACGGAAATCGAAATCCGCGACAAAGATGGCAATTCGGCGCTCGCCATGGCCGCAGCTGGCGGACACGTCGCCGTTGTCGATTTGCTGATCAAAGCGGGAGCCAATGTCGATGCCAGCAATAAGGCCGGTGCTACGCCGCTCATTCTGGCTGTGACAAAAGACAAGGGCGACAGTGTCGTGCGCCTTATCGCCGCCCATGCCAATCTAAATATTAGAAGTTCGGCTGGTACCACCGCGCTCGATACAGCGTTATCCCAATGCAACGCCAAAATCTCCCAGGCCCTTATCAACGCTGGCGCAGACCAGAGCCTGCGCAATAAGAAGCGCGAACAAGCTCGCGATATTGCATCAGCCCTTGGGCACACGGATGTCATGCAGCTCTTAAAGTAGCGGCGGTGGTTTTGATCGCTTCGAATCGTGCGACTTCATTTTTGAGCCTCTGCCAATATTGCGGCGCTGTTCTACAACGAGGAAACGAGATGACCGCCATCGGCGACGAGCGATGATCCTGTCACATAGAGGGATGCATCGGAACTGAGAAAGAGCAACGGGCCTTCGAGATCGGCGAGCGTGCCAAGGCGCCGCTGCGGGATGCGCTTGACGATTGTCATTCCCGCGTCGGTTTCGAAGAAGTCGCGGTTGAGGTCCGTTTCGATGTAGCCGGGGCAGAGAGCGTTGACGCGGATGCCGAGCCGCGCCCATTCGAGCGCCATACTCTTAGTAAGCTGCACAAGCGCCGCCTTGGACGCGGCATAAGCCGCAACTTGGCCGGCCACGCGGTGCCCGAGAATTGAGGCGACGTTGACGATAGTGCCGCTTTTGGCGGACTGCATCACGCGGGCAACCGCCTGGCCAACGAGGAACGCGCCCTTCAAATTGGTATCGAAGATCCGGTCCCATCCCGCCTCGTCCTGATCGAGGAGAGGCACGGTCTCGGTCACGCCCGCGTTGTTGACGAGGATATCGATGCCGCCGAGGTCCTTGGCCGCTTTTGTCACTCCGGCAGCAACGTTGCTGTTAGACGACACATCGAGAGCTATGGGGAACGCCGTACCACCGGCACTGCGAATCTCTTCGCAGACGCGCTCGCAGTCCTCGGCCTTGCGCGCGGCCACGGCGACGCTGGCACCCGCCGCCGCGAGCGTCTTCGCAAAATGCGCACCAAGGCCTTTCGAGGCGCCCGTCACAAGCGCGCGGCGGCCCTTTAGAGACACATGAAAGTCCATTTCGTTATCCTCAAACCTCACCCGCACGCCATTTGCGCTCGGCTTCATCCCATGCCGCCAGCGGCTGCAGATCGGGCACCCAGGCGAGCCCCGATTTGCCATCCGAAGACATCGCCTCCGGCGTCACAACGAAATCAATGAGTGCAGGCCGGTTGGCCAGAGCGCGTGCGATCGCGGGCTTCAATTGATCTTGAGTCTCGACCCGTTCCGCATGCATCCCGAGCGCGCGCGCCATGCCGGCATAATCGCTATCTCTCAGCCGCGTGCCGACGACCTTGCCGTGCGTCACCGTCTGATCATGGACTTCGATGGCCCACGCGCCGTTGTTGGCGACCGCAATGAGCACCGGCGCGTTGTGGCGCACAGCCGTATCGATCTCCATGGCGTTGAAGCCGAACGCGCCGTCGCCCGTCGCGACCAGCACGGCTTTTTCCGGATAGGCCAGGCTCGCCGCCACGCCATAAGGCACGCCGACGCCAATGCAGCCGAAGGGGCCGGGATCGAGCATCTGCGGCGCATTGAGGCCAACGCGGGCGAAAGCGAGAAAATCCCCGCCGTCGGTGATCATGATGGAGTCGTCCGGCATCGCGTCTTGAAGTGCCGCTAGCACTTTGTTGGGATGTAGCCGGCCGTCTTTGCCATTGGAGGCGGACGCCATCGTCGCTTTCAGTTTGGCCGCGCGCTCTTGGTGGCCCGCGCGCAGTTTCTGAGCCCAAGCGCGATCAACTGCGGACGGCCGGTTGCCTGCAGCCTCCACAATGCCGATGAGCGCGGCGGCGGGGCTCGCTATGATTTCAACGGCACCTCTGCGGTTGTCGCGCACCTCACCGGGACAATCGCCAATGCGCACGAACTTTGCGGATTGGAATACGGCCGGAGAGCCGAACGCCAGCTGGAAGTCGAGGCGCCGGCCGATCGTCAATACGACATCGGCGTCGCCCATTACGGCGCCGCGCATGGCGCTGACCACGGAAGGGTGGGCATCCGGAACGAGGCTGCGGCTTTCTCCCGTGTCGAGGTAGACCGCGCCCAGGCGATCAAGAAACTGAACAAGTTCAGAGCTGGCGCCCTTGGCGCCCCGGCCCGAAATGACGAGCACGCGGCGCGCCGACCAGAGGATATCGACGGCTTTAGCCACCGCATCTGGATCGGGACGCGCAGTACTGCGCGGCTTGGCGTTGATGTGCTCATCGAGTTGTAACGCCTTGGGGACCTCAGCGCGCAAAGTGTCAGTCGGAAAATCGATAAAGGATGGTCCAGGATCGCCACCCTCGCCCAAGGCGCGCGAAATTGCTTCGTCGAGTTCCTGCAAAGCCAGCGACGCCTCACGCACTGTCCGCGCATAGCGCGTGATGGAGCGCACGAGTTGCGGCTGGTCGAGATCTTGGAGCGCGCCGCGATTTTCCTGCGGCCGCGTCACGGTACCGGACAGGATGAGAACGGGTGCGCGGGAGACGTGCGCGTTAGCGATGCCAGTAATGGCATTCGTAAAGCCGGGTCCGGCCGTCACTAGCGCGACGCCGAGTTCGCCCGTCAGCTCGGCGTGCGCTTGCGCCATATGCACAGCCGAACGTTCGTCGCGCACGTCGATGATGCGAATGCCCTCCGCGTCGAGGCGCATCCAAATCGGCATGATGTGGCCGCCACAGAGTGCGAAGACGTGTTTAACGCCGCGCGCCTTGAGGGTGCGGGCAATGAGCCCGGCAACGCTATCGGGTGAAATTGTCATGACATTAGACCATCAAAGCAATGAGGAAGGATAAGGTGAGCACCGAGACGACATGCGACGTCAGGATCGCACCCGAGGTCACGCCAGTGTCGCGTTCGTACGTCTTGGCGATTGTGAATATGCCCGAGCCGATGGGAAGCGCGCTCAAGAGTATTACGGCCTGAGCCCACATTTTCGGCATCGAGAACACATATATTACCAAGACTGCCGCGATGGCAGGCTGCAAGAACAGCTTGAGCGCCGTCAGCCGGGCGATCGCGGCGTAGTCGTGGCTTGCGAGTTTTGTTTGCGCCAGTGACAGGCCGATACAAAAAAGAGCCGTGGGAGCCGCTGCATTGCCAAGCAGAAGCGCAAACTGTTCGAGCGGCGATGGGACGGTCAATCCGGTCACACTCGCCGTGATCCCGGCAAGCGGCGCGATGAACAACGGATTGCGAATGAGCGACGAGAGAACTTGCCGGATGGCGTTCCCCAGGTTTCCGCCCCCCTTCAGAACCAGCTCGACGAGTATGATGGCGAGGAGGAACTGCACACAGGCCGTGAGCAACACCGACATGGCAGCTGGCGCAATGCCCACGCGACCAACCACGAGAAGACATAGGGGCACGCCCATGAAGCCGACATTGCTGTAGCCCGCGTTGCAGCCTTCGATCAGTGCATCGGCCGCCGGTTGACCTTTGCGGCGGCTGGTGGCGTAGCCCACCATCCAGGTGACGGCGACGCCTCCAGCGAACGTTGCAAGAAATCCGAGCTGGCGAAGTTGGTCCGGCGCGACTTTTGCCATGGCGATGAAAATCAAGGCCGGCAGCGCGAAATAAAAGGCGAAGCGGTTGAGCGTGTCGGTGGCGGAGGGCTCGAACCGTCCCGAACGGCCAGCGAGGAAGCCGAGGAGTATGAGGCCGAACACCGGCAGAGCTGCATTCAAGACTGTGTGCATGCGCGTGCTCGATCGATCTATTTGGATTTAGCATCTTGCGCGTACCTTGCTTTGATCTGGCGATGCAGGATCTTGCCTGTGGCGTTGCGCGGCATCTCGTCGTCGCGAATGAACGAGAACGAGCGCGGGCGTTTGTAGCCTGCGAGCTTCTGCTTCGCCCATTCCTGTAGATCGCTGTCGCTGATCTCGGCACCCTGATGGGGAACGACGACGGCGTGCACGCGTTCGCCCCACTTCTGGTCGGGCAGGCCGATTACGGCGACATCCTTCACTTTTGGGTGCGCGCCAATGGCTGCTTCCACCTCGGACGGATAAACATTCTCTCCGCCGGAAATGATCATATTGCTCTTACGATCAACGAGCTGAATATAGCCGTCCGCGTCGCGCCGGGCCATGTCGCCAACGGTGCAATAGTCTCCACGGAACGCCTCCTTTGTCTTCTCCGGAAGTTTCCAGTAGCCGTCGAAGGTGTAAGGATTGCAGGAATAGAGTTCGCCCGCTTCTCCATCGGCAACTTCTTCGCCGTCTTCGTTCATGATTTTGATGGGTGCGGACCCGACGCATTCGCGCCCCACACTGCCGAGCTTGTCGAACTGCTCGTGCGGGTGAAGCATCGTCACCCAACCTGTTTCGGTCGATCCGTAGAGTTCGAAGAGGCCGGAATTGACGAACATGTCCATCACGGCGCGCTTGGTGTCGCTGCGCGCCGGCGCGGATGAGATCATCAGCTTGCGCACGCGGCTGAGATCATCCCGCGCCTTCACCTGCTCAGACAGCGCCAGCATCATGATGTAGTGCGTCGGCACCAGCGACGTGAACGTGGCGCCGCCTTGCGCCAGCGTACGCACACATTCTTCCGGATCGAAGCTCTTGCGCGAATAAATCGTCGTCGTCGCGCCGCAATATGCGAATGCGCCGAAGAAATACAGCGAGTTGGCGTGGCACATCGGCATGACAAGCAGCGCGCCATCGTTGCGGTGAATGCCGAGCTCGATCTCGGTAATGAGCGCCATGTTGGCAGCGCCTCTGTGGCTGCGGATCGCCCCCTTGGGATTCCCGGTGGTACCGGAGGTGTACATCAGCGTCCAGGGATGGGTCAGCGTGTGCGTTTGCAAGGGTTCGCTGTCGCGCGCCGCCGCGATGAGGCCTTCATAGCTGCGCCAGCCCGCCGGACAATTTGCACCGAAATGGATGATGCGGTGCCGTTCTATGGGCAGATTGGCTATGGGCAAATCAGCGCCGATCTCTTCGACAATTCCGGCTAACTCGTCCTGCACGATGATGGCCGAGACATCTGCATTCGCGATAATGTAGGCAGCTTCTAGCGCCGTCAGCCTGAAGTTGACCGGCACGGCGACAAGCCCCGCTTTCGCAGTCGCCGCATAAATCTCGGCCCACTCCAGGCAATTGTAGGCGAGTACCGCGACGCGGTCGCCTTTCTGCAAGCCAAGCCCAAGTAGCGCATTCGCGAGACGGCAAGAGCGTGCATTCCATTCCCGGAAAGACAGCGAACGTTCGAGGTCGCGCGCGCCCAATTTCTCTGGGAACAGCCGCGCATGAACCGACAGCATGGCGCCGATATTCAACAGCTCCATCTCAACACGTCCTCACAATAGCAACATCGACGAAGGCAATCATTTTAGGAAACCTATGGAGAGACTTGGCACGGCAGCAACGATCAACAGACCGGCGAACAGCGCCGCGATATAGGGAAGAATCTCGCGCATGCCTTTGTCGGGATGCACCTTGCCGATGGCACACGCCGCGTAATAGCCGACGCCGAAGGGCGGCGCGAACAGGCCGAGCCCCATGGAGAGCACGACGACCATGGAGTAGTGCACCGGATGAATGCCGAGCGCCTTGGCGATGGGAAACAGCATCGGACCAAAAAGCACGATCGCCGGAATCCCCTCCAGAATACTGCCGAGAATAATAAAGGCGACAATCGTAATGGCGATGAACCCCGCCTGCCCGCCCGGAACGCGCGACATGGCCTCAGCCAACTGATGCGAGAACCCCGATTGAGTCAGTGCCCAAGCCATTGCGGTTGCCGTGCCGATAATGAGCAGGATCGCGCCCGAAAGAGACGCCGTCTCGACAAGCAAGCCGGGCAGCTTCCTCCAATCGAAGCGGCGGTAGAAAACGAGACCGGCAAGCACACAATAGGCGATGCCGATTGTCGAGACTTCCGTCGCCGTCGCAACGCCTTCGACGACCGCAGCACGAATGACAAAAGGCAAGGCAAGCGCGGGAAGCGCAATAAGCAATGCGGCGCAGATCTGCTTGCCGCTCGCCCGGGTGACGTGGCTTAAGTCTTCCGCACGCGAGCGCCAGTAGACGAGCAAACACAGCATGATACCGAGTACAAGTGCGGGAACGAGCCCACCCGTAAACAGGCTCGCGATGGAAACTCCGGTGACCGAACCAATAGTAATGAGTACGATAGAGGGCGGCACGGTTTCCGTCTGCGCGCCCGTCGCCGACAGAAGCGCAACGAGGTCGCCTTCATCCGCGCCGCGCTTCTTCATTTCAGGAAAGAGCACCGGAGCAACGGCGGCCATATCGGCGGCCTTTGAACCCGATATGCCGGAAACGAGATACATCGCGCCGATGAGCACGTAATGCAGACCGCCTCGCACATGGCCGAGAAGAGAGGCCAGGAAATCGACCATCGCTTTGGCCATGCCCGTCATCTCCACGAGCTTGCCGAGAAACACGAACAGCGGAATGGACAGCAAGATGAGATGACTCATGCCCTCTTCCATGCGTCCTGGAATGACGGAGAGCGGGATATCGGTCGTGAAGGCGAGATAAGCGTAGGTGGCGAGCGCAAAGCAGAAGGCGATCGGGATGCCGGCGAGGACGCAGACCGGCAAGACGCCGGCAAAAAATAGAAGCAAATTGATGTTACCGATCTGGGAGAGCAGCGGCGACGCAACGTATCCCAGAATCAACCCGACAGTGACTATGCTGGCCGCCAGCAACGCAGATTTCGCGCGGATCAATTGCAACACTGCGAAGACAAGCATCGCGGAAATGCCGGCCGGGATTGCAGCCGTGCGCCAGGCATTCGACACGTCGAGTGCCGGCGTCCGGATCACATACTCTTCGTGAGTGTACGCAAACGCGGCGGGCAGCATGAGTACCAAGAATGCAACAGGCGCAGCAACGGCGAGTGCGTCGAGTAGAAACTTGGTATGATCGGACAAGCGGTGCGTCGCTGCTGTCATGCGCATATGTTCTCTGCGTTGCATCGCAATCGCGGCACCTAGCGTCGCCAGCCACAAGAACAGAATAGACGCGAGTTCATCGACCCAGACGAGCGGCATTTGGAGGATGTAACGCGCAAAGACGCCAGTCAGCAGCATGACGATTTCGACCGCAACAAGAGCTGCGACCGCCACCTCGACAAGGGCGCCTAAGGCATGTTCCACGCGCGAACGCGACGACGGTGGCTCGAGACCGGCAGGCGATATGGCGGACACGTTGCGCGCGACGTCCATCGGCTAACCCAATCTCCCTGTGAACGTCTCAAGAAGCGTCCAGGGCTCTTCGCCGAATTTTGCCCGGGTCTCTGCGTAAAATCCGCTGGCATTCAGAGCTTGCCGGAAGGCGCCGGTATCGACGGGTGTAAATGTCAAGCCCTTTGCCTCCAGATCCTTCCGCAGCGTGACATTGGCCGCGGCGATGTCGGCGCGTTCCTTGAGCGCCGCGCCGTTCAAGTGCTTGGCGAGAACGGCCTGAATATCCGCGGGCAGTCTTTTCCAATTCCTCTCATTGGCAACGAGCCAGAATCCGTCCCATGCGTGGTTGGTCAACGAGCAATATTTCTGCACCTCGTAGAACTTCGCGATATTGATGAGCGAGAGCGGGTTTTCCTGCCCATCGGCAATTTTCGTTTGCAGCGAGGAATAGGCTTCGTTGAGCGGAATGCTCACAGGTGCAGCCCGCAGTGCCTTGAACATGGAAACCCAGAGCGGCACGACGGGTACGCGGATCTTGAAATTCACGAGATCGGCGGGCGATTGAATGGGCTTGGTGCTGGTCGTGATTTGCCGGAAGCCGTTGTCCCACACGGCGTCAAACGGATGGAGTCCCGCCTTCGCCACCTGCCCGCGCAGAAAATTGCCCAGCGCGCCATCCATCGAAGCCCAGACCTGGCCGTAATCGGTATAGGCAAACCCGACCCCCGGCACGGCCATCACCGGCAGAAGCGTCGACATGACGGTTCCAGGAAACGTCGCCAGTTCAAGCGCTCCGGACCTGATTTGCGACAGCATACCGGGATCGCCGCCGAGCTGATTGTTTGGAAACAACTCGATGGATACCGCCCCTTGCGTCTCAGCCCCGATCGCGGCGATGGCCTCGCGCAGGCGGGTGTTGACGGGATGGGAATCCGGCAGGTCGTTGCCGAGCTTCAGCCGGATACCGGCGCACGCCGGCGTCCCCACGAAAAGCGTGGCGGCTGCCGTCACTGCGGCGCCTGTCACGACACGTCTGCGGCTGAGCCCGCTCAAGGGGCGCTCCATCGTTGAGTTGCTTACGCCAGCCCAACCATACTTTGAATTCAGAATACATTCAAGTGCATTCTGAATACAGAATTCGGTTGTGTGTCGCCGCCGTTCAGGCTAGTCCTCGTGCCGCACCATCAAGGAGTTATGCCGTGAGGCCGCTTGCCACTCAACCGAGCCTGACCGAACTGGTCTACGACCAGATCTTATCGGAGATCATCGCGGGCCGGCTCACGGACAATCCGCGCCTCATTCAAGAAGACCTCGCCAAGACGCTCGGCGTCTCGCGCCAGCCCGTGCAGCAGGCGTTGCTACTCTTGCGCAATCAAGGTTTCTTGCGCGATGCGCCGGGACGCGGTCTTGTCGTTGCGCCGGTTGAGGCTGATTTTGTGCGCGACCTATTCGAAGTGCGCGCGGTTGCCGAAGCGTTGGCCTGTAGCTTAGCGGCTGTGCGGGGAAGCAAGGACGCCGCAAAGTTCGGGCCCAAACTCATCGAAGACGGTCGCAAGGCGGAACGCGAAGGCTCTGTCGCAAAACTCATCGCTGCCGACATGACGTTTCATGAATTTCTATACGATATCTCCGGTAATCGGCTTATCAAGGAGACCATGCATCCCTATTGGGCACATCTGCGCCGGATCATGGGCGAAGTTTTGATGCGCGATGAGACACCGCGCCGTATCTGGGATCAGCATGAGGCCATTCTTCGGGCCGTCATTCGCGGCAATGGTGCGAAAGCCGAAGAGCTTGCCCGCAATCACATCACGAGGGCGGCCAGCGTTTTTATCGCACGCATCGCGAAGAACGCGGACGAGCAAAAATCCGCTCTTTTCCAAGCCTCCTGAAATGCCGCCCCCTGCGTCAATCGCAAGTCCAACGACAGGGATGACATCATGACCGCGGCATTTTCTTTGCCGCGACGAGGCGATCGTGACGAACAGGCTCGTCGCCAGCGGCGGCCAGGGCATCGCGGCGGTATTCGAGAATATATTGTTCAGCTCCATTCGAAAATCTGAAGGCCGTCATTTCCCTGAGCGCCATCCCGACCGCTCCATTTGTGGGGCTACGATGGGACTTGCGAGAGAATACAGCGTTCACGGGCCAGATCGAAGCGGCATGCCATTTGTCCCATAACGATCAGGTGCCCCAGAACGATCTGGATAAATGTCCACGATATTTGAGGGATTTATACCATCTCCGGTCAGGCGCCCCCGGCGACACAGCGGAACTATCGATTCCAACGCGGGTTGCATTTTTCTCAAGGCCTTACAAAATTGGACTTTAGTCCCTTGGCTAAATTTAATTGTGTATTAAAGATTGCCTTGTCGTTAGTCATTTAACGGTTCTTTAACTGATCAGTCTTGTTGCGGAGCCTGGTTGGGAATTTGGACGAGGTGCCATGAGGAGTCATAAAGGGCGGAATTTGCGCGCTAAGTGACAAACACCTCGGATCAGTAGACCCACTCCCGTTTTTAGTTTTGATGCTCTCCCGAACCAGCGCGCGAGCCCAGTTGCGTAGCGTTGCGAGGAGTTGCGTCATGGCTGTTATTGTCAAGAAACCTATCCAAATTACGTTTAGAGACCTTTGCGGGAACGTGAATTTTGCGCCCGTCATTAATTCGGGATTCGCACCGGTCCGCATCAAAGAAATTGCCGACTTGGCGCCGGGTGAAAACACCGCATATCATACGCGATTTTCAACATTAAAATTTAGCGATAACAACGCCGGCGACGTCCACAGCGCCTCAGTCGCAGCCCTTGGGAGTGGCTACAAGGGCTCCTTCAGTCTTGGCGCAGTAGATCAAGCCGCCAACGGCGTGAAATGGACATTCAAAGTCCGCGACGACAAGCTCGATTACCTGCAGGTGGGCCAAACACTCACTCAGAAGTACGCGATTACGATCAACGACGGTCACGGCGGCAAAGCGATAAAGGTCGTGACGGTTGTCATCGTCGGCACCAATGACGCGCCGGTCATCACCTCAGGCGTGCAGAAGGCAACAATCACCGAGCTGACTGACAGCAGCGGTGCGTTGGAAAACAATTCGACGCATACGGGTACCGGTACGATCACGTTCTCGGACGCCGATACGCTCGATACGCATACTGGGACCCCGGTCCCGTTGGGTGGGGGTGTTGGCTATATCGGGACATTTACCCTTCTCCCCGTCAATCAGGCGGCAAATTCGGTTGGCTGGACGTTCACCGTCGCCGACAATCTGCTTGAGCACCTCGATCAAGGCGACACGATCACCCAGACATACGTCGTCACGATCAACGACGGTCATGGCGGCACGGCCTCACAAAACGTTACGGTCTGCATCGTCGGCACGAACGACGGGCCGTTGCTCGTCGTTGACCAAGGCAATCTCGGTGGAGCGCACGACCAAGTTTTCGAGTCAGGGCTTTTGATAGGCTCCAACCCATCTCTGACCGACAGATCTGCAGGCGGCACATTCCAACTGTCAGACCCGGATGGGCTCGACGATCTTGTAAGTGTGACGATCAACGGCACGACCGTCTTGATTGCGAACCTTACTGGCGCGACGTTCCCCGGCGCTCACGGCATCCTGACCGTGACCGCGTATAACGTACTGACTGGTATTGCCACATATACATACGAACTCGCCAGCCCAACCACCGATGTACCAGCCGTCACCGAGGCGGATGTTTTCACACTCACCGTATTCGACGGCACCGTCTTATCTGCGCCGGCCACCATAACGATCGATATCGTCGACGATGTGCCGGCGGCGGTTGACGACACGGACAGCATTGCTGCGGGCATGTTTGGCCCGGCGACGGGCAACGTGATAACGGATGCGTCGGCAGGCGATGCGGGTGATAGTGATACCGGCGCCGACATTCAGGGCGCGGACGGGGCCGTGGTTTCCTCGGTTACGGCAACCACGGCTGGCGGCTCAGCGACGGCGGTGTCGGGAGCGACGGTTGTGGCCGGCCAGTACGGCCAATTGACCGTCAATGCCGACGGCAGCTACAGCTACACCCGCGATACCGGAACACCAGGCGGCGTGTCGGATGTGTTCACCTATACGCTCAAAGACGGCGATGGCGACATTGACACGGCAACGCTGACCGTCGCCATCGCCGACGTTCCGCCGTTCGTGAGTGTCCCGGCTGCCGGTGGCGAGACGACGACGGTCTACGAGCGGGGTCTGCCAGAGCGTGCCGGCGAGCCTGCGGGTTCGGTGGAAGGTGCGGCACCTGGTGTGAACGACGATCCATCCGAAGCCGTCTCGGGCACCATCGGCTTCACGTCACTGGACGGTGTCTCGTCGGTGACGATTGCGGGTGAGACGGTTACGGGAGTTGGTGGCCAAGTCATTGTAGACGACGCGACCGGCACGCTGGTCATTACGTCTTACAGCTTCATTCCCGGTACCGGCGTTGGCACGGTCGGCTACACCTACACCCTGAAGGACAATACCTCCGGCGATGCGACAAGCGTCAGCTTCCCAGTGATCGTGACCGATGCCGACTTTGATGCGACAGCACCGGTGAACCTGACGATCAACATCATCGACGACGTGCCAACGGCTGTTGACGACACAGACACGGTGTCAAATGCAACGAACACGGCTACCGGCAACGTCATCACGGGTACCGGCACCACCAACGATCCGGCTGGTGATGATATTCTGGGCGCCGATGGCGCCACGGTAACAGATATCCTCAGCAACAATCCGGGCGGTAGCCCTCTGACCAGTGTTGGCGCGGGCGTGACCATCAACGGCCAATTCGGCACGTTGCAACTCGCACCCGACGGCTCATACACATACACGCGCGACACGACCGGTCCGTTGTCGGCAACGGACGTGTTCACTTACACTCTGACAGACGGCGACAACGACGCCGATACCGCCATCCTGACAATCACTATTGCGGATGGCGGCACCAGCATCACTGGACTGACGCCTGAGGCCAATGGCGGCGATACGGCCGTTGATGAGAAGGGCTTGCCCTTGATTTCGGGCTCGGAGGGCACGGGCGAAGCGGCTGATCCTTCGCCGGGCACCGACCAGTCTGAAATCAACACAGGCGATTTTACGATCTCAGCGCCGGATGGCCTAGCGTCTCTCACCGTCAACGGCGTCGTGATCTCGGCGTCCGCGTTGGCGGCCAGCGGAGTAACACCCATCGACGTGACGACCCCGGAAGGCAACACGCTGACCATCACGGGTTACACCGCCGGCACGGGCCTTGTGACGTACACCTATACCCTGCTCGACAATGAGACCCATCTAGGCGTCGGGACGGATGCGATCTTCGACACCATGACGGTCGTGGTGACCGACATCGACAACGACACTGTAAGTGGCGACCTCTCCATCAAGATCATTGACGACGGGCCGACGCTGGCCGCTTCTGCGGCGACGTCTGGTCTGCTGGTTGACGAGACGGATCTGTCGAC
>JANOKZ010000006.1:0-1827 GCA_031419515.1 Hyphomicrobium sp.
GCAGGCCGGGACCCATCCAAGCGTCCGCAAACACTCTGTCGTGGCTTGGACGGGTCCCCGCCGGAGACCTGACGCAGCGCATGCGCTGCGTCAGCGCGGGGATGACGGTTCATTTCCCATCCCACATTCCGCCCCACAAAAATGTTCGTCTTGCACATGTGATTCGGCTCTTCCGGTTACGCGTTCGGCAGCGAATCAGCGACAACGCGTAGAGACGCTCCACAGCTGCGGGCCAGAACGGCGCAGATGTGGGCCAACCCGGGAACCGATTTTGAATCCAAGGGCATCACTCATCGCATCTTGTATCGCGGCCGCGCTTGCGAGCGCCGGAGTTGTGCACATGCTCGTGCCCGATCCGCAAAGCGCGCCAGCCGTGGTGTCTGACGCCCAATTCTTACCTACCTCCGGCAGGATGGGTCTGACACCATCGGCACCAGACGACTCCGGTGTCAGACCCAGAGGGTCAGACACCGGCTCAGCTGGCGAAGAGGCCAGTGTCGTGAAAGCCGCTGGCCGCATCGATCTCAAACCGTCGTCGATCGAAACTGGTGCGCTGCCGGGCGAAGAGCAGCTGCCGTCCCTGCCCCGCCTTTCGTTCGTCGCGCAGGGCGCCTTGCCGCTCCGGCTCACGTCTCTGGTCGATGAACCGGCAGACAATATTCCGGACGAATGGGCGACGGAAGAACATGCCGAGACGCTGCCACAGCCGGCACTGCGCATCACGATCACGAAACCTGAAGGCTCTCCGTGGCGCAATGCGCCGCCGGTGATCGTATCGCCGCCCCGCGCGCTAGACGAACGGCTTGCAGAAATTTCCCCCGCCGCCACCCAGCGCCTGACGGAAAAATTCGCCGCCGCCAACGCCGCATGGCCGCCGGCCAGCGTCAGCCTCGTTGCCATCAAAGACAAGAGAACGCTCGAACTCTACGCCCGCGCGGCGGACGGAACGATGACCTTCGTCCATCGCTACCCGGTGCTTGCGGCAAGCGGCAAGGCGGGTCCAAAGCTCAATCAAGGCGACAAGCAGGTGCCGGAAGGCGTCTATGGAATTTCGTTCCTCAACCCGAACAGCAAGTATCACGTGGCATTACGCGTGAACTACCCGAACGCCTTCGACCGCGAGATGGCGAAGAAGGACGGCCGCAAGAAACTCGGCGGCGACATCATGATCCACGGCAAGGCTTTGTCCGCTGGTTGCCTCGCTGTCGGTGACGAAGCGGCAGAAGAACTGTTCGTGCTCGCGGCAAAAGTCGGCCTGCCGAATGTCAAGCTCGTCATTGCGCCCGTGGATTTCCGCCACGCCGGGTTGCCGCCCGCAAAGCCTGGCGACCCTGTTTGGCTGCCCAAGCTTTACGCTGAAGTCTCTTCTGCAATGACGGAATTCACGGTGCCAGCGCCAAGTTCAGGCTTGCTGTCCTTTTTTGGGCAATAAGTGTTCCCGCTAAGAACGGCGCGGGACTCGGCTAAGAACTCGCAACAGACTCAACTCTCACGCCGCCTTGCGGCCGTCCTTGATCAAATCCCAGGCGGCGTTGATCTGCTTCATGCGATCCTCACGCTTGATGCGATCCGCATTGTCGCGCGCGTAATCGGGATGCCAGCTCATGCGCAGTGCATCAACCAGCTTCTTCGTGACGGCGGGCTCCGCGGCGGCATTGATACCGAGCACGCGGTAGGCTTCGGCGACAGACTGCGGCATGCCAGGCGCATATCCTTCGCTTCCGCCCGCCTCGCACCGCTGGTCTTGGTCTGCGCCTTGCGCAATCCTGCCAATGCGCTCAAGCTCTCTCAATACGGCGCGGATTTGTCCCGCAGACTTATCCTTAG
>JANOKZ010000007.1:0-11106 GCA_031419515.1 Hyphomicrobium sp.
GCAAGAAATTTGTCGCGTGCGGTCGAAAGCGCCAAGCCCTGTTGAAGATCGACGCCAATCGTAGCGCTGCGGTCGCGGTCATAGCGCGTGAGCGTACTTGGGCCTTCGCCAAAGTTGACATCGGCAACAGCGGTCAGCGGCACGGATTTTCCCGAGGTGCTCGTAACGCGTAGCTGACGGATACGCTGCAGATCAGCACGTGCCGATTCTTCAATCTGCACCCGGATGGGGATAAGCCGGTCGCCGGCGTTAAATTTCGCGAGATTGAAGTCGGCATCGCCAATAGTTGCGACGCGAACGGTTTCACCGATCTGGTCGGGCGTAATGCCAAGCCGGGCCGCTTCCTCAAATTTCGGTTTGACGCGAATTTCGGGCCTCTTCAGCGCTGCGTTCGAAGCGACGTTGCGGAACTCCGGAACGCGCCGCAATGCGCCTTCAAGCCGGCTGACGGAGTCGTCGAGCTTGTCGCCATCTGCGGCGAGCATCGTGAACGACAGCTCGCGTTCGCCGCGGTCATTAACGAACCAGGCGCGCGCATCCGGCACTTCTGCGAGCTTTGCGGAAATTATACTTTTGAGTTTTTTCTGTGTCAGTTTGCGTTCGGTCTTGGGGACAAGCGTTACCGTGATCGCTGCGCGGCGCAATTCGGTTTGGCCAGTTGGACTCGTGCCGCCAAGCACGGCGACGCTTTTGACTTCTGGGATCGCTCGTAGGATTTCAACCATGCGCGTGGTTGCTTTGCGCGTATCGTCAAGACGCGTTCCGGGTGGCAGTTCGGCAGAAATGACGACGCGGGAGTTGTCTTCATCGGGAAGGAACCCAGTCGGCAGAAGTGCCGTCGCATAGATCGATCCAACGAACAAACCGACGCCTGCCACCAATGTGAGGTATCGCACCCTGAGAGTGCCACGGAGCAACGCCGTATAACCGCGCATGATGAGGCCGTCACCTGGCACATGCTCTTTCATCGGCCGCATCAAATAGGCGGCCATCATGGGCGTAATGAGCCGCGCGCAGAGCAACGAAAACAATACGGCGACAGCGACTGTCAGACCAAATTGTTTGAAGTACTGCCCGGCGACGCCTCCCATGAACGAGACAGGTGCGAAGATTGCGACGATGGTCATCGAGATGGCGATAACGGCAAGACCGATCTCGTCGGCCGCTTCGAGCGAAGCGCGGTAGGGCGTTTTGCCCATGTTCATATGGCGCACGATGTTTTCGATCTCGACGATCGCGTCATCGACCAGAATACCGGTGACGAGCGTGATCGCGAGAAGACTGACAAGGTTCAGCGAAAAGCCCATCATCGAGATAGCCCAGAACGTCGGGATAGCGGCAAGCGGCAGCGCAATCGCTGAAATGATAGTGGCGCGCAGGTTGCCGAGGAATATGAACACGACAAGCACGGCGAGTGCCGCGCCTTCGATGAGCGCAATCATTGCCGATTCGTAGTTGCCGGCAGTATAGGCAACGGCGTCATCGACTTTTTTCAGTTCGACGTCCGGAAACTCCTGTTCAAGCTCCTTGAGTTTCTTGTCGACGACGTTGAACACCGAGATTTCGCTGGCGCCTTTGGAGCGGAACACGCCAAACGAGACGACCGGCTGGCCATTGACGGTCGAGAAAAAGCGCTGCTCGCTGGCATCATCGATAACGCGGCCGAGATCGCTGAGGCGCACTTCGCGTCCGCCAGACAGTACAATTTTGGTTTGGGCCAGAGTTTCTACCTTGCGGGCGCCAGCCAGCATGCGGATGGCCTGCTCTTGCCCGCCGACTTCGCCGCGACCCGTGCCGAGATCGACGTTGGTTGCGCGCACCTGGCGGTTGACTTCAGCGGCCGTAATGCCGAACGCGAGCAGCCGGTCGGGATCGAGCAGAATGCGAATTTCGCGATCGACGCCGCCGTAACGCTCGACGCGGCCAACGCCCTTCAACGCCTGCAGCCGGCGCTTGATGACGTCGTCAACATGCCAAGACAGCTGCTCCAGCGTCATTCCCGGGCTGGACGCTGCATAAGAAAGGATCGACTGGCCCTCGACATCAATGCGCTGAATGATGGGTTCGTCGATGTTGCGGGGTAAGTCCGCGCGAATTTTCTCAACCGCGTCCTTGACATCATTGAGGGCGCGATCGGTATTGATTTCGAGACGGAACTCGATAGCTGTCGTCGAACTGCCGTCGGTCAGCGTTGAGACGACATGCTTGACGCCTGTGATGTTGGCGACCGCGTCTTCAACTTCCTTCGTGATCTGGCTTTCGAGTTCGGCCGGTGCGGCGCCGCTCTGTGTTATTGTCACGGAAATGACGGGCACGTCGATGTTCGGGAACTTGGTGACCGGCAGTCTCATGAAACTCATGATGCCGAGAACGCATAACACGGAGAACAGCAAGATCGGCGGGACCGGATTGCGAATGGCCCATGCGGAGAAACTAATACGCATTAGTTTGCCCCCGCCGCAGAAGCACTGATCTTGTCGTCAAGCAGGATAGGCCGGATGACGTCGCCGTCGCGCAGGAAAGTGCCGGCGCGCGCGACGATCGTATCGCCTTCGTTCAGGCCTTCGGTGATTTCAATGAGGTCGCCGGTGACGAGCCCGGTCTTCACGATGCGCCGGTGCACTTTGTCACCGTCAAGAAGCTGAACGTAAGTGCCTGCGGGGTCGAACATGAGGGCAGCAGTTGGGGCGCCCAAGCCGCGGCTTGATGCCGTTTGAATGGTGCCGCGCGCGAATGCGCCAATGCGGAGCCCCGGTTTGGCCCCGAGAAAAATCTTGGCGCGGCCCATCCGCGTGGTGCGGTCGATTTCGGGCGAAACCAAACGCACAACGCCGTCGGCTTCGTCGCCGCCTGGAACCAAGACGCGGGCCTTTTGACCTTCCTTCACTTTGGCAAGTTCGGTCTCGACGACTTCAGCGTCTAATTCGATTTCGCCTTTAGCGATAATGCGGAACATCGGTTCGCCAGCCGCTGTCGCAACGGCTCCAAGCCGTGCATTGCGCCGGCTTACTATGCCGTCTTCAGGTGATTTGACTTCAGTATTGCCGCGGCGCCAGTTCAGTTCGCGCAGTTGCGCTTCGATCTGCGCTTTTTCTGCTTCGGCCGACGTGAGGCCATCGCGGGCGGCTGCAACCTGAGCTTCGCTTGTGCGTGCAGCACTTTCCCGCTGATCGTAGACGGAGCCTGAAAGGTAGCCGGATTTCTTCAACGGCACGGCGCGTTCCAGTTGGGCGTCCGCTTCGCTCTTGCGCGCCTCGGCTTCGGTGATCCGGCTTTTTGCTTGGGCAATCGCGGCGTAGGCACGTGCCTTATTCGCTTCGTTCTGGGCTACTTGGGCTTCAAGCTGCTCGGCGACGAGTCGCGCCAGGATTTGGCCTTTTTTGACCGTGCTGCCTTCATCGGCAAACAATTCGACAACGCGAAATCCTTCAATCTCGGGAGAGACAAGAATTTCCTCGCGCGCGATGAGCGAGCCTGTCACGAGTGCCGTTTCAACAAACTCTGAGGGCTTTATCCGGGTGACAGAAATGGCCGGAGCCTTCGGCGCCTCGTCTTTCGTTGACAATGCGGCATTGGCAGCTGCTGCTGCGAACTCGGCCTGTTGTTTTTGCCAATAGAAATATCCCCCGCCGGCACCAGCCAAGATAAACAGTGCGGCGAGTATGCTTTTTTTACTCATGACGCTGCCCTTGCGCTGCGGAATTGCTGGAGATTGAGTTTGGGATTACGGGATTGACGAGTGCGCCGATCATTGCGGTTAGCACCGGCAGAACCTCTCGCACGTCGTAGTTGGGAACAACGGCCCGGCGCCAGAACAGGCCGTCGCCGATGACGTGGAAGACTTTGGCGAGTGTCGCGATGTCGATCGTCGGGTTGATGCGGCCTGCATCCTTCAAGCGCTGGAAAAGCGCGGTAAAACTGTCGTTGCAAAACTTGTCGGCACTCAAGAAGATCTCGGCGACGCGCGGGTTGCGGGTGGCTTCCAATCCCATTTCGACGGCGACGCGTTGCTTCGAGGCGGGGTCGTCGATGAAGTAGTTTTCGCCGATTGAAACGAGCGCCGCGAGAAAGTCTGGCGCTTCGGCCATTTTCTCCAAGCGTTCTGCGAGTTCGGCACGGTCGCGCTCGCACAAGCCCGCGATCAGGTCTTCCTTGCTGCCGAAATAGACGTAGAGGGCGCCTGGTGAGACGGCGGCTTCCTTGCAGATATCCTGCATGGTGGAGGCGTGAAAGCCGCCACGGTCAAAGCAGCGTTCCGCGGCATCAAGGATGTGCTGGCGGCGAAGATTTTCAGTTTCTGGTTTGAGTTTCGGCATGTGCGGGTGAGCCCCATCTGAACAACGAGCCGGATTCCCCCGGAAATTGCCAGGGTCGCTCTCGCTAAAGAGTAAAACGAATGCTCGTTTTCTTTGGATCACAAATTTGTCGATGTCAAGGCGAATGACCGTTCGTTTTGTCGCAGCAGGTGTGTACTGCAACTCTTAATTCTGCTCATTGCCTGCAGGAATTAGGATGCCGCTAGAAGGGCTTGCAGGTCGAGGCGGTGCGTTACCATGGCGAGACTGCCGTTCGCGTCGCGGGGCCAATCGGCTTCAGCACGGTCCCAATAAAGTTCGACGCCGTTGCCATCCGGGTCATTGAGATACAGCGCTTCGCTGACGCCGTGATCGGACGCGCCCGTCAATGGGATGCCGTGGGCCATCAAGCGCTTCAGGGCGTCCGCCAAGGCCGCGCGGGAGGGGTACAGGATTGCAGTGTGGTAGAGACCGGTTGAACCGGGCGGCGGGGGCGAGCCGCCTTTGCTCTCCCAGGTGTTCAGTCCTATGTGGTGGTGATATCCGCCCGCCGAAATAAAGGCGGCGTCTTGGCCGTAACGCTGGGTAAGTTGAAAACCGAGAACGCCGCAGTAAAATCCGAGCGCGCGCTCAAGATCCGCGACCTTCAAGTGCACATGGCCAATCCGCGTGCCCGGATGAATAGGGCGCGTGGCATCAGTATCAATAGGTTCTGAAAGTTTCATGCCGGATCTCGCTCATTGTGGCCCGCGCGCCATAGAGCGCTGCCAGCGATTTGGTATGTTAGGCGCTGGTGTACAAGTCACGGCTGTTCAAGATACGGCCCGCCGCATATTTGCATGGCGATTATAAGATATTTTTGGATTCGACCGGGATAACCCATGGTCCATACGCTCGACAGTATTGTCAATCTCGCGCTCAACTTAGCCGGTTTCACGGGTCTCGGAGATCCCCACCAAATACTGATTGCAGTCGTACTCGGAACGGCAGCAGTCCTTTGGAATTCGAGTCTTGTGCCGAAATGGGCGCTTGCTGCATTCTTTTCGTTGATGGGTGTTGCCAGTTGCGTCGCTCTCTATGCGCTTGCGCTCGGGCGGCAGCCGACATGTCTCTATTCCTATGATGCAGCGAAACCCGTCATTACCAATAGCCTGGAGCGCAAACTGACGTGGGAGGAAGTGCGCAAACTCGATTGTCCGACGTTGTGGGTTGCGCGCAACGAAATGTACGTGCGTTCGAACTACTGCTTTTTCACGCCAATTGGCTACTCCTACTTCGTCAACGATGCGACCTGCGATCCGGCTGTTGAGAAACCGTCTACAGTCATCGGCGAAGAAAACGCCAAGATCATCGGCCGGATGGAGGCAAGGAAGGGATGTCCCGCCCCGCTGGACAGTTGCAAGAAACTGGGCAACGTCGTGTCGTCGAAACTCAGTCTCAGCCGAGGCACACTCAAGCAGGATTAGCATACTCCCGGAGGCTGACACCAAGGCAGAGAGAAATTCGATCAGGTCACAGAAAAGGACAACTCTCAAGGTGACCTCGAAACGGAAGTTCACTAGTGTGCCGGATTGAATGGACCAGACCGGCGGTGACATCGAAGTGAGTTCTTGGCGGAGCGAGGCGGCCTCGTATGGCGATTGTGGCGTTTAGGGATTGGGCAAAACATCGGGCCTTGGCGGGTTTCCTCGCACTTGCCCTCGCAGGTTTGACAATTGCGGTTGAGGCGGCGCCCCGTCCGGATCGTGTCCGCGACGTGCCCGCATCAGCCAAGGCCCCAAAAGCGCCGCCGCCCATGGACATCTTCATCGTCACGAGTTCCGACCCAAACTGCGAGCCCAACTGCCCGGCATGGATCGCGGCGCAGGGCACGATCAGACCCGGAGTTGTCGCCAAACTCAAAACCGTTTTGAAGCAGCTTGGAAAGCACAAACTCCCCATCCTCATCGAGTCGCCCGGCGGTACAGTTGAAGAATCGCTCGCGCTCGGCCGCTTGATCCGCGCCAACGGGCTCGACATCGCAGTCAGCAAGACGGAACTTCAGACCTGCGCACGCAGCGACGCCATATGTCTTGCTCGCAAAGTGCGGGGCATCCGTTCGGGCAAGCCGAATGCCTATCTGGCTGTGTGCGCCTCTGCCTGTGCCTTTACGCTGGCGGGTGGCACGCGGCGCATCGTCGGGCGCGCGTCGCTCGTTGGGGTGCATGAAGTGGCGTCCTACAGAACGACGGTCAGAATCCTGCAGAAATACAAGATTTCCCAAAGCCATTTCTTGGGCGTGCCGACGGGCGAGAAGAAGAAGGTCCTGATCTCATCCAAGAAGGTGAGCGAAAAAACCGAACAAGTGAAGACGGCCGAAGTTGAGTACAAAAAACTCGCTGCGTATTTTTCTGAAATGGGTATCGGCGACAAGATCAACGGCTTGATGCGCGCGGCGCCGCATAAGAGCATTCATGTTTTGACGCGCGAAGAGTTGACCGCAACGCGCCTTGCAACGGATGCGATGGCTGTCGAAGAAGTTGTCCAGGCGGCGCGGCTTCTGGCCAGCGCGCCGGTGGATGATCGTCTGGAAGCGAATGCGAAAGCCGGGCCTCAAAAAGCCAAGAGTGTAAGCGCATCACGAAAAATCGCGAAGAAAAGGTGAAGCCATTTAAGAGTCCCTCTCCCCGCCTTGTCGACGAGGAGAAGGAGCACAAAAACTCAAGGCCGGGCACTCTTGGCCAAGCGCACGAGAATCAAAAATTCCGCGCGATAACCGAATGGGTCGTCGCCGCTCGTGCCTGACATTATGGTCGTGCCGTCAATCTGGGTCCACGCTTCGAACTGCTCAGCGTCGGTCACTTTTTGGCATGCTGATAGAGATTGGGTACAGCGGTTTTTGCTTGGGCGGCAAAAGGTCCATAATTTCCATGAAGATGCGCTTCGCTGCGGCAGGGGTGCTGATCGATAAGCAATAGGTTTGTTCGCCTTCCCGGCCCCAAGAATAGCGGCGCGCTCGGTCAATGAGATTGGAAACGCGAATGAACTCCGTGACATTTGCGAATGTCGTGGGGTCGATGCCGCAACACTCGCTGCCGAACTCTACCGCCACATCGCAGGTCTCAATTTTGAGATCAAACTTGTCGCGCGGAATTTCTTCAATCTCGACCGCAAGAGCTTTGAGTGGCCAAGCGAGTGCCAATACTGCGAACCATCTATGTGACAACATTTTCGATCTCATCATTCGTTTTGCGTGGCGGTCTCGCGGGTATGGCTACTTGAATCCTCCTCCCCCTTGCGGGGAGGGGCTAGGGGTGGGGGTAACGCAAAGAGCGTGATCTTGGTATCGCATCCAACGTCGGCAAGTGACTGAGGCAAGACTCTTCTTCGTCATTCCGTTATCGCGCCCGGATCTTCACCCCACCCCCAACCCCTGCCCGTCAAGGGGAGGGGAGTCGTCACGGCCGCGCAGACTTCGCAAGTCTGACGAGGTTCAAGAACTCCGCGCGATAACCGAATGGGTCGTCGCCGCGAGCGCCTTGCGCGAGAGCCAGGACATCGTCGAACGTGTAGCCCTGGGTGTAAGGCTCGCCTTTGAGGAGCTGACCGAAGGCGGCCACAGCAATGGAGAACTGTGCCTCAGCCAAAGTGGATTGGTGGTCTCTGAAGTTTTTCGAGAACGACTCTACGATAAGTTCCCCAAGGGGAATGGGCAGCGACACCAACTGCGACGTATCCTCGTTAGGCCGCTTGTAGCGCAGCTTCAGGAATCCGAGCTCGCCGGAAACGGCAACATCTTTCGCGGGCACCGGCGCAGCAGCTGGTTCTGCCGCAGGCTTCTTCGCCGCATAGCGCAAATCGTCGGCCAACCTCGGCGCGCCAACGGGCGTCACTTCGTAAATCGCAGTCACGGTATGCCCCGAGCCGATGTCGCCCGCATCCACGCGATCGTTGTTGAAATCTTCGCGCTTCAAGTTGCGCGTCTCATAACCGATCAAGCGGTACTCGGCGATTGCAGCAGGATTCCATTCAATCTGCACCTTCACGTCCTTGGCGATGGTGAAAAGCGTGGACGAGGATTCATCCACCAGCACTTTGCGCGCTTCGTTCAAGGTATCAACGTAGGCCGCCGTGCCGTTGCCGTTCTGCGCAAGCGTCTGCATGAGCGCGTCGTTATGGTTGCCCTGGCCGACGCCGAGGATCGACAAGAAAATGCCGGACTGGCGCTTGCGCTCAATGTAGGATTTCAACTCGCTCTGGCCGGTGATGCCGACGTTGAAATCTCCGTCGGTCGCCAGGATCACACGGTTGACGGCGCTTTTCTCGAAGCCGGCTTCAGCCAAGCGATAGGCATCAGCGATGCCCGCCGCACCCGCCGTCGAGCCGCCAGCACCCAGCTTGTCGATAGCGGCCAGAATTTTCGATTTGTCGGAAATTTTCGTCGGCTCAAGCGCGATGCCGGAACCTGACGCATAGGTGACGATGCCGACTGTGTCGTCGGGCTTCAACTGATCGACGAGCAGGCGAAACGCGTTCTTGACCAGCGGCAGGCGGTCGGAGGGCTGCATCGAGCCTGACACGTCCATCAGGAACACAAGATTGGCGCGCGGACGCTCGGCACTCTTCAAGTCGTAGCCTTTGATCGCCACGTGCACGAGCTTATTGGTCTTGTTCCAGGGGCTCGGCATCACGGTGACCGTTGGCTTGAACGGAACGTCGGCCGTATCAGGTGCCGGATACGCATACGGGAAATAGTTGATCATCTCCTCAACGCGCACGGCGTCCTTCGGCGGTAAGTGCCCGGAGTTCAGCGCGCGGCGCACGAACGCGTACGACGCTGTATCGACGTCGGTCGAGAAGGTTGAGACGGGTTCGGATGCGACCTGCTTGACCGGATTGATGTCCTTGGCGTCGAATTTATCGCGATTTTCTTCCTGCGCGATTTGCGGCTGCACATCAACGTCGCCACCCATCCAAGCTTGAGGGCTGGGCTTTGCGGGATCGGACTTAGATTCTGCTTTTAAGTCGCCGATGATTTTGCGCGTGGCATATTCGTCAGGCGCATTCGCGACGCGCCCGCGTGCTGATGAGTCGCGTTCGAGAGAGGCAATGGCAGCAGGGGCTGGTTCGGGCGCAATCCCAGCTACTGAATTGCCAGCCCCCAGCGATTGCTTGCCCACAAATTGTTTTGCCTTGGGTGTGCCAACGAGCGCACCTCGACCTTCTGCCGGATTGGTTGCGGCCGCCTGGCGCCCCAGATCATCGCTTTTCTTCGCGACGAGGCCTTCGTCAACACGCCGCGCGTCCGCAATGGCTGGGTGGTCAACCGGCGACGTGCTGGGCTGAGCGGCGGGAGCAGTCGCGGGGGCGGTCTCTTGCTCCTTTTGCTTCATGCCCAACGCAAGCTTTGGGCCTTCTTCACCGGCGCGGCCGGCGCTTTTATGTGGCACAGGCTCAGGGCGCGCGACGTCGACCGGCGCGGGCGCTGGTTGCGCAGTAGAGTCGCCCCCACGGCTGGCTATCTCCGTCGAGATGTCTCCAAATGTTCCCTGCAATTCTCCCTGCGTCAGCTTGAACGCCATCGGCGCGGCGATCATGAGGGCAGCGAGTGAAGCGGCGAGAGCCATATTCTGGCGGGACGACATGCGCATGAGAAAACTCCTCTTCGGTTGAGACGTTTCCGTCTGACGAAGCGGCGTGACGTTTCCTTGGGGAGCGGTGTCTGTGATTTCTGTTTGTGCGGCATCGAACGCGGCGAGCGCGGCATCAATCGCAACCGAATTCGCCTGATCGCGCGCTGACGGCACGGGCAAGTGTTTAAGATTTTCGAGGTCTCGTTCGGTCATCGCTATCCAACTGCCTCGAGCAGAATTCTCAACTTCTTCTTCGCCGCGTGAATGTGCCAGGAAACAGTTTTCTCAGAGCACTCCATGATTGTTGCCGCCTCCGCGTGGCTCATGTCTTCGCCGTAGACCATCAGCACCGCGTCGCGCTGTTGCGGCGGAAGCGCACGAACCGCCTTCCACAACTCCGCGCCATCGACGTTGTCGTCCGGCAACTGATCCGGCGCACGATCCACGAGCCTTATGATCTCAGACGGTTCAACCGCCGTCATCCTTTGGCCAGCCCGCATGTGGTCGATTGTTGTCGTGTAGGCGATGCGATGCAGCCAAGTGGCGAAGGACGAGTCTCCGCGATAATTGCGGATCGCGCCTGCAAGCTTCACGCACACATCCTGGGCGATGTCCTCGGCGTCGTCGCGCTTGCCGCACCAGCGCCACGCGAGGCGGTAAATCCGGCCGTGGTGGCGCGCGAGGAGATTTGAAAACGCGTCGCGATCGCCCAATGCGGCGCGCCTCGATAACGTTTCATCTGGCTCTTCCGTCACGCGAGGTTAACCCGTTGCGCCGCTCGTTTCGATGAGTAGACGCCAGGACTTGGGATTTCCTTGGGTGGGTCCGATAAAAATTCTGCGACCGGAGCGAGGCTGGGACGGCGTTGCCAAATAGCCTAAGGCAAGCAGGGTGTTCCGGTGAAGATGCAAACCGTTCCGGCGGGGCCTGTGAGGCAGCGCTCTTCGGTGTTTTCGGCCCGCGCCCAGTTGGCATAGGCCGTGCCAAGGCCCGGCGTCAGGCGCACCTTACGGCGCCAGTTGGCGCGGGTTTTGGTTTTAGCCAGCCACACAAAGCGCGATTGCTCGCCGCGCGCTTCAATGGGCTGGGCCGCGCAGACGCCTGCATCAGCGGGCCGCGAGGCTGCATCTGTGAGAATGGCTGCGAGAACAATCGCCGTTACCGCGACGGGACTGCGTTTCATCGAGCCCTCCCCGTTC
>JANOKZ010000008.1:0-3349 GCA_031419515.1 Hyphomicrobium sp.
AGCGACGCCGCCATCGGTGGTCATAGCACCCGACCAGACCGAGAACTGCTCAGGCTTCGACCATACGATCTTACCTGCGCCAGCATCCCAAGCGATGAAGTTACCCATACCGCCGTGGCTGTCCGGAGCCGGGAACATGGAGAGCGTGGCGCCAACATATGGCTGACCAGCCGTATACGAAACCTTGAAGGGTTCGTAATCCATGCACACGTGGTTCGTCGGAACATAGAAGAGGCCCGTGAGTGGCGAGAACGCTGCTGGCTGCTGGTCCTTAGTACCAAGTGCTGCCGGGCAAACGCCCTTCGTGTTCACGTCTTGACCGTTCTGGAACGTCGAATATTTGGCGACGACCTGAGGGCGGCCATACTGCGGGCTCTTCGGATCCATGACGACTTCCGTTGCCCAGTTGACCTTGGGGTCATACTTTGCAGCGACAAGAAGTTCGCCCGTTGCGCGATCTTGCGTGTAAGCAAAACCGTTACGGTCGAAGTGGACAACGACTTTACGATCAGCGCCGCCGACTTTGATGTTGGCGAGGATCGGTTCGTTGATGCCGTCATAGTCCCATTCATCGAACGGGGTCATCTGGTAAGCCCAAGCTGCAACGCCCGTATCCGGGTTACGTGCGAACTTGGTCATCGACCACTTCTGGTCGATCTGCTTGCCATCAGGTCCAGCGCGCTGAGCCGGGTTCCACGTGGAAGGGTTGCCCGTTCCGTAGTAGATGAGGTTCAGTTCGGGATCCCAGGCCATATAGCCCCAGATCGAGCCGCCACCGATTTTCCACTGATCGCCGTTCCAGGTCTTCAAGGACGAGTCCTTGCCGACTGGCTTGCCGAGCGACATGGTCTTGTCTGGATCGACCAGGATGTCAGAATCCGGGCCCATCGAGTAAGCGCGCCAGAGCTTCTTACCATCGTTCAGACCATAAGCCGTCAAGAAGCAACGAACGCCGAATTCTGCGCCCGAAACACCGATGATGACCTTGTCCTTGATGATGAGCGGAGCGCCTGTGCCCGTTTCACCCTTCTTCGGATCGGCGTTCACGGCCTTCCAGAGTTCTTTACCGGTCTTTGCGTCGAGAGCGACGAGAGACGTATCGGCCTGATGAAGAAGGATCTTGCCTTCAGCGTACTGCACGCCACGGTTGACCGTGTCGCAGCACATGACGGGGATAACCGACGGATCCTGCTTCGGGCTGTACTGCCAGACGATCTTGTTTTCGTCTTTCAGGTTGAGGGCGTAGACGTTGTTCGGGAACGCCGTGTGGAGATACATCATATCTCCGATCACGAGTGGCGAACCTTCGTGACCGCGCAGAACGCCCGTCGAGAATGTCCAAGCAACCTTCAAGCTGCCAACGTTGGCAGTCGTGATCTGGTTTAGCTTAGAATGACGGTGACCGGCGTAGTTACCGGACTGGATAGCCCAGTTCTTTGAATCGCTCGACAACTTGAGCACGTCGTCGTTAGCCAAAACGGCTCCCGAGAACGAGACAGATGCGAGCAACCCACATGCGATTGCACTTTTGCGCATCGCGCTTCCTCCATTTTTGAGAATCTTGCCACGCTTGCAAGTGGTACCGATCGCCGCCCTCACGTGACCTTCGAAATGGGAGTAGGGGAATTTTTTTCCCTTCTTTCCCGCCCGGTTTTCGCTAGTCCATCACACTTTCGTGTGGGACAGAAGTTGACTTCGTTACCGGGCGGCATCTAGGCACTTTTTTTTCACATTCGCAACACGATCTAGTGCCTTCATTCTAAGCTACAAGATTAGGACAAGGACCCTGACCCAAAAATAGCTCGGAAACATCGCATCAATGTGCATTGCAGCATAAATGGTGCACCGCACGTAAAGTTGCGACCAAAGTCTCAGATTCACGACTTTCGATCACGCGCCACTTTCAAAACCGTGATGAAGTGCCCAAGACGGGCTGTTCGACGGTGTGCGATACTTTTTGAACGGCAGTAACGGCAGTAGGAGCGCCCATGGCCACTCAGAACAGAATTTCGGGCAATTTTGTTACGCGCAAGGAATTCCTGAAGCTTTCTGGGGCTGCAGCCGTCGCATCCTGGCTCCCGACTGTGCCAGCCAGCCAAGCGGCCGCACTGAATATCAGTGAAGTCGCGCCTGGATTGTTCGTCCACAAGGGTCATCACGCACTCGTTTCTCCCGAAAACGGCGGCGATATTTCAAATCTCAGCATTATTGTTGGCAAAGACGCCGTTGCGGTCGTCGATACGGGCGGCAGCGCAACCGTTGGGCGCGGTTTGCGTGAAGCGATCAAGGCGATCACCGACAAGCCCATCCGCTACGTCATCAACACACACATGCATCCCGATCATGTGTTCGGCAACGCAGTGTTTGAAGCGGATAAACCTACCTTTGTTGCGCATCACAAGATGGCGCGCGGGCTTTCTGCGCGTGCGGAAAATTATCTCAAATCTAACACGCGCATGATCGGCGAAGCGGCCTTCGCCGGCTCTACAATCGTCATGCCGGCAGTGCATGTGAAGGATCGAACGGACCTTGATCTCGGAGACCGCGTGATCACACTCGTCGCGCGTCCGACAGCGCATACTGATAACGATCTGACCGTATTCGATCAGGCAACGGGCACGCTCATCCTCGGCGATTTGCTGTTTTCAGAACACATTCCGACACTCGACGGCTCGATTGCCGGATGGATCAAACTCATCGACACGATGCGCGGCGAGAGCGCTAGCCGCGTCATCCCTGGACACGGCCCCGCGTCCATGGCGTGGCCTGATGCCATAGAGCCACTCGACCGCTACCTCCGGCGTATCGCCGACGATGTGCGAAGCATGATAAAGGCCGGTGATCCGATTAGCGAAGCGATCAGGACCGCTGGAGCACAGGAAAAAGCGCAATGGCTGTTGTCGGACGAGTTTCATGTCCGTAACGTCACCGCAGCGTACGCCGAACTTGAGTGGGAATGAGTGAAAATAAGCCTCCAAATGCGAAGTCGCGCGATCTTCGAGGATTGAACCCAATGCAACGCACTCTCAGCTACGCTGCCCAGCGCTCAACTGCAACCGTTGCGGCCATCGCAATGTCGCTGACATTTAGCCTGTCCGCGACTGCGGCGACCGACGACCCATGGGCTAGCATCCGCAAGGAATTCTACGGCGACCGGCAAATCGTCGATACAAAGGCGCCGCTGATCGTTGAGGCACCAGACAAGGCGGAAGATGCAGCGCTAGTGCCTGTTTCGATTTATCTCATGGCCGATATCGCCGACAACATCAAATCGCTGCGTGTGTTCATCGACAACAATCCCATGCCCATGGTTGGCACGTTTACGTTTGGCAAGGCCGCCGGTTTTGGC
>JANOKZ010000009.1:0-1701 GCA_031419515.1 Hyphomicrobium sp.
ATGGCCGCAATGACGATGCCTTCCAGCATGGTCAGTTGATCAACGGCGCTTTGGTTCTGAACTCTGAATCCACACGTTTCGGCGTGGGTGTTGTTCAAGAAATCGATGCCGCTGCCATGTCGCTCTGGGCCAAGTGGCGTCGCCACGAGCTTGATGCAACGACCGCTGCCGGCGCGTTCTCGGCAGAAGAAGTTGACATGTTCCTCGCAGGCGCTGTCATCTTCTATTAAGATTGCTGCAAAGCGACGATACGGACAGGAAGCCGCCCCTCACCGGGCGGCTTTCTTTTTTTGTTCGGGCTTTTCCGGTCTCTGGTCCTTGTTAGTTTGGCCATTGATCGCCTGTGAAGAGCCACTAAAATGCTGCGATGTTCACTACTCTTTTCCATGAACTTAAAGCGGCCCGGCTGCCGGTCACGCTAAAAGAATACCTGACACTCCTCGAGGCCGTTGAGGCTGGCGTTGCAGGGCAGCGCGTCGAGGATTTCTATTATCTGGCACGGACAGCCCTCGTGAAGGACGAGCGCAATCTCGACCGGTTCGATCAAATCTTCGGTCACGTATTCAAGGGGCTCGAGCTCTTGGCGGATGCGTCCGCAGCCGAGATACCGGAAGAGTGGCTGCGTCTCGTCTCGGCCTTGCACCTCTCGGATGAGGATAAGCAGAAAATTGCCGAACTCGGCGGCTGGGAAAAGATCATGGAGGAGTTACAGAAGCGTCTCGCCGAGCAAAAGGAACGCCATCAAGGCGGGAATAAGTGGATCGGAACGGGTGGCACCTCACCTTACGGCGCCCATGGCTACAATCCGGCCGGCGTGCGCATTGGACAGAAAGAGAGTCGCCACCGTCGCGCGATCAAGGTTTGGGATAAGCGCGAGTTCAAGGACCTTTCCGGAACGGCGGAAATTGGCACACGCAACATCAAGGTTGCACTCAGGCGCTTGAGGCAGTTTGCCCGTTCCGGAGCCCCATCTGAACTAGATATGGCTGGCACGGTGCGCGGCACGGCCGAGAAAGGTTTTCTCGACCTGCATTTAAGGCCCGAGCGGCGCAATACGATCAAGCTTCTGATGTTCTTCGATATCGGCGGATCGATGGACGATCACATCAAAGAGGTCGAGGAGTTGTTTTCTGCCGCGCGATCGGAGTTCAAGCATCTTGAATATTTCTACTTCCACAACTGCCTTTACGAAGGCGTGTGGAAAGACAACGCGCGGCGTTACACCGATAAGACGCCGACATGGCAGGTATTGAATACCTATCCGCATGACTACAAGGTGATTTTTGTCGGCGACGCCTCGATGAGCCCTTATGAAATTACGGTGCCGGGAGGATCGGTCGAGCACATGAACGAGGAGCCCGGCGCACTCTGGATCAAGCGCGTGAGCGATATTTACCGGCATTGCGTTTGGTTGAATCCGTTGCCCGAACACCATTGGGACTGGACGCCCTCGATTGGGCTGATGCAGCGATTGCTCGGCGGCCGGATGTATCCATTAACGCTACAGGGGCTGGACGCGGCCACCCGCGAATTGATGCGCTAAGGGCCGCAGTTGCCGCAAAAACGGCTGTTTGCCGTGGGAACACCGAGCGGGGAGTTGACCACAGACTGTATTCGGGTCAATCGTGTTGAAGGGTCAGCCGGATGGGGTTCACACGGCCATGAAATACCACGTCATTCTATTTCTCATTGGAACGATAC
>JANOKZ010000010.1:0-11970 GCA_031419515.1 Hyphomicrobium sp.
GTGGTAAAGTATGACTTCAAAAACTCCGCTTCCCAGTCAACAATAAAGCCTGCGCGCTTTGACGCTAAGTTTTCAATGAAGTTGTGGGCGCCTTTTTCGCGACCATGTGTCCATCCTTTTTCGCCGGAGATTATTTTGATAGTGCTTTCGAGGGCGCGCGCTGCGTAGAAGGCGGGATCACGGCCCCCAGTGTCTCTGCGATCAACCGATTCCTTGATATCCGTGTCTACGTTGGTCCATTTGGGGGCAGCAACTAGACGCCAAAATGGCGCTTCAAGCTGTTCACTTGTTAGAGGATCGCCAGAAATTTGGATAAAGCCGTTGTGGTAATGCAGGGCGCATTCGGCTTGGCGGAAACGTGTGTTCAGGTCGTCCACGGCGGATTGGAAGCCTGTGTTCATCTGCCGGTTGAAGGTTCGCATACTGTCGCCGTTGTCACCAGGGAGTCGAGTGCCACCCTTTGCAATCATCCTCAACTTGGCTGCCGCAATATTGGCTTCCAGTTTGGCATTGGTCTCCTTCAATTGGTCTTCACGCTTGCGAAATCCTAATTCAATAAGACTAAGCCTCTCCTGAACATAGCGGTTCACATCGCCTCCTTCGACAAGCCGAGCCATGAACCAATTCTCGCACACTTTGTACATTGTCCACATGCTTGTCTGCGTGAAAGGTTTGCCATTCCACGTCGAAGGACTTGAATATACGAGCGAAGAAAGTGAAGGGAGCCCCAACTCCATGCTGAGTCGACTCTGTAGATCCTTCCAGTACGCCTTGCCCGCCTCCGTTTCCTTCCCTTCGGCGTAGTAAGGGCAGATTCTCTCGTCCAACATGCGAAAGCCCTGAACCAAAAGACGGCGTTCTTTCTCGCCAAGTTGCGACCAGAGCTCTTGGTTAGCGTACCGCCGTGAGAAAATGTCAGTTATCATTCTGTGATCACCTCTGAGCGGTGCTCAGTCTGTCGATTGGCGCCTCAGTACGGCCCGGATTTTTTCTGAAGAGCGCTCTGTGGATATCGTCGGCTCCTTGACTTAGCCAACCCTACCCCAACCTCTCCACAAAACTCGCAACAACCCGCTTCGTGTCGCCGTCATCGAACTGGATCGTGAGTTTGTTGCCGTCAACAAGCGTGACGGTGCCGACACCAAATTTCTCGTGGGTCACGCGTGTACCCACTTTGAATTCGGGTGCGCGCGCGGAGGATGAAGCGACCAGTTCGCCGTCGATGGTCTTCGGCCCGCGCGTCATTTGTTTTTTCTTTTTTTCGTCCGAGCGCGACCAGTTTTGTTGTGCGCGCTGCCAGCCGGGCGTTTGATAGCCTGACTTGAACTCTTGTGCCGGTGCGCGATCAAAACGGCTGGAGCCGAATTGATTGCCGTAGCCAAAACCTTGCGTCGTGCCGCCATAAGGGTTTTGGCTTTCGATCACTTCGACATGGGCGTCTGGCAGTTCATCGACAAAGCGCGATGGGATAGCCGACTGATAGAGCCCGTGCGTGCGCCGGTTCTGCGCAAAGGAAATTTTGGCCAAGCGCTTGGCGCGCGTTATGCCGACGTAGGCGAGGCGGCGCTCTTCTTCGAGGCCGGCCTTACCGGACTCATCCAGCGCGCGCTGATGGGGAAACAAGCCTTCTTCCCATCCGGGCAGAAACACTGTGCCGAATTCGAGACCCTTGGCGGCGTGCAGCGTCATCAACGAGACTTGATCGGAGTCGTTGCCTTTATCGACGTCCATGACGAGTGAAACGTGTTCCAGAAATCCGGCGAGCGTGTCGAAGTCGTGCATGAAGCGCACGAGTTCCTTCAAGTTCTCAAGACGCGATTGTGCCTGCGGGCTTTTGTCGGTCTGCCACATAGCGGTGTAGCCGCTCTCGTCCAAGATAAGTTCGGCGAGCTCCGTGTGGCGCATGGTGTCGAGCTGGCCGCGCCAGCGTTCGAACGCGCGCACGAGATCGGACAAGGACTTGCGCGCCTTGGCGGCAATTTCTCCAGTCTCAGTGATTTCGCGTGCGGCGTAATACATCGGGATGCTGCGTCGCCGTGCCAGTTCGTGCACCCGCTTGACCGTTGTGTCGCCCAAGCCCCGCTTTGGCACATTGACGATGCGCTCGAACTTCAGGTCGTTCGATGGATTTGCGACGACTTCGAGATAGGCGATGGCGTCCTTGATTTCCTGGCGTTCGTAGAACCGGGGCCCGCCGACGACGCGATAGGGCAGCCCAAGCGTGATGAAACGGTCTTCGATGACGCGCATTTGCGACGACGCGCGCACCAGAATGGCGATTTCGTTCAGCGGGTGTTTCTGGCGCTGCAAATTTTCGATGTCGTCGCCGATGGAGCGGGCTTCGGCTTCGTCATCCCAAAAATTGGCGACGGTCACCTTCGAGCCGGCTTCGCCCTCGGTGAAAAGCGTTTTTCCGAGGCGCCCTTCGTTCTTGGTGATGAGGGCGGAAGCGGCAGCGAGAATGTGCCCGGTCGAGCGGTAATTGCGTTCGAGGCGGATGACCTTGGCGCCGGGGAAATCTTTATCGAAGCGCAGGATGTTATCGACCTCGGCGCCGCGCCAACCATAGATCGACTGATCGTCGTCGCCGACGCAGCAGACATTGGGAACACCTTGCGCGAGCAAGCGCAGCCACAAGTATTGCGCGACGTTCGTGTCCTGATACTCGTCAACAAGAATGTAGCGGAAGCGTTTGTGATACTCGGCCAAGACGCCCGGGTTTTCGCGGAAGAGGCGCAAGCATTCGAGCAAGAGATCGCCAAAGTCGCAGGCGTTCAAATCCTTGAGGCGCGATTGGTAGGCGGCGTAGAGGTCGCGGCCCTTACCCTCGGCAAACGAGAAGCCTTCGCCGGCGGGAACTTTGTCAGGTGTGAGCCCGCGATTTTTCCAATCGTCGATCAGGCCGGCCAACTGTCGCGCCGGCCAGCGGTCCTTGTCGATCTGCGCGGCTTCTAGAACCTGCTTCAACAGGCGCACGCTGTCGTCGCTGTCGAGAATGGTGAAACCGGATTTGAGGCCGACGAGTTCGGCGTGGCGGCGCAGAATTTTGACACCGATGGAGTGGAAGGTGCCGAGCCAGGCCATGCCTTCGACCGCGCCGCCGATTTGGCCGCCGATGCGCTCTTTCATTTCGCGCGCGGCTTTGTTCGTAAAGGTGACGGCGAGGATTTGTGAGGGCCAAGCGCGGTTTTGGCTCAAGATGTGGGCGATGCGCGTCGTTAGCACCCGCGTTTTGCCAGTGCCGGCGCCGGCCAGCACAAGCAGCGGGCCTTCGGTGTGTTCGACCGCTTCGCGCTGCTCGGGGTTGAGGCCGTCGAGATACGGCAAATCCGTCCGTCCGGCCGGCGTGTTGGCCGCCATGGCACGCGCCGAAATGGACTGCCCAGGAGCTGGGGGTGCCGGGGCGGCCGTGTGCGGGTGCGCGTCCGGCAGATCGAAGGGTGGATCTTCGAACGCCTCGGGTGGCACGTTGGGCGGCGTGGGCGGGCTGTTAATCTTACGACCTTGCGTCATGACCTTGAGGTAGCTTACTCAGGCAGCGTCTACAACCAGGCTGTGGCCGCAGCTATGCACTTGAATTGGGTGGAAAAAAATCCTGCACATCTTTGCATTTAACGGTAAATGGGCCAAATTTCGAATCCAGACTTATCCCCGCCCTTGCGATAGACTGTATACTGGCCTGAACGGCAACGCTCAGGAGCAAAAAATGACGGCAGGCGTCACGGTTACGGCCAGAATCACGGCCAAATTGGACAAGCGATGAATAACGGGCTTCTCTACCTCGGTGGCCTGCTCACGGTGATTTTGGCCGCGCTCTTTGGCGTGCCTTATTTCGTCGACTGGAACGGCTATCGCGGTGTGTTCGAAGAGGAAGCCTCGAAGGTTCTTGGCCGCGACGTGCGGGTCGGCGGCGCCGTCAACGTGCGTTTCCTGCCGACGCCCTATGTGCGTTTCGAAAAAGTGCGCATTGCCGATCCGACCGGGCAGACCGGCGAAGCGTTCATGCGCGCCGACAGTTTCACGATGCGATTGGCCGTTGCTCCCTTGCTGCGCGGCGCGCTCGAAGCCAACGAAATCGAGTTGAGCCGGCCTGTCCTTTCCTTCGCGCTTGATAGCGAGGGCAGCGGAAACTGGGCAAGCTTGCAGTTGAAGCCGGCCGAACTCCCGTTCATTCCCCGGAACGTCGCGCTGCATTCGGTGCGATTTCTGGACGGAGCCGTCTCGCTTTACGGTTCTGATGGTCAGGCGATCACGCGCATTGAGAAAGTGAACGGAGAACTAGCGGCAGAAACGCTCAAAGGGCCGTTCAAGTTCGCAGGCAGGGCCACATGGTCGGGAGAAGAGCGCGACATCAAATTTGTGACGACGAGCCCGGACGCCGATGGCGGCATCAAGCTGAAGTTCAATCTTCGCGGGCTGTTGACGGCCAACAGTTACGCTTTCGATGGCACACTTGCCAATCTTTCCGGTAAACCGCGCTTCACGGGCGACGTGACGGCGAAGCTTGGCTTGCCGAAACTGGAAAGCGCCGATAGTGCTGCCGCGGAATCCGTCATGCCGGGCTTTGACCTCAAGGCGCACGTCGATGCCGATACCTCGGGCGCAACGTTCGACGATTTGACATTGGACGTTGTGAACGCTGCCGAGCCACAGGTGATTTCCGGGAAGGCGTCGGCCGTGTGGGCCAAAGAACCGCGCTTCGATGCAGCGCTCAACGCGAAGTGGCTGGATCTGGATTTTCTGGCAGGCTCCGGCGGGCAGAGCGCAACCTTCGTCAAGGTGCGTCAGCTCGGATTGGCCGTTCTTCATTCGCTCGCAGGCGATGGGGCGGCGAGCGCGAAAATCGATCTTGAACAGGTTAGGCTCGGTGGCGAAGTTGCAGGCGGCCTGAAAATCGACGCCGAGCGGGTTGGCGGCGTGATGAAGATAAAGGACATGAAAGGCGGCCTTCCGGGTGGTGCGCGCTTTGAACTTTCAGGCGAGATCAAGGGAGAGGCAGGCGCCAGAACTTTCAACGGCGAAGGCCTCGTGCGCGGCGCTAATCTCGCGCGGCTGCAGACTTGGATGCAGAAGTCGGGCGCAAGTATCGACATCAAAACCGAGGGGCCGTTCTGGCTCGCGGGGCGGCTCGTCGCCGGGGAAAACCAGGTCGAGCTGACAGATGCGAAGGCCGAGATCGCCGGGCATTTTCTTTCGGGCGAACTCAAGATCGACGACAAGGAGCGGCGCCGGATTGCCGTGCGGCTGGAAAGTTCAAGAATCGATACGGTGAGCCTGTTCCCTGAAGAGGCGCTGAACGTCGAGCGCGAACTGTTGAAGGCGTTCGGTTTGGCGGCCGGGGCAGATCCTTCGCCCGCCGCCACAGGGCCCGGCGACGGCGCGCGTCAGTCAGATCTTTCGGTGCGCATAACGGCTGGAGAGCTGAAGCACGCGGGCAAGGTTTACCGAAATGTCGATGCCTCGGTGGTGCAGGAGGATGGCGTACTGCGGATACCGTCTGCGAAGTTCCAAACGACCGGAGGCTTGTCTGTTGTCGCCTCTGGCCGCGTCAAGACCACAGCCGATCAGCCCGAAGGTACGATCAGCTACGAGCTGGACGCGCCAACGCACAACGCTGTGCAAGACGCAACCGGACTTTTCTCGGTTTCCAATATAGTTCCGGCTGAGCGCACCGCACCTTGGAACACGGCAAAGATCGCGGGCCTGATCAAGCTAGGAGCGCGATCGAAGACGGCAACGGACGTTTCTTTTGACGGCCTCATCAACGGCGCACGCGTCGCAGGGCGCGCTGAATTCGACGCCGGCTTCAAGGCATGGCGCACGGCGCCGAGCCATATCAGCGCCGTGCTCAAAACTCCGGACATGGCAACGGCTCTCAATCTCATTCACGTGGCCCGGGCAAAGATTGATGGAGCCGCGGCGCGCCCCATCGAATTGTCAATAGCGGTGTCGGGGAAACTTGCGGATCAAAGTGCTGCGCTTTTCGACATCAAGTCGGAAGGACTCGATGCGACGATGACGGGTTCAATCCAGTTGCCGGAAACGGGTGCGGCTGTGGTCAGCGGCCGCGCGATGTTGAAGGGGCGCGATGCACATGAGGTGTTGGCGTTGGCCGGCCTTCCCGCGCCCGGCGGGCTTTCTGGCACAGCGATAGAGGGCGTCGTGGACGTCTCGGCGAAAGGCGGCGTCATTGAGCTTGCGTCGCAAGGTTTGACGGCGGGCGAAAGCCGCCTGACCGGGCGGGCGACGATCACGAACGCGGTTGGCGAGGATTTGAAGGTTTCGGCCGACATTTCTGCGGATAGCTTGACCATCGTGGGATTGCTGGGTTGGATGACGGGGCGCGGTCCCACGAGCGAGGACAATAGCGCCGAGACCGAACAATTCCGGTCAGTGTGGCCTGAAGCTGCGTTCGAATTTGATGCCCTTAGTCATCTGACTGGTGATGTTACGGTGCGGAGTAAGGCAGTGCTGCTGACCGATGGTCTTGGCATACGCGATGCCACGATCAAGGCAACTCTTGCACCGGGCAAAATTTCTCTGACGGAACTAAGCGGCCGCGCGGCCGGCGGCACGCTGTCAGCAATGGCCAGCTTTAGTAAAGACGCGGGCGGCGTTTCGCTCGACGGAATACTCAAGTTCGGCGCTGATTTGTCGGCGCTCAGCCAGGCCGCTGACGGGACGGCGGCCGTCGAATTCACTGTGACAGGACGATCGCTCAGTCCTGCGTCGCTCGTTGCCGGGTTGAATGGGAGTGGCGTTATCGCTCTGAACGCGGCGCGCCATCCAGGCCCCGCGCCCGTTGTTGTTTCTGACGCCAGCGACTCTGTCTTTTCCGGCGACATAGCCAATGATGCGAGTGTTATTACCCCTGCATTGATGGAAGCCATTGCGTCGGCCCGCGTTGAAAACGGCACGCGGCAGGTTCCATTCACGATTGCTGGCGGCGATATCAAAGTCGATCCGTTTGTGATCGAGGCGCCGCAAGGGAGCGCGCGCGTTTCGACTGTGGTGCGACTGGCGTCGCTTGCTGTCGACAGCGTTTGGCAAGTCACGGCGCTCGCTGCAAAGATGCCGCCGCCGCCTGACGCGCCAGCGGATTGGAAGCCGCTGCCCAAGGGCCCGCTGCCGCCCGTTGTGGTCGTTTACACAGGCAAACTCGACGACCTGAAGCAGTTGGCGGTCGCCGTGGACACCAGCGAATTGCAGCGCGAGCTTTCTGTCCGGCAAATGGAACGCAAGGTTGAAGAACTGGAAGTTCTGCGCCGTCGCGATGAAGAGCGCGCCAAGCAAGAGGTTGAGCGGCGCAAAGCCTTGGAAGCGGAACGCGTGAAGGCTGCTGCTATCGCTGCCGCGGCTGCAGCGGCGGCTAAAGCACAAAAGGCCAATCCCGTCGAAGTCTTGCCGCCGGTCATTCCTGAGGTGGACAACGTGCCAGTGGAGGGCGCACCCCAAGACCGGGCGCCAGCGCCTGTTGCGTCTCCGGACGGCTCTGGGTCGATACAGGGATCCACACAGGGACCGGCCAAAGCGCCAGCTCTTGTACCAGTGCCAGCTGTCGAGTCTGCGGCGGGTCAGCCTGGGGAGCCTGCCACTAGCCCGCCGGCTGATGCGAACGTGCCTGAGATCGTGCCCCAGGGTGAAGTCCCTGCACTCGCTGCGCCGCCGCCGGTCCGCGCTGTTCAGCCGAAGCCGCGCGTGCGCCCGGCCGAGCGCCCACGCCGCACAACGTCGGACGAACTGAATAAAGCGCTGGGCGGCTGGCCTTAAGTGGCGCCGATGCCGGATGGGGGGGATTTATACCGCCTGAGCAGCCAGATCCTGACGGCGCTGGACAGGCCTGATGTTCCGCGTTCGCGGTCGATTCGGTCGATCAGGGAGGCGAGCGGAAGCCGGTCCTCGAGCGCCGCTTCTTTCAGCGCATCCCAGAATTCGGCTTCGAGTGAGATCGAGGTGCGATGCCCTTTGATTGAGAACGAGCGCTTGACGGGACGGCTCACGGGTCCGCTCCGGGCTCGGTTTCGCTTTTCTCGATTTTTGCGCCATCGAGCAAGGCATCGCGGCGGTTCTGTTCGTCGCTATCGCTGGTTCTTTTTTCTTTGGTGCGGCCGAATTTGGCGCGATTCTCCTCCGCGCGCTTCTCGTTATCGGCGCGATCCTTGGCCTTGCGGGCCTTGTTGAGGCTGACGATGTTGGAGGTCATGGGTTTTTCATGGTCTTTCTTTGCGCCGGTTTTTTCTTACGTGGGCGAGCAAACGCCTCCCACCACAACCCGTGCTTTTCAATATGTCTATTGGATTGTTCAATAGCCAGTCGGTTCACCTCTCTCCACGCCTTGGTCCGCGCCGCTGCTTTTTCGGGATCTTCGCAGCCGTAGCGGCGAAGGGCGTGTTCAAAGAGTTCATCGAGATCGATGTCCTTTTGCCGAGCACGCTCCAGCATATCGCGGTCGATGTTCAGTGAGACTTTGACTTTTCTGTTCATGGCGCGTGCACTTCAGAATCCCGAGAACAGCATGTCGATTGCAGCAATAATGCGTGACCGTTCGCTTTCGAGATTGATAACTGGGGCAGTCAAGAACTTTATGCTGACGGCACCAAGTTCGTTGGTAGAAAGTACAAACTCCTTTGCACCGATGCGCATGCTTGGAAAGAGCCGGGACCGCTCCGGAATCCGCCTGGGGAGTACGAGTGGTGCAGCAATGACCGTAGTGCGGGTTTGCGTCAGGCTTGATTGAAGAATGATCAGATAAGGTGCGTACTTTGAAGATAATTGGCTCGGGTTCTTGAATACGTCGAATTGGCGCATTTCACCACGTCCTGAACTCATCCAGCCACAGTCCATCCCTTTCAATGTGCTTATCGTAAGCGTCCAGGGCGTCTTTGTTTTCGTCGCGCCATTTCTGCTCACGCTGCGCACGCAGCTCTTCAAGCAGCGCCTTCTCCAGCAATGCAGACATGTTCGTGCCGAATTCCTTGGCCTCGGCGGCAAGTGCTGCGTCAATCGATAGGTTGACGGCTTTCTTGCGGCTGGCAGGGCGATCCTGCATTGCGGATATCCTCACAAGTCACGCGCATTCTGGATGCGCATTCTAGATGCGCATAGTATCCCAAGGCGCCTCGGCTGTCAAAATGGGCCAAGCCCTCACGCATCCGGCCCAATCATCTTCTCAGGGCGCACGATCTCGTCGAATTCCTTGTCGGTGACGTAGCCGCCGCCAACGGCTTCTTCGCGCAGTGTCGTGCCATTCTTGTGGGCTGTCTTGGCGATTAAGGCGGCGTTGTCGTAACCGATCTTGGGCGCCAGCGCGGTCACGAGCATCAATGAGCGGTTGAGGCCGGCTTTGATGTTGTCCTCGCGCGCTTCGATACCAACGACGCAGTTGCCGGTGAACGAGCGCGCAGCGTCCGCTAAGAGTCGCACGGATTGGAGGAAGTTGTAGGCCATGACGGGATTGTAAACGTTCAGCTCGAAGTGGCCCTGGCTGCCCGCGAACGTGATGGCCGCGTTGTTACCGAAGATGTGGACGCAGACCTGGGTCAGTGCTTCACACTGTGTCGGGTTGACCTTGCCCGGCATGATTGAAGAACCCGGTTCGTTTTCAGGCAGTGCGAGTTCGCCAAGGCCGGAGCGCGGGCCTGAACCCAAGAAGCGGATATCGTTGGCGATCTTGAAGAGGGCGGCGGCGGCGGCGTTGATCGCGCCGTGCGAAAAGACCATGGCGTCATGCGCGGCAAGGGCTTCGAATTTGTTGGGCGCCGTGACGAACGGCAAATGCGTGATGACCGCGATGCGTTCGGCAACCTTTTCGGCAAATCCCTTGGGCGCGTTGAGGCCGGTGCCGACTGCGGTGCCACCCTGGGCTAGTTCGTAGAGGCCTTCCAGTGTCTGCTTGATGCGATGGATGGATGACGACACTTGCGCGGCGTAACCGCCGAACTCCTGGCCCAATGTGAGCGGTGTGGCGTCCTGGGTATGGGTGCGGCCGATCTTGACGATATGATCGAACTCAACGGCCTTTTTTTTCAACGCCGCATGGAGATGCGCGAGCGCGGGCATCAACTCATGCGTCACCTGTTCGGCACAGGCGATGTGCATGGCAGTTGGATAGGTGTCGTTCGACGATTGCGCCATGTTGACGTGGTCGTTTGGGTGCACGGGTTTCTTAGAGCCCATGACGCCGCCGAGCATTTCAATGGCGCGGTTCGAGATGACCTCGTTCGCGTTCATGTTCGATTGCGTGCCGGACCCCGTTTGCCAAACGACGAGCGGGAAATGATCGTTCAGTTTTCCGTCGATGACTTCCTGGGCGGCTTTGACGATTGTCTCGCCAACGGTTTTGTCGAGCTTGCCGAGGCTCATGTTGGTTTCAGCCGCCGCGCGTTTGACGATACCGAGTGCGCGGATGATGGAAGCAGGCTGCGTTTCCCAACCGATTTTGAAATTGCCGAGGCTGCGCTGAGCTTGGGCGCCCCAATAGCGGGTCGCGTCAACTTCAATCGGGCCAAAGGTGTCGGTCTCGGTGCGGGTTTTGGTCATGGCGGCGCTTGCCTTGGTGGGAGGTGTGTCTATTCTTTGAGCCGATAGCACGGGTTTTGTTGCAGCGCGAGCGCTCCGCGAACGTTGGGCCGGCGCGGTTGCAGGGGACGCGAATCATTTGCAGGCGAAGAATTGTCCAGCCGGATGTGCGGTTTGAGAGCTTAACTCAATCAGAATATTGCCGCTTTTAGATCGTTGTCTTGGTAAGCTATTGAAGTCGAGTCGGGTTGGCGCGTAAAAAATCGGGTTTTGAGGCACGGGGGTGTTTCGCGCCGATCAAGCCAATCCTGTCAGGTGGCCGGCCAACGGGCCGGTCAACTGGCCCGCTAGCGGGTGGTTCAAGAGTTTCGCTATTTTGTGTGCGTGACTCCCGGCAGTGTTTTTTGCCAAGGGATCAACTCAAATTGAGGATCACGCCATGGGACCCAAAATCATCGTCATGATCGTAACGCTCGCCATGCCGAACGGCGATAGCGGTGTGCACGTCAAGCCGATGGCTAATGCCGAAGCTTGCAAGATTGAAGCGAAGATCGAGGCCAGCGATCCGTTCGTTGCGGGTGTCGAGTGCTCGGAACTTTCGGACGGTAAGCTTGAGTTGAACTTCAAGCGCATCGATGGCTCCGAGGAGCGCAAGATTCCGGAAGCTGTAGTGGACGGATCGACGGGCTAAGGGTCAGCGGGCGTGGGCCACTACTTTTTCCTGAACTGATCGAGGCTCAGGATTTTGGCGCCGGCTGGTTCCGCGGCAGGTTTATCGGCGTCCGCCACTTTGTCGTCAGTGTTAGCGCTCTGCGGTGCTGCGGCGGAGGCGGGCTCTGGCTGCGGCGGCGAAAATACGGGTTCTTCGCGCCGAGCGGCCGTATCAATGGCATCCTTGTCTGGCTTCGCCTTACGCGGTGCGCGCGGTTTTTTGGTTAACGTGGCGCGCGGGGTATCTCCGCGAGCGTCGCCGATGGAATCATAAGCGGCGTCCATCGTGAGAGACCGGCGCGGGGCGGGCGTATCGCGATTATCGGCCGCTTCTTCGAATTGCAGTCCGAAGTGGACGCTTGGATCGATGAAGACTTTGATTGCCGCATAAGGAACGACCAACCGCTCCGGAATACCGTCGAATGTCAGTTTGACTTCGAAACGCTCGTCCGAGACGAGGAGATCCCAGAAGCGATGCTGCAGCACGATAGTCATTTCGTGCGGATATTTTTCCTTGAGCCGCTTGGAGACGACGACGCCCGGACCATGCGTCAGGAATGAAATATAGAAATGATGTTCGCCGGGAAGCCCGGTCTTGGCGATTTGCTGAAGGGCCGCGCGCACGATGCCGCGGAGCGCGTCTTGCTGAAGTGCGTCGTAATCGATCATAGGCCCCGTCGCCATCACCAAGTCGCCATCGTCTGCGTTTCACTAATGCCGCGTGTCAGAAAGCATAAACTC
>JANOKZ010000011.1:0-13942 GCA_031419515.1 Hyphomicrobium sp.
GCGCCAACGTCGAGGCGGGCGCCAAGACGCGAGCATCCGCCATTATGCACGGCATCTGGCTGTTTTTGTTCGCGAGCCTCTTGCCCTGGACGTTGACCTATATTCCGCTGTCCGCCCTTGCCGCCGTTCTCGTTTTCACCGGATACAAGCTGGCCTACCCGAGAATCGGGCCGGCGCTTATGAAATACGGCAAGGCTGAAGTCTTCATCTACGCCATCACCATCGCCATGATCGTCTCGACCGATCTCTTGAAGGGTGTCGTGACCGGCCTCGTGCTGTCGCTCGGCAAGCTGCTCTACGCGTTCTCACACCTGGAAGTGCGCAAAGACGAGAACGCTGCTGAGAAGCGCATAGATCTTCACTTTGATGGGTCGGCAACGCTTGTCCGGCTCCCCATCCTTGCCCGCGCACTTGAAGATTTGACGCCCGGCAGCAACGTTCACGTGCATCTTGCCGACCTTGACTACATCGACCACGCCTGCCTGGATCTCCTGACCAACTGGGAAAAGCAGCACAAGGCGACGGGCGGAACGCTGACCATGGATTGGGCGACGCGTGAGAGCAAATATCATGGCCGCCATGGCACCGGCGCGAATGGCGCCAATGGCACCGGCGCGGACGGCGCCAATGGCACCGGCCCGGATAGCGCCAATGGCACCGGCGCGGATAGCGCCAATGGCACCGGCGCGGACGGCGCCAATGGCAATGGTAAGGTGCCACGTAAAGCTACTGTGACTTGATCGTGATCGCTCTACGCCCTAGATTAGAATAATTCTAGGGATTAGCAGTCAAGCGGTTGAGGCCATGGATGCGGCGGTTTTCTGAGCTTTCCGAGCGCGAGATTCTGGCCTTGGCCGTCGCGCTCGAAGAGGAGCACGGACGCATCTATGCCGAGTATGCGACGGGACTTGCCGAGAGCTATCCCGCCTCCGCCAAGGTCTTCACCGAAATGGCGGAAGAAGAAAACGAGCACCGCCGCTGGCTGATTGAGCTCTTCCAGAAAAAATTCGGGGAGCATATTCCGCTCGTCCGGCGCCAGGACGTCGCCGGCTTCGTGCGTCACGAGCCGATCTGGATGATGCGCCCGCTTGGCCTCGACAAGGTGCGCACGCAAGCCGAAGCCATCGAAAGCGAAACCCGGCAATTTTACCGTTCGGCCTTGGAGCGCACCAGCGACGCGTCCATTCGCAAGCTCCTCGGCGATCTCGTAGCAGCCGAAGAAAAGCACGTCAGTCTGGCGCAGCAGCTGGGCGAAAGCAAATTGACCGCCGGCGCGAAGCTCTCCGAAGCCGCCACCGAAAAGCGCGCGTTCGTTCTCCAATATGTGCAGCCGGGTCTCACGGGGCTGATCGACGGCTCGATCTCAACGCTCGCTCCGATTTTTGCGGCCGCCTTCGCGACCCATAACACTTGGCAGACATTCCTGGTCGGCATGGCAGCAAGCATTGGCGCTGGCATTTCGATGGGCATTGCCGAAGCGATGTCGGACGACGGGTACATCTCAGGGCGCGGCCATCCTTGGATGCGCGGCGCCATCACCGGTTTCATGACCGCGCTCGGCGGCCTAGGGCACACGCTTCCCTATTTGATTTCTGATTTCTGGACTGCGACAGGCATCGCCGGAGTTGTTGTGGTGATCGAACTCTGGATCATCGCCTGGATCCGCGCGCGCTACATGGAAACCAAGTTCATGCGTGCCGCGTTTGAGGTTGTCCTCGGCGGCCTGATCGTTTTTGCAGTCGGGATTTTGATCGGCAGCGCGTGAGTTTTCTGAAGCCCGGCGTATTGTGACGCACGCGTGACGGATCACAAATGCTCAAAAAAGAATGATCGAAAATCGGCTGATCTGTTTCCGGCATCGCCGTCGTTTAAAACATTACCAACCGCACGGGCAAAAGCTCGCGCGTTGCTTCGGCTACGAGGGGATCTTTTGAGATCCCAAGCTACTCGCCGATTTCAACGAACCGCAACATAAGAAGATATGATCATGGGTTTTCTTAAGGGACTTTTAGTTGCTGCATTGATGACGCTTCCTCTGTCAGCCGCTCGCGCCGAGACAAAGGACATCGTTGATGTTGCCGCTGGTGCCGGCACCTTCAATACTCTCGTAACTGCCGTCAAAGCGGCCGGTCTCGTCGATACACTGAAGGGCAAAGGTCCCTTTACGGTGTTTGCGCCAACGGACGCGGCTTTTGCCAAGTTGCCGAAGGGAACCGTTGAAGATCTTTTAAAGCCTGAGAACAAGGCGAAGCTTGTAAAAAGTCTGACCTATCATGTGCTGCCGTCGAAGGTCATGGCCGCCGACATCAATGGCAAGAAGACCAATGCGAAGTCCGTCGAAGGCGGGGACGTGATGGTCGATGCGACCGATGGCGTCAAGATCAACGATGGCAAGGTCGTCACAGCTGACGTCGCCGCATCGAATGGTGTCATCCACGCAATCGACACGGTTCTTATGCCCAAGATGTAAGAACGTGCATCGTACAGTTTGAACACCAGCTTCAGGCCCGGCGGCAAATAGTGTCGCCGGGCTTTAGTTTGTTAAGCGGAGTGTCGAAGGTTCGGATCGTCTGTCGCTGCTTGAAGCGGTCAAGCGTTAGCGCCATAGACAGGCAAGAAGTAGTGCGAGCATTGGTGCTCCCAGCCTCCTCAGCGCCAATCGTCATACCGCTCGTCATATTCTTCGCTCCACAGCCGCGGCCGTGCTCGGGGTAAGCGAAGCTGCTGAGGTTTCATAGGCGCTGCCCGTTTCGCAGCCACGGGACCGAGATTGAGCGACTTGACGACAGTCACTTGCGTACCGGTTTGGACCAGGGTTGCAAGATGCAAGACGTGCGGGTTGAGCATGCGAAAGCAGCCGGACGATTCCGCTTTGCCAATGGATTTCGGATCGTTGGTGCCGTGAATGCGGTAGAGCGTTGTGCCCAGATAAATGGCTTTGGCGCCGAGCGGATTGTTCAGACCGCCCAGCATGCGTTCGGGCAACTCCGGTTTGCGCTGACGCATTTCGGCGGGCGGATACCAATCGGGCCAGTCAGAAATGCGTGAGACCTTTTCTGATCCGGTCCAAGAAAAGCCTTCGCGTCCAACGCCAATTGGATAGGCGAACGCGGACCCAGTGTTTGTCACGTAGTAGAGTTTGCGCGCGCTGGTGTCGATGATGATCGAGGCCGGTGCGTAGGGCCCAGAAAACGCAACAACAGGCGGCGTCGCCGGCGCAATATCGGGGCGAGGGCCGCCATCGGCGCCGGCAATTCTGTTCTGGTCTGCGTCGCCGTCCGGCTCGCGCGCGGTATCGGGCTCTTCGAATTCGTCGTAGCGCTCATCGTAGCGCGGACGGCGATAGCGCCGATCGCGATCACTACGCCGGTCATAGCCGCGATTATCGTAACGCCAGCCGTTCGGGCGGCGCTGGTACGGCGGCTCATACTGTTCGTCGTTTTGCTGGTCGTAGCGGTCATCATAGGGTTGCACCACGAGCGGCGGCGGCCGCCGGTAGGATGGCCGGTTCCATGGGCTCCAATCGGGCCCGTCCTGGGCTGAAGCGGATACTGGCAAGAGTGCGATAGCCCAAAGCGCCGCCATGACGGCCAAGAAGCCAGTTGCCGAATCTCGCGCAAACATGATGTGGCGTACCTCAACCCGATGTGAACGTTAGCTTTTCTGAGCTTGTAGAATGACGCAAGAAGTCGTCTTTCACGTGGCAGCACCGTGACTGGGACATGAACGCAACCGGGGTTTCTCATGGGATTCCGGGGTTAATTCCCCATCGGCTCACGCGAAGCCTAACTCGCGCCACTTTCCCTTGACCCATTAGCCTGCGCAGGCAATCTGTGCCGCCCGCTGGGACAGCGCGGGCCGCTGACCAATAATCGGGGCCCCTCCTCATGCGCGCTTCACTTTTCCGCTTGACCCTTGCCGCTCTTTTCCTAGCGCCGGGTTTCTTCCCTGCATGGGCCGAGCCCGCCGTGCCGCCGCCGTCGAAGCCGCGCAATTGTCAAAACGAGGTGCCGTTCTCGCGCTGGATCATCGACTTCAAAAAGGAAGCCGTTGCGGACGGCATCAAGCCACAAACGATTGAAGCAACAATTGGCGGCATGACACCGGACCAGAGCGTCATCGGCCGCGACAGGAAACAAGGCTTCTTCAATCAGACGTTCCTCGAATTCTACGGCAAGCTCGCGACGCAGAATCGCTATCAGACTGGGCGCTCGTATTTGCAAAAGCACGGCGCTATTTTCGCGCGTGCGGAAAAAGAATTCGGCGTGCCGGGCGCGGTCATCACAGGCTTTTGGGCGCTTGAAAGCGACTTCGGCATCGGCATGGGCAACCTTCCGGTGATGCGCTCGCTGTTAACGCTCGCGTGGGATTGCCGGCGCGGCGAACTCTTCCGCGAAGAACTAAAAGCGGCGATGATGATCATCGAAAAGGGTTATCTGCGCGAAAACGAAATGATCGGCTCGTGGGCCGGTGAACTCGGTCAAACGCAATTTCTACCCGGGCATTATCTCAACTACGCAATCGATTACGACAACGACGGCCGCCGCGATCTGATGCAAGACGTTCCCGACATAATCGGCTCGACCGCCAACTTCATCAAAGACCTCGGCTGGCGTGCGGGCGAACCTTGGATCGAAGAAGTGCGCCTGACCAAGGAATTGGCCTGGGATCAGGCCGATCTCGAGATCGAGCATCCGCGATCGCAGTGGGCCGCGTGGGGTGTGCAGAGCGTGTCAGGTAAACTCCCCGCCGACGGGCTTAAAGCCTCACTCATGCTGCCCATGGGGCGCAATGGACCCGCGTTCCTCGCATATCCGAACTTTCGCATCTACACGAAGTGGAACAATTCTCTCACCTACGCCACGACGGCGGCCCATCTTGCCGCCCGCATGAACGGGGCGCCGTCCATGTCGCGCGGCAATGGCCAGCCGGTTGCCTCACTCGGCTACGAGCAGGTCAAAGAACTGCAACTTATGTTGACGAAGCGCGGATTTGACGTTGGAGAGCCAGACGGCAAGATCGGCGCGGGCACGCGCAAAGCCGTCAAGGCCATGCAGATCAAATACGGCCAACCGCCCGACAGCTATCCCACGCCCGAGTTGCTTAGCGCGCTGCGTGGCGGCGGCTAACCCTTACGCCACAGCCTCCGCTGACCCATCGTAGGGCAGAGCCATAACATTCAGTTCGCGTTCCGGCGCGGCATACGGCAGGAATCCATGCTCGATTGCGGCGCTGTAGAACTCTGCAATCTTTTTGGACTCATTGATGTAATCGACTGACAGCACCGGCTTGCCGCTGTCTATGAAATTAGCGGCCAAGATATCGATCGTTTCGGAATCGGGTTTGAACGGATTGTTCTCTACCTTGTCGCCGCGAAAAAAAATATCCTCGCAGGCAATGGCGCTGATGGCTTCGAGATACGCGTCGCGGCGCGGATGGTCCTCGTCTTCCAGCGCGTCGATGATGAACGGCGCGTTCTGCGGAATTATCAGGAATTCTGGATTGAACGTGCGCGCGTGCCGGGACATCGCCGAGATGAAATCGATCATGCGTGCGGCGGCCTCGCGCTCGGACTTGGGATCGCCTTCGCGGCAACCGGCGTTACCTGCAACTTCAACGCCCCAATGATAATAGCCATCGACGATATCGAGATAGGCGCCATCAAATCCGGCCTTGATGATGTGATCGAGCCAGCCGGTTCCTTCGTTGTTAAAAATGATGTTCTGCCAGCCTTCATCCCAATAGCGCACCTTGCGCGAGTTTGGCCAGTCCTCGTTCCAAGCGCCAAGCCAAGCGGGGGCGTTCTCCGTTGGCGTGCCCGCCGCGCGCTGGTCTCTGTCAGTGTAAGTTGTCCAATCGTCCTGCCAGTGATCGCGATAGTCGGATGCTTCGCCGATCGAGATGTAGGACACGACAACCGAATTGGCTGTCTTGCGCTTTTTGAGCGCCTCGATCTGCACGTGCGTGAACGCACCTTTGTTCGATCCATCCTTGGAGAAATCAATAACGAGCAAGTCGTGCGGCGCGAGCTTAAGCTCTCCAATCGGCAGCTTATGAGACTTGCGGTTCTTGCCAGCCCCCTGCAGGCGATAGCCCCAGTGACGCACCGAGCGCAGTCCATCGGCTGTCATGAAGTCGATTGCCATGTGTCGTCTCCAGGATTTGAGAACAACCGTTCTAGGCTGTAAGCTAGTGTAGCTTCACCTGCGGTTCTGTGCGCCGCGTGAGGAGTCGCGACAGTGTGTCGAGTGTTAACTTGACGGGGCCATGCAGTGCCATCTCGTGCATCTTGTAAAGCGACCGGTACATGAGTTTGGCAAACCAGCCTTCGATACGCATGGATTTGCCCGACACGAAACCCATGAGGTTGCCGACCGTCGAATAGTGGCCAAGCGACACGAGCGACCCAAAGTCCATGTATTTGAAGGGAGCAAGCGCTGTCACACCTGCGACGCGGCGTTGAAGCTGCTTCACGAGGTGCGAGGATTGCTGATGTGCGGTTTGCGCGCGCGGCGGCAAGGGTGACTTTTCGCCGGGTAGTATCAAATTGGCGCAGTCGCCAATCGCGAACACATTGTCGTCTTTCGTTGTCTGCAGCGTATCGCGCACAACCAGCATGTTGGTTTTGGTGGCTTCCAATCCGTCGAGGTTTGCGAGCACGGGCGGGCCCTTGACGCCTGCTGCCCAGACAACGAGTTCGGCTGGAATAAAATCGCCGTCCTTGAGCTTGATGCCGTCCTTGGTGACCTCTGTCACGAAAGAATTGGTGCGGATTTCGACATTGAGGCCGCGCAGGACTTGGCTCACCGCGTTCGACATGCGCTCTGGCAGCGCCATGAGAATTCTGGGTGCTGCTTCGATCAACGCGATTTTGATATCCTTCTCGGGATCGATTTTGTCGAGACCGAAGGCGACGAGGCCGCGCAAACTCGAATGCAGTTCAGCCGAAAGTTCGGTGCCGGTCGCGCCCGCGCCGACGATCGCGACGTACAGTTGCCCAGGGCACACGGGTCCGGGCTGTGAATTGGCGCGCACGCAAGCGTTTAAGAGACGGCGGTTGAAGCGCTCGGCCTGTTCGGGCGTGTCGAGCATGACAGCGTTTTCGTAAACACCCGGTGTTCCAAATGCATTCGATACGCTGCCGATGGCGACGACGAGCGTGTCGTAGGGCAGCCAGCGGTCGGGTGTGATCTGGCGCCCTTCCTCGTCGACCGTCTCGGCGAGGTGAACGCGCTTTTGATGCCGGTCGAGGCCGATCATTTCGCCGTAGCGGTATTTGAATCCGTGCCAGTGGCCTTGGGCTTGATATTCGAGCGCGTGCCGCCCCGTATCCATACTGCCGGCTGCGATTTCGTGCAGCAGCGGCTTCCAGATATGCGTGCGCGATTTATCGACCAGCGTGACGTGTGCCCTACCCCTTCGCCCGAGCTTGTGTCCGAGTTGCGTTGCGAGCTCTAAGCCGCCAGCGCCCCCTCCGACGATGACGATGTGGTGCTTGTCCGGCAGTCGCGGCATGACGAGCGACGGCGTGACGGGCGCCAATTCTGGCGCAGACGGAATATTGTTCATTGTGCAGTGACCTCAAAGTGATTTTCTCAGGCTGGTGAAGATCCCGGCTCGCGGCCTCACGTCGTTCGGCCTTGGCCGGGAACGCTGACTGAGAGGCGGAGCAGCACACCCAACGCTTGCGTCCCCGGCCGAAAGGCTGCGAAGCAGACTGTAGAGCCGGGGCCTTCACCTGTCGACGACTAGAACTCTATTCGCAGATGCCCGATGAGACCCGCTCATCCCCGAATCTCGCCGCCTGTCGCCTTCTTTACCTCAGCGACGATGGCCTGCGCTATGCGTTCAATGTCCTTGTCGGTCAGTGTTTCGCCGGCCGGTTGAATGACGGCTTCAATGGCAATCGATTTCGTGCCCTCTGCCGCCAAGTTCCCGCCTTCAAACACGTCGAACACGTTGACCGACTGGATCAGCGCCTTGTCGGCATTCAAAGCCGCCTTGATAACGTCGGCCGCCGCAACAGTGCGCGGCACGATAAATGCGAAGTCGCGCCTCACAGGCAGCAAGTCGGCGGCAGCGAGCGCTGGTTTCGCGCGCGACTTTTTCTTTTCTGCCGGCAACGCGTCGAGGAAAATTTCAAACGCCGAAACCGGCGCTTCGACGTCGAGCGTTTGCAGTGTGCCGGGATGCACCTCGCCAAAATGCGCCAGCACTACTTTGGGGCCAAGCCGCAGTGTTGCTGAGCGTCCCGGATGATACCAGGCCGGGGCGTCACGAGTAATTTGCGCTTTCGCCGGATCAAAGCCTAGCGCTGCGAGCGCCGCGAACACGTCCGCCTTGACGTCGAAGATACCAGCGTCGCCCGCTGTGCCGCCCCAGTGGCGCCCAGAGCCTGAGAGCTTGGCTGTGCCAGCGCGCACGCCAGCGGCGCTGATGTATTGATCGTCTGGCTTGGCGCCGCGATAGGCTTGCCCAAGTTCGAAAAGCGCGACGTCGCTTGTCCCGCGATTACGATTGCGCGTGACGGCCGCGAGCAACCCAGGCAACAGCCCCGGCCGCATCGACGACATTTCGCTCGAAATCGGATTGGCGAGTTCGAGGGCATCAGACCCTCCGCCGAAATGCTTGGCTTCTCCGCGCGTGATGAACGACCACGTGACGGCTTCGACAAATCCACGCGCTGCCAAAAGCCGCCGCGTGCGCCGGGCGCGCTTTTGCTTTTCGGTCAGCACAGCCCGCGTCACGCCATGCATGCGCGGCAGCGGCGTGGCTGGCACGCGGTCCATACCGGCGATGCGCACGACTTCTTCAACCAGATCGGCGGACCCGTGTATGTCGGGGCGCCACGACGGCACGGACACTTTGGAGGCACTCGGCTTGCCGTCGATTGTGAAACCGAGCGTTTCAAGCGTGGATTTGATTTCTGCGTCCTGCAGTTTCACGCCTGCCAGCTTTTCGACGCGCGCAAAATCGAACGGGATGACAACATTTTTAATTGGCTCTTTGCCAGCAATTTTTGCTTTCGTCGGTTCACCGCCGCACAGTTTCAAAATCATATCGGTTGCGAGGTCGAGACCGGGCTTGACGGAAGCCGGATCGATACCGCGTTCGAAGCGATAGCGCGCGTCGGTCTGCAATCCGGCCTTTCGGCCTGTCGCGGCCGTGCGCACGGGGTCAAAGTAGGCGCTTTCGATGAAGACGTTTGTGGTCGCCTCGGTGGAGCCCGAAGCCTCGCCGCCCATGATGCCGCCAAAGCCCAAGGGTCCGTTATCGTCGGCGATGACGCACATGGTTTGATCGACGGTGTGCTCGCGGCCGTCGAGGCCCAAAAACTTTTCAATTTTGTTGCCGAGCCGTGCGTGAATGGCGCCTTTCAGTTTGTCGGCGTCGTAGACGTGCAACGGCCGGCCGCGATCGAATGAAATGTAGTTGGTGACATCGACGAGGGCGTTTATCGGGCGCAGGCCAATGGCCTTCAGGCGGCTCTGCAGCCATGCGGGCGACGCGCCGTTCTTGACGCCTTTGATGAGGCGGCCGGCGAACACTGGGCAAGCGTCCGCTGTCTCCGTCGAGAAATCCAGTTTGATATCGATTGGGCACTCGGCTTTGCCTTCGACCGCGCCAAGCTTCGGTTCTGGTTTCAACGTGCCCATGCCGGCCGCTGCAAGGTCGCGGGCAATACCGCGCACGCCTGTGCAATCGGGTCGGTTGGGCGTCAGTTTTACTTCGATGACGGGATCGTTCGCGCCCACGGCGTCGATGTACCGTTGGCCGACTTTCAGCGCGAGATCCAGTGGCAAATCGAGAATCCCGTCGCTCTCGCCCGGCAACTCAAGTTCGGCTGCCGAGCACATCATGCCGTTCGAAACGACGCCGCGGACGGGCTTCTTCTCGAGGGTGATTTTGGAACCAGGAATATATGTGCCAAGCGGCGCGAATACGGAAATCATGCCGGGCCGCGCGTTCGGCGCGCCGCACACAACTTCAACCAGCGGCTGACCTTTGGAGATTTCGACCTGCACGACTTGCAGCTTGTCGGCGTTGGGGTGCTTCTTGGCTTCCACAATGCGCGCAATCGTGAACGCGCCGAGCTTGGCGCCCGCGTCGTCGATACCCTCGACCTCGAGTCCGATTGAATTCAGCTTCGCCGCGATCTCTGTGAGCGGCTTCGTGGTCTCGAGATGATCTTTCAGCCAGGAGAGTGTGAATTTCATTTTTGGTCACTTTTCTTCTGCGTCATGCGTACGCGCTTTATATCTCGACTACAGTCGAAGCCTTGGGCGAATTCTGCTAAAACGTTTTTCCACTCGACAAGCACCCTATTTCGCAGACTTGTCTAAAACCGTCTGTCGATTGAAGACCCCAAACTTGGCAGAGTCTGGTTTTTTACCTTTGTAGCCACCAAACTCCCACACATACATCCGGTCCCCATCCTTGGGAGTCGAGAAGGCTGCAAATCTAATCGGCCTTCCTGTCCCACCATCGTCTCTAGCCGAAAAGATGATGGGCTCGTCGTTTGGCTGGTAAGCATCAACGTAGAAATCATCCTTCTCGCCAGTTGCAGAGCGCTGCGCCAAGACGAATGCCTCGCCGTTGGGCAAAGATGTGTACGTAACAACGCGTTCTTTTCCCATGAGCTTAAGCAATTCAATTTCAGGTTCTCTGGTAAAAAACATCTCCAACACGGTTGCCATTCCGGCAGGCGCCGGAGTTATCCAAGTTACAGCCTTTGCAGGCATCTTTTTCACTGACGATAGGTAGTCAGTCGGGAAGGCTGCCTCCAGTACACAAATCCCTTGTCCCTGACCTGCGGGCGGTGAGTCCCAGCGTTGCCATTTGATTGTAGCGCGGTTAGGCAGCACCTTTGGCGTTCCACGCTCTGCGGTAAATGCCTTTCTGCAAATACGAACCCCATCCCTTTCCGAGTGAAAGCTTAGCTTCTCGACATATCCTAGGTTTCCCCACGCTACATAGATCTCGCTGCGAGAGGACCACACGCGCCAAACGCTTGAGCACGGTCCGTGCTCGCTTCCGACAATGATACGAATATCAAGCGCACGCTTCATGCTCATTCTTCAGAGACTTTGCCGAACCGATGCAGTTAGGTATTAAAGTCGATCACCGCCGCACGTGTCCCCCTCCCCAGCGGGGAGGGGTCAGGGGTGGGGAGACGCCGCATTACAGGTCTTAGCCGTTTCACTCCTGTTTTGCCACCGCACCTAGTGCGGCCAGAACCTCCAAAACAACTCCATCTAGGGCGTTTGCAACGTCACCATTCGAAAATCGCAATACGCGCCATCCGAGCCAATTCAATCGTGCGTCGCGCGCGGCATCCGCCTTCAGGTGTTCTGTCTCTAAATGCTGAATTCCATCCACCTCGATGATGAGCATCTGAGAGAGACAGGCAAAGTCGATGATGAATCCTTCAATTGGATGCTGGCGTCTAAAGTGATAGCCCTGCCTCCGAAGCTCGCGTAATTCTTTCCATAGACGCTTTTCCGCAATCGTCTCGTTCTTGCGAAGCTTGCGTGCGGTTTGGTTTGCCATCGTGCCAAGCCTGAATCTGAAACGCTCTTTTTCTTCTCCCCACCCCTAACCCCTCCCCGCTGGGGAGGGGGACCGCACCGGGCACGCGGCGAACTAACTCGACAACCCGCCGCCCAGCGTCGGCACGTCGAGCATCGAAAATCCATAGTGCTTCAACCAGCGCAAATCGCCGGCGAAAAACGCGCGCAAATCGGGGATGCCGTATTTCAGCATCGTCAATCGATCAAGGCCAACGCCGAAGGCGAAGCCTTGATACTTCTCCGGATCCAACCCGCAATTGCGCAAGACATTTGGGTGCACCATGCCGCAACCCAAAATCTCCAGCCACTGCCCCGGCTTGCCGATGGCCTCCGCCCCGATATCGACTTCCATCGACGGTTCCGTGAACGGGAAATGCGACGCACGAAAGCGCATCTTCACTTCATCGACTTCAAAGAACGCCTTGCAGAATTCTTCCAGAACCCACTTCAAGTGCCCCATGTGCGTGGTCTCGTCGATGACCAAGCCTTCGATTTGATGAAACATCGGCGTGTGCGTCTGGTCGCTGTCGCAGCGATAAACACGCCCCGGTGCGATGATGCGGATCGGCGGCTTCTGGTTCATCATCGTGCGGATCTGCACAGGCGAGGTATGCGTGCGCAGCAACAGCCGCTTCCCGTCCGCATCGGGGGAGAAATAAAACGTATCGTGATCCTGGCGCGCTGGATGGTCAGCTGGAATATTGAGCTTATCGAAATTCATTTCGTCCGTTTCGATATCGGGGCCTTCCGCCACCGCGAACCCCATGTCGGCGAAAATCTCGATCACTTCATCGAGCACTTGGGAAACGGGGTGAATGCGGCCTTCGCCCTGCGCACCCAAACGCACAGGCAGCGTCACGTCGGCGCGTTCGGTCGCAAGGCGGATATCGAGGGCAGCGGCTTCGAGGATGCCTTTCCTCGCATCAATCGCGCTCGTGATTTTGCCTTTGAGCGTGTTGACGGCCGCGCCGAAGGTTTTGCGCTCCTCCTGGGCAAGCGTGCCGAGCTGGCTCATCAACTCGGAGATGCGCCCCTTCTTGCCCAAGGCCGCAACGCGCACAGCTTCTATGGCGCCCAAGTCTTTGGCGCCCGCGATCTCGATAATGAGTTCGCTTTCGAGTTTGGAAAGGTCGGTTGCTGTGCTCATTTGAATGTCATCCCGGGCGAAGCGATCTGCGCAGCGGATCGCAAAGACCCGGGACCCAGACCTGCGGTACGTCGTAATGGGTCCCGGCTCTTCGGCGTTGAAACGCGCCTCCGGCCGGGATGACAGCTACTCGCTACGCACTACTCGCTTCACTTACGCCGCCTTCTTCGCCTTGGCGGCTGCGTCTTTCTTGGCAACCGGCGAAGCGGCAGCTTTGGCTGCCTTATCGACCAGCGCCTTGAAGCCTTCCGGATCCTTGATGGCGATATCCGACAGCATCTTCCTATCGACCACGATGCCGAGGTTGGTCAGGCCGTTGATAAAGCGTCCGTACGTCAGCCCGTGTTCGCGGGTGGCGGCGTTGATACGCTGGATCCAAAGCGCGCGGAAATTGCGCTTCTTCAGCTTGCGGCCGATATAGGCGTACTGCTGCGCCTTTTCGACGGCTTGCTTCGCCATTTTGATCAGGCGGCTGCGGGCGCCGTAATAGCCTTTAGCGGCTTTGAGAACTTTTTTGTGCTTGGCGTGGGCGGTAACGCCACGTTTGACGCGGGCCATGTTGGTTGCTCCGAAAGAGATGCTTTAAGATGAGTGATCCGGCAATCGGCATTGGGCAATCGGCAATCGGAGTGATCACTGTTGTGAACTTCCGGGTGTTTGCCGCGCCTCTAATCCAGATTGCCCAGTATCGATTGCCGAGTGCCGATTGCCTAATGCCGCACTTCTACCTGCTATACGGCATGTACTTCTTGACGATCTTCGCGTCAGAGTCGCTCAGCACTCCCATGCCGCGCGCCTTCTGCACAAACTTCGCCGTGCGCTTGATCATGCCGTGACGCTTGCCCTCTTGGCCGGCTTTGACTTTGCCGGACGCGGTCATCTTGAAGCGCTTTTTGGCGCCCGATTTGGTTTTCATTTTAGGCATTTTGCTCTTCCTTCTTTTCGCTCACGGGCCGCATTGATCGCATCAGCTCACGCTGATCCGATCTGGCCCTCCGCATGACCGCGCTTCCGGCCGGCTCCCCACAGGGGAGTCAGAAGCGCAAACCAAAATGGGCTATGTGCGATGGAGCTTGCCTTGCTGCCCGCGCGCCCAACAGAAGGGGCGCGCTCAAGCGGCGTATGGCGAGCTTCAAGGCGCTGCGTGCCCAGGTTCGTTTCCGAACCTAAGTGCGAATTTGGCCTTCGTGGCTTGCGGCCGGCTCCCCAGAGGGGAGTCGCAAGC
>JANOKZ010000012.1:0-12328 GCA_031419515.1 Hyphomicrobium sp.
GGGTCGAGCGCGTGCTTGATCGCGCGCATCACGCCGAGCCCTGCGCCGTGCTCCTTTTGCATATACCGGCGCTTGCCCTGGCCAATACCGTGCTCTCCGGTTGCAGTACCATCGAACGCCAATGCCCTGGCCACAAGCCGATCAAGAAAGGCTTCGACACGCGCGCATTCGGTTGTATCGGCCGCGTCGAACACGACAATAGCGTGGAAATTCCCGTCCCCCACGTGACCCACGATGGGCGCGAGTAGGCCTGAAAACACGACGTCGTCGGCGGTTTCGCGAACTGCGGCCGCGAGATTAGACAGGGGTACGGCAACGTCTGTTACGACGACCTCGCGGCCGGCTCCGAGATACTTGATCGCCCAAAGCGCGTCGTGACGAGCTTTCCACAATGTGCGGCGCCCGGCTTCATCGCTGGCCGATTTAAGTTCCGTCAGACCTTCGTCCGCCGCAAGCCCGCGGAACGTTTCCAAATCGTTAAGGCATGCAGACCCCGCTCCGTGAAACTCGAGAAACAGGGTCGGCGTCTCAGCGAGATCAAGTTTCGAATAGGCGTTGACGGCTCGGATCTGTGCGGCATCGAGAAGTTCGATGCGGGCCAGACCTAATCCGGACTGAATGGCGCCAATCGCTGTCCGGCAGGCACCCTCAAGATTTTCGAACACGGCCACAGCCGCCAAGACCGACTCGGGGACGCCGTACAGTTTGAGTGTCAGTTCGGTGATGAGACCGAGTGTCCCTTCCGAGCCAACAAGCAGGCGCGTCAAATCGTAGCCGGCTGAAGACTTCCGCGCCCGGTGCGCCGTCTTGATGACCTCTCCCGAAGCCAAAACAGCCGTGAGATTGACCACGTTTTCGCGCATCGACCCGTAGCGCACCGTCGTCGTGCCGGAAGCTCTGGTCGCCGCCATGCCCCCAAGCGTCGCGTCCTCGGCGCCCGGATCGACCGGAAAAAACAGGCCGCTGTCGCGGAGTTCCTGATTCAAGCGCTGACGCGTGACGCCGGCTTCAACGGTGCAGTCGAGATCTTCGGGGCGCACCGCCAAGACGCGGTTCATACGGGAAAAATCCAAGCTAAGACCTCCCAGGGGGGCGTTGACATGCCCTTCCAGCGAGGTGCCGGCACCAAAAGCAATGAGTGGGACGCGGGCCGCGCTCGCAAGTCGAACAATTTCAACGACTTCGGCTGTTTTTTCAGGCCAAAAGACCGCATCGGGCAACTCCGCTGGTAAGAACGTCAGCGCGTTGGCGTGTTGGCGGCGCACGGCCTCTCCGGTCGAAAGGCGGCCCGGAAAACGTTGTTCGATTTGATTGAGCAGGCCGGATATGGCCTCAATTCGGTCCGTCGCCGCGAGCAGCATGCATCCTCGACTTGGTTTTCAAATATTCGAGCGCCACCCTGCCACAATCAAGCACCCGGCCGCCAGAAATCCACATAATCTAATCTCCGGGTGAGGATCATCCCTCAAGCCACGGACGTATCAGCGAGATCGCCGTGTTGCAGATTCACATCACCATTCCCTGGGAACAATTGTTCTAAGCCGTTCTGGCTGCACTTTTTTTTGGGGGCCGCTAGAGTGGTGGCGTCTGTAGCCACGGGGCACGCGGGGCGTACGTGTGAAGAAACCAGGGGAGTTCGTTCATGTTTCGAAGGCTGGTAGTGGCGTTATGCGCCATCATGGCTGCTGGCGCGCTGTTGAGCGCCCAGGCCCATAAGCTGCGCGGCAGAGGTGGCGGCGAAAACCTGGTTGTTATCGCCGAGCACGACATAGATTTGGCCATTGATCGCTACTCGATCGATATCAGCAAGGCCAAAGGCGGCTACAAGGCCATTCGCGTCAAGGCGAAGCAGGGCTTCTTCGATATTTCAAGTGTGCAGGTCATCTATGCAGATGGATCGAAGCATGACGAAGTTCGCCAGATCGACATGTATCAAGGCGAACGCAGCCGTCAGATCAATCCCACCGAAGATCATCGCTTCGTCGATCAGGTGAACATTACGCAGACGCCAGGCCGCGGCCGGGGCCGTTTGCAGATTTTGGGCATTCAAAATCGTGACGGCCGCGAAATGTCTCGCGGTGACGGTGGATACTCCGGCAGACCGCGCCCATCCACGTCGGGTGGCAGCGATGACAGGGTCACTCCAACATCGCCCCCACCGGCGGCGGCGGCAGATCCTGTTGCACCCGTCGAAACGCGACCCACAGCTCCTGTCGAAACGGCAGCGCCTGTTGGCCGCGCGAGCGAAGGCGGCGACGTGTTGTTCGGCGCTCAATACGTTGGTTTCGGTGTCGATCGCGACGTTGTTCGGGTTGGCAATGAAGTCGGTAAATTCGAACGCATCCGGTTGCGCGTGCTTGAGAACGACATCTTCATAAATGAACTGAAGGTGGTCTACTCGAACGGCGAAACCGACACGCTAGCCGTGAACGCAAACGTGCCGAAGAACTCGCGCACGAACTGGATCGACTTGAAGGGTGACAGGTTCATCAAAGAAATCCAGATGGTCTACAAGTCCAAGCCGAGCTTCAAGGGCCAGGCCCGCGTCGAAGTCTTTGGCCAGTACGCAGCAGGCTGGCTGGGCCCGAACGGCGAAGGCCGCAAGTTCAACCAGGGCTGGGTTCTACTTGGCGCGCAGACGGCCGGATTCGTTGGCTTCGATAAGGACGTCATTCCTGTTGGAAAGAACGAGGGCGGCTTCAAAAAGCTCCGCGTGACCGTCAAAGACCGCGCCATCACCTTGAATGAAGTCAAGGTCATCTACACGGACGGCTCAGACGAAACGATACCGGTCCGTACCCGCGTCGACGCTGGTGGCACCTACGGTCCGATCGATCTCAAGGGAGAAAAGCGGATCGCCATCGACCGCATCGAAGCCAAGTACCGCTCACGGTTCTTCGATGCCTCTGCAAAGGGCAAGGGGACTGCGATCGTCGAAGTCTGGGGCGCGCACTGATTTGCGCCAGGCTTTGAAAACGTACCTGGCTTTGAAAACGTGCCAGGCTTTAAAAACTTGATTGCGACGGGGCCGCGAGCAATTGCGGCCCTGTTTTTATGCCGCGCCAGCAGCCACATCGGCTTGCATGACGCGGCGCAAAATAGCCACCCTCGTCATCAACAGATGTTATTGCCGCAGCTAAACATTCTTAGTTCGCGTCGATCCTGCGAATATGCTAACCGAACGCGGTCTTTGGGCGTTATTCGCCTAGACGAAACTGTTGGGGGATGCCGCCTGTGAACTTGACTGTACAGCTCTATGCCGACGAGCGCGAGAGCGCGGAGCTCGCCGCAAATGGCAGGCCCGAGCCGCGTAAGCTTGAAGAAAGCGCCAAACAGAAAGTGCGCCGTCTGGCGATCCATTGCCAAGCTTTTCGTGGCGCAGTGCCCCGGCGCGCGTATCTCCAACTTGCAAACACATTCATTCCGCTGGCGATCCTCATCGGATGCATGTTCGCAACCGTACGCTCCAACTATTGGATGACGCTTCTACTCGCCATCCCTGCCGCAGGACTCCTCGTTCGCGTGTTCATCATCCAGCATGACTGCGGACACGGCTCATTTTTTGCCTCGCGCACGACGAACGATTTCGTTGGGCGCCTCATGAGCGTGCTGACGATGGCACCTTACGGCCTATGGCGGCGCGAACACGCGCAGCACCACGCGACCTCCGGCAATCTCGACCGGCGCGGAGCCGGCGACATCGACACGAAGACCATCGCCGAGTACCAAGCGCTCTCGACATTCGGCAAGCTGCGTTACAGACTGTATCGCAATCCCATCTTCCTATTCGGACTTGGTACCCCTGCCTATTTCATGGTCATACAGCGCACACCCTGGCTGCACGCATACTCTGCGAAAGATGCATGGAAGAGCGTTATGGGCCTCAATTTGGGTCTCGCACTTTTCTACGGCCCGCTCATCTACACTTTTGGATTTTTGGACGTCCTTTGGGTCGTGCTGCCGATTGTGCACATCGCGTCCGCTGTTGGCGGCTGGCTGTTCTTCGTTCAGCACCAGTTTGAAGAAACGCACTGGGACAAAGCAGAAGGTTGGGATTTCCAAATCGCGGCGCTCCTCGGCTCGTCGTTCTACGATCTGCCTAAGATTTTAAACTGGTTCACAGGCAATATCGGCCTGCACCACATACATCACTTAAACAGCATGATCCCCAACTACAGGCTTCAGGATTGCCTCAATGCAAGTCCCGAACTGAAAGAGATCAACCGGCTGAACCTCTGGGATAGCCGCAGGTGTGCAAGTCTCAAACTCTGGGATGACCGCCGCCAAAGAATGATCCGCTTTGATGAGTTGGAGCCACGGCTTGAGCTAACCGGCGCTTAGATTTGGCGAGACCAAGGTGGACGCCGCCGCCAGGACAAATTATCGTCCTGCTGCGTAGGTTTTGATCGCAGCGATCCGTTCATCCATCGATGGATGGGTCGCAAGAAATCCAGAGACGCGCTGGCGCACCGGGTTCTCGATAAAGAATGCCTCCATACGCGACATGACGTCGAACGAGGCATTCTTCTCTATCTTGCGCAATGCCGAAATCATGGCGTCTGGATTTTTCGTCAACTCAACGGATCCGGCGTCAGCCAAATACTCGCGCGAGCGCGAAAGTGCAAACCGGATGACTGTTGAGATCCCCCAAGTGATCAAGATGATGGCGATAGCCAACATGATGGCCAGCACGGCGCCCCCTCCGCCATCATGATCGCGCCGCGACGGCGACCCCCCGATCCGGTCGCTATCGCCCGAATGCTTGTCGCGCGGCGACCACCCATACGGGAAATCCCAACGCCGCACGCTCATGTCGCCAAAGAATGCGAAAATACCGGCAAAAATAACGGCGATGACCATCATCTGCGTGTCGCGATTGCGAATGTGGGTAAGCTCATGAGCCAGCACAGCTTCAATCTCAGGCTCATCAAGCGTTTCCAATAGCCCACGGGTTACGGCCACAACGTAGTCGCCATCTCTAAGGCCCGCCGCATAAGCGTTTAACGCCGGTGTCTCGATAATTTCGAGGCGAGGCATGACTATGCCGCGCGACACGCAAAGATTTTCCAGAGCATTATATAGCTTCGGCGCCTCCTGCCGGGTGACGCTCTTGGCCCCCGTCGCCCGCCGGATTAAGGCGTCCTGGAAGGCATAGGCGATACCGAACCAAAGTATGGCCGCGAGAGCGGCAAACGGCCATGTGCTCCAGAACTGTTCAACCGACAGGCCGATAATCTGTTCGAAGGACCCGCCTTGCAGGGCGTTGATAATGAGCAAGAACGAGAATTGCAGAGCGTGCAGAAGTGCAATGAAGCCGAGCAGCAGAATAACGGACCTTATCCGGTTTGCCCGGATATGACCGTAGAGTCCGTAAGCCTGAAACATGCAGCCATTCCCTCAGTTCTGAGCACCGTTCGGCCACCGTTTTGGAATGAATTCCAACCGGCACTCAGAATTGCACTTTGGGCGCCGTGGAGGCGGCTTTCCGCTCGCCTTCATCGAGATTGAAAAACTCCTGAACCGAAAAGCCTAAGGCACCAGAAAACAGAACGGCCGGGAAACTTTCGCGCGTTGCGTTGTATTCTGCGGCTGCATTGTTGAAGAAGCGCCGCGCAGCCGCGATCTTGTTTTCGAGATCGCCGAGTTCGCTTTGCAGCTGTTGGAAATTGGCGTTTGCTTTTAAGTCTGGATAGGCTTCCGCAACGATCATCAATTGACGGAGCGCTTGCGTAAGTTGCCCTTCGGCAGCCGACTGAGCCGCAGGGCCTGACGCACTTTGAGCCGCATTGCGCCATTTGGTGACGTTCTCAAGCGTCTCTTTCTCATGCTTCGCGTAACCCTTCACGGTCTCAACCAAGTTCGGCACTAAATCTTGGCGCTGCTTCAGCTGCACATCGATATCTGAAAACGCCTGCTTGCAGCGCTGGCGCAAGCTGACGAGACCATTGTAGGTCCCAATCAACCAGAGCACGAGTAGACCAAGTAGACCCAAAACAATCCAGCCGGCGTATTCCATGGTGCACCTCAGGCAGTATGCTTTTTCTGATGACGCAGCATAATGGATTTGAGGATTTGTGCCAGATACGAGCCATCTGGAGGAAAGAACGCGGATGCCGCCGGCCCCTACGGACTAAGGGCCGGCAATCTAATGGGTTAGCCTATTCGTTCACCGCGCCAGACAGCTCGTATAAATCCCGCTGGCGTCCGATGTAGGTCACAAAATTATGCTTTTGGTGAAATTCGCGGACCGTCGCTATGTCCTTCTTGTTGGTCAGGTACTCCACGACGAAAACGTGCTTGCCCTTCGCCTTTGCTCCATCAAGAAGCTTAGTGGAGTAGGCGATCTCGTCTTCGCCGTTGCGCGTTGAGTTATGCTTGATGCCAAAAACTAGGTCTTCCTTGGTGATCGCATCAATGGCATCGAGATAGATCGGATCAACCAGGAGTTCTTCTGCGTTCTGGCCAATCAGGATCGTGTTGGGACTTTTTGAGCGGATATAGTCCGACATTTTCTTGACGAACTCGATCATCTGCTGGCGACGCTCTGTCGTGTCGCCGAAGTAGTAGTACGCATCGACGCGATCAATCATCAGGCCGTCGAATCCGGCGTCCAAGATGCGATCTATAAGCGCATCCGGCGACCCGAACATGATTTTCTGCCACTCGGGATACCAGTAGCGGACGATGTAGTCGCCCTTCCAGTCCTTGTCGGCCTTGTAAACCCACTCAGGCTTTTTCTTATTCCATTCGGGCTTCCAGTAGTAGCGGAAGTCCTCGGCCTCGCCGGCGCTGAAATAAGAAACGATGAGTCGCCGGCTGCCATCCGGTTTCTTTTTCATGCTCTCGACTTGCTCGCGCGTCATGCGGATTTCTTTTCCAGCAGGGAACATCGAGCTGTCCATGATGATCATGTCGTAGGGCGAGGCAATAATTTTGTCGATTTTTTCCGGGCTTACGTCTTTAAGCTGATAGGCCCAGGACTTGACCGAATCGAGAAGTTTTCCGCGCTCGTCGCTATTTGCGCTCGCGTTCGTCGCCAAGCCGAACAGAAGGACGGAGGCAAGAATTGAACTGATTGGCTTCATACGCTGTAAGTCCCTTTGTTTCCGGCTGATCGTGCGGTATTGCAAGCCGCCACACAGAATTGAATTTGCCCCGTCCCAATTCGTATCCCAGTTTATCAGACTAAGCCCGATGATGGAGAAAAATCAGACTGACGCTTGTCTTTAGGGTTTACGCTGCTTTGGCTCCATTTTGCCGTTTACCACGATGATCCGGGCGGGCACTCCGACGCTGTCCGCTCAGGGGTTCCAACTTCGGACTTAAGCACCACCGGCGCAGTGGGATCCTTGCCGTCAAGCGCACGGGTTTGAAATGTCGGAACTATCCTGCGGCCTCGCAGCTCCCGTGCCGTAACATCGATGTGCTGGCGATCTATCAGATACTCAACGGCAAAGACGGGTTTTCCCTCGCCTTGAAGTTTCCGGATGAGCCCCATGGACCAAGCAATATCGGCGGGTGAATTGCGGCGGGCCGTTGCCGAGGCGCCATGCAGCAAACTTTCCTTGCCGAGCGCGTCCACAAACGACCGATAAGACTGGTCTTCCAGAAGCCCTTCCGAATTTTGCGGAATTATGAAAAAGCCGGGCTTCAGCCGCCAAGCCGTCTCCGCCAATTCACGCACGAACGCTATCATTTCGGCCCGCGACCCCGGGCGTTCTTTTTCGTAAGTTTCGTAGATATCGACCCGGTCGAGATAAACACCATCAAACCCGGCGTCGATGATTCGCCGCAAGTACGATTCCGGACCCCGGAAATTAATGTCTTTCCATCCCGGCCGCCAAAAGCGCACGCGATGCGCTTGCGGCCACGCGCAGTTTTCTTCGCCGAGCCAATCGGGCGGCGATGTTTTCCACGCCGCATCCCAGTAGTACCGGTATTCTTCCGACTCCCCGACGGAGAGATAGGCAAGGACATAACGTCCGCGTCCTCCAGGCCCCGCTTTAATGCGGGCGACTTCCTGTTTCGTCAGCGGAATTTTGCCTTGCAACTTCGCGTAGTCGATCACCAGCAGATCGGCAGGCGTCGCTGCCAACCGGTCGATGTCGATGTTATCGAGTTGATAGTGCCAAGACCTGGCGTCCGTCAGGGGCCCTGCTGACTTGAAGGCGGCGACATGACGCCAAGGATAATCCCGGTAGGGCCAAGTCATGGCGAACAGGAACAGGGAAGCAACAGCGAGGTAGATCCGGGTCTTCGATTCAGTCATCGGCTCGTCCACATCCGTCGTGTTCGCATTAAACCTGCCGGGAGCTCGCCCTTGCCGCAACATCAGTCTGAAAAGACCGTAAGCACATTTAACTCTAAGACTTGCTATATGGCACCGATGGCAGCAAAACGGCGGCCAGAACCGCCTATTAGGCCCTCATTCATGCCAGAGAACGCAATCAGTCCGATCGATGAACTTTTGACGTTGAAGGATTGGCTGCGCTATGCCGTCAGTTCGTTTACCAAGGCCAAAATCGTCTACGGTCATGGCACGTCCAACGCAGTCGATGAAGCAGCCTTTCTGATTATGTCCACACTGGATCTGCCCATTGACAATCTGGATCCCTGGCTTGATTGCAGACTAACGCGGCCGGAACGCGAACGCGTGCAGCACATCGTCAATGCCCGCGTTACAACCCGCAAGCCCGCTCCGTATCTCACCGGGACGGCCTGGATTCAAGGACACAAGTTCTACGTCGATGAACGCGTCATCGTCCCCCGGTCGTACATTGGCGAACTCATTTGCTCGGATCAACTCTCGACCGCCGTATCAGATCCCGCCGGCGTAACAACGGTTCTAGAACTATGTACGGGGTCCGGATGCCTTGCGATACTCGCGGCATTGGCGTTTCCGAATGCGCACGTCACGGCAATCGATGTGTCGGGCGATGCACTCGAAGTCGCGAGACGCAACGTGTCGGACTACGAACTCGGCCAACGCGTGTCACTGCTGCGATCGGATCTTTACGTCAGTCTCGGGGATCAACGCTTCGATCTCATCATCGCCAATCCGCCCTACGTGACGTCTGAAGCTGTCGCCGCGTTCCCGCCCGAATACCGGGCTGAACCTGAACTTGCCCATCTCGGCGGGCGCGACGGCCTCGACCTCGTAAAACGCATCATTGATGAGGCGTCGCGCTATCTGCGGCCAAACGGAGTTCTTGTGGTCGAAATTGGCAACGCGCGGGGAGCGCTCGAAGCCGCGTACCCGGTGCTGCCGTTTTTGTGGCTCGATACCGAAATCAGCGAAGGCGAAGTCTTCACTTTGACAGGGGAGGATTTGTCGAGCGTTACAAAGCCATCACGGCCCAGCAAGGCCGCGCGGCTCGCCCGAAAAGACAAGCCGTAGCCCGGTATCAACTCATCCGAACGCGCCGAAGTGATGCGATATGCCGGTGCCGATTTCGCGCACGAACTCGTAGGCTTCTTCCATCGGCGCAAAGATTTCGGTTTCGAGACGCCCATAATCGTCAATGCCGCGCGGACGGTAACTCGCCTGCTCGTCGAACGCCGCTTCGCCTCCAGCGGCTAGTGCCTTCTGGCCATGAGGGAAGGCCTGACGCATGATCGAGATGACTTCAGGGATCTCGAGACCAAGGGCCATCGTCAGAACCCCATCGTGAGAAAGGCCATCTTGCGGCGTGAAGCGCGGCAACTGAGCGGCCAGAATGAAGATACGCATGATCAGCGCCAAGCGGATGGCCTGGAGCAAATCGAGTTCGAGACGGTGCTCGTCCGGCACCCTGCCGCCTTCGAGATTTTGATCTTCGAGGATCGCGTGCAAATCGATGGCATCCAATCGCAAGTGATGCACCAGTTGATTGATCGCGCCGCAGCGCTCGTCTTTAAGCAAGTATGTCGCGAGCGAGCGGAATGCCGCTTCGAGATGTTCTTCCTTGCCCCAAGAGGCGCGGCTCGCCCAGAAACCGGCGTCAAATACAGTTGCGTTCGCGCCCATGGCATTAAGGCTCGAAAGCTTTTTGCCGTGCGCAATCATTTTGAGCAGCGTTTGCAATCGCGGCGACGATTTCGCGAGTGCCGAGAACCGGTCGCGATCGGCGCCGACACCAGTCCCAAGACCCGCGACGACGTTGGCGATATAGCCGAACTGTTGAAGGATCGCGTTATTAGGAATGGCCCGCATCCGGGCTGGATTGCCACGATCGGAGGTATGTTCCCCCTGCCGCTTTACAGGCCGCGACCCGGTTTTAAACAGCATGTTGGGACCAAAGGCACCGAGCACAGCGCGATAACCGTCATGAGCAAATAGAGCTTGCTGAAATCCTCTAAGACGCAGGAAGAAATCGAGGCTTAGGTTTTGATCTGTGTAAAATGGATCCGCCTCGGCTGCCGGCGTTTCTCCATCCATAACAATTGTCGCCAAAGCGCGCGTTGTGAGCGCCCGGTGACCAAAGAACATATAGCCGTCGCCGCCCTGGAAGCTCGTCTCGTGTTTCACTGGGAGTTTGGCGTTGGCGAAACGGCGCCGGGCTTCGTCCGAGAAAACATAGTGCAGGCGCGTCGCCAGATCGTCCGGGTGAGCGCCGCGTCCCATGGACTCGCCGTGGGTCGAGAAGATCACCGTCTCCACGCCGTCGAGCTTGGACTTCGCTACGATGTCCGCGAGCCCGTGATAGAAGCGCTCGATCGCCAGGGTCGCAGGAATTTGGCCGATGAACCGCCCCGCGTCCGAGAACCCGGTTTGAATGGAAAGCCGCCCACGGCCGCGCACGTAATCGCGATAGGCCTCAAGCTCGATCAACCGCTCCATGATGCGCGCGCCGTTCTCAAGGCCCGACGGCGTCTCAAACAGCGGCGAAATGTCGGTAATTCCATCGACGCCAAACAGCTTGGCGAAAAACACGGCAATCAAAACAGTTGCAGGCGACTCACACTCGGCGATCAAGAAGCGAATCGGCGTCTCGCGATCCACGTGTTTGTGAATTTGAGAGGCAAGAGCGAACTGGCGAATGGCGGTCGCCGTCTCAAGATCCAGCGTCGCGAAGTTCACGCTTTCCTTCTGGCACGTTCTAATCATTTCGACGATGCGTGCAAGCGCCTGACGCTCTGTCAAATCCCGCGTCCACGGCTCATGCACATAAGCGCGAAACGCGTTGTTCAGCTGGAGCGCATTAATGCGCAAGTGGATGTGCGACGAGCCAAGTCCCGTTGCCTCGACTAGGCCCGTCAGTGCGGCGACCGCCCGTTTCATTTGAGGGGCTTCCGTCGCATCCATGAGGGACGTGAGCAGCGTCACAAGCGGCTCGACGGACGTCAAATTATAGCCATCCGTCTTCGTGATGAGGTTGGCGGCCTTTGCCAGTGCCTTGGAATCCGATCCAAAGGATTCGAGTGCTTTCGCCTGTTCATCGACGGCGGCAATCGCCAGATCGAGTTTAGCTGTCAGCTGGCGCGCTACTCGTTGAGCGGCGTCGCCGTCTCCAAGTTTGTGCTTCAGAGTAAGAAAGCGCTCGCGGATATCGACAAGTGCCGCACGCTTCTCTTGCAGGCGAACCTTAAACGAAAAATTCCAAGCAATATCCGTGCGCCCGTCGAGATCGTAGCCAACCCAAGAGGCAAATGTCGTCAATTTGGGACGCAATGCATAGGCCTTGGCGCCGAATTTCTGTGCTGCGACGCTATAGAACCCTTGCAGGAGTTCTTCGTACGCGTTGCGCAAATTGTGAATCGCGTCCTGAGCACACTTGTGCTCGTGCACCAGTGAAATGCCAGGTGCCGGCCGGTGCGGCATGCCAATGGCCACATCCTTATCCGACGCACCCGAAACGGCAATTTCGACCATGCGCTTATAGAGATCATCCGACAGACCAAAAGTCGGATGGGCCGTCAAAACAATGCCGGTACGCGCGCGCTGCCAGCGGTTGGCAAATGCTTCAAGCGAGCCTGTTTCATCCGCGATACGTTCGACGTAACTCGTAAAATCCTTGAGTGTCGCCGCTTGATCCACGTAACCAATGCGCTCGCGCAGGCGGCCGGCGCGGTGAATGCAGGCACGATCCATGATGCGCCCTGCGAGCGCTTTTAATTCGTCGTAGGCAATCGTGCCCGTCTCCAGGCGTCGCGACAGATCAAAGGCTACGTTGAGAATGGGATTGAGCGATGGATTGTCGGGGATCTGCGCTCTGAGACGTTTCAACTCGTCGCGTAGCGTGAACTCGTCGAGCTTCTGTGGCTGAGCCTGATTTGCTTTAGCGTGCATGCTCAGATCCTTTCAGAATTTCTGTATACTATCCGAGCAATCAGCCCGCTCGAAATGCCG
>JANOKZ010000013.1:0-3128 GCA_031419515.1 Hyphomicrobium sp.
CATCGGCAACATCGGCGGATTTGCGGGGCCCTACGTTGTCGGCTGGCTGAAGGGGGCCGGTTTCGAAACCGGCGCTGCTGTGGCGGCGATTGCGAGCGTGATGGTTTTGTCTGGTGTGGTGGTGGTGTGCAATTCAAAAACTCCGGCTAAGTTGAAGTCTCCCTAATTGCCGGCTTAAGACTGTTGTGGTATCTATCACTGGTATCTATCAATATTGGAGCCGCAATGACAGCCAAAGCCAAGATTTTCATGCATGGCCGCAGCCAAGCGGTGCGCCTGCCGAAGGAATTTCGGCTTCCGGGCACGGAAGTGCGTGTGAGCCGCCATGGAAAGGGCGTGCTCCTTGAGCCAATCGAGAAGGACGTCGGCGCGTGGTTCGCGGAATTGGATCGTCTACGCAAATTGCATGGTGAATTCCTGCCCGAAGGCCGCCCCGAGCAACCGCCAATGCCCAAAGACGACATTGACTGGGACACGGCCTTTTCCGGCAAACGGGCCAAGCGCCACAAATGATCTCGCTCGACACCAACGCGGTCATCGGCGTGATGCGGAATGACCGGGTTGGATTGCGGCATCGGTACAGGGACGCGCTGGCATCCGGGGTGTCCGTTGCGATCTCTTCAATCGTCCTAGTCGAGCTGCACTTCGGCATCGCCCGCAGCGCGCGGCGCCATGACAACACCGTGTTGCTCGATGCCTTCCTCTCCGGTCCGGTTACACGACTCGCTTTCGAACCTGAGGACGCCGTTGTCGCCGGCGAGATACGCACCGCATTGCAGACTGCAGGCACGCCGATTGGCCCGTACGACGTCTTGATCGCAGGGCAGGCACTGCGCCACGACGCAATTTTGGTAACGGCCAACGTTCGCGAGTTCAAACGCGTGCCGGGGTTGAAGGTTGAGAATTGGGCCAAAGGGTGAGTCACGACGGCTTCGCGCTCATCGGTTCTACGGCAACACCGGCGGGTTCGCGTGCCTTATGGTTTTCGGTTTTCGCGGTTACGCCTAGGCGTTCGCCGCTCTAGAGTGCTTCCGGAAAAGTGGAAACCGGTTTTCCGAAAAGAAGCACGGCAAAACAAAGAGCTAGGGTCTGTCCATGATTCAATCAAAACCGGACAGACTCTAGACCCCCGCGTTACACGCCGCGATCACCCCCTGCGCGCGGCCTCGATTGCCGCCACGTCGATCTTGCGCATCGTCACCATAGCCTCAAAGGCTCTCTTTGCGGCTTCCCGATCGGGATCGGCCAACGCATCTGTGAGAACCTTCGGCGTAATCTGCCATGAAAGTCCCCACTTGTCCTTGCACCAGCCGCACGCGCTCTCCATGCCGCCATTCCCGACAATCGCATTCCAGTAGCGATCCGTCTCTGCCTGATCAGCTGCCTCAATCTGGAACGAAAAAGCCTCGGTGTGGTGAAACGCAGGGCCGCCGTTAAGCCCGAGGCAGGGGACGCCTAGCACCGTGAATTCGACAGTCAGCACGTCCCCCGACTTGCCTGAGGGATAATCTCCCGGCGCCTTGTGCACAGCCGTGACTTTGCTGTCCGGAAACACGGAAGCGTAAAAATTCGCAGCCGCTTCGGCCTCGCGGTCGTACCAGAGGCAGATCGTATTCTTCGTCATGGCATCCGTCCTCGATCTGGCCATTTCACGCTTAAACGCACGCTGCGCCTATCGGTTGCAAGCGAGCTAAAGCGGAATATTGTCGAGCTTCTTCCAAGGATTATCGACGGTTTTGTTGCGCAGCATGTTGAGCGCGCGGCAAAGGCGCTTTCGCGTCGTTGACGGCGTGATGACTTCGTCGATGTAGCCGCGCTCGGCGGCGACGAACGGATTGGCAAAGCGCGCCTGATATTCGTCGATGCGGGTTTTGATCTTTTCCGGATCGCCAAGCTCCGAGCGATAGATGATTTCAGCCGCACCCTTTGCGCCCATGACGGCGATTTCGGCGGTCGGCCACGCATAGTTCACATCGCCGCGAATGTGCTTCGAACTCATGACGTCGTAAGCACCGCCGTAAGCCTTGCGCGTGATGACGGTAATTTTTGGCACCGTCGCTTCGGCATAGGCGAACAATAGTTTGGCGCCGTGCTTGATCAGGCCGCCGTATTCCTGCGCGGTGCCGGGGAGAAATCCGGGCACGTCAACGAAGGTCAGGATCGGGATCTCGAAACAATCGCAGAAGCGCACAAAGCGCGCAGCCTTGCGGGATGCATCGCTATCCAAGACACCGGCCAACATCATCGGCTGATTGGCGACAATGCCGACGGTGCGCCCTTCCATGCGGGCGAACCCGGTGACGATATTGCGGGCAAAGGCTTCCTGGATTTCGAAGAAGTCGGCCTCATCCACGACCTTGGTGATCAATTCCTTGATGTCGTAAGGCTTGTTCGGGTTGTCGGGAATGAGGGTATCGAGCGAGGTGTCGACGCGGTCCGGGCTATCGTTGGTCGGCATTTCGGGAACGCCGGTCTCATTATTTGACGGCAGAAAGTCCATCAAGCGGCGCATTTGAAGCAGCGCTTCAACGTCGTTCTCGTAGGCGCGGTCGGCGATCGAGGATTTGGTGGTGTGGACCTTGGCGCCGCCGAGTTCTTCGGCGGTCACAGTTTCGTTGGTGACGGTTTTGACGACATCCGGTCCCGTGACGAACATGTAGCTCGTATCTTTGACCATGAAGATGAAGTCGGTCATGGCGGGGGAATAAACGTCGCCGCCCGCGCACGGTCCCATGATGACGGAAATCTGCGGGATGACGCCGGACGACAAGACGTTACGCAAGAACACTTCGCCGTAGCCGCCAAGCGCCGCGACACCTTCCTGAATGCGCGCGCCGCCAGCATCAAAGAGGCCCATTATGGGTGCGCGATTTTGCAGCGCCATATCCTGGATTTTCATGATCTTCTTGGCGTGGCTTTCCGAGAGCGAACCGCCAAACACAGTAAAGTCCTTGGCGAACACGTAGACCACGCGCCCGTTGATGGTGCCCCAGCCGGTGACGACGCCGTCGCCCGGGGTCTTTTGCTTTTCCATGCCAAAATCGATGCAGCGATGCTCGACGTACATGTCGAATTCTTCGAACGAGCCCTCGTCCATGAGAAGTTCGATGCGTTCGCGCGCGGTCAGC
>JANOKZ010000014.1:0-16382 GCA_031419515.1 Hyphomicrobium sp.
CGCTGCCGCAGACTTGCAAAGGACTTCGAAAATCTCGCCCGCTCCCATTCCGCATTTATCATCCTTGCGATGATCCGCATCATGCTCAGGCGACTCGCAAGAGCCCGGAAAACCTCATAAAGGTTCCGGACGGACTCTAAGAGCTCGAAATGAGCCCGCTTCCTTCCATGTTTAATTAAGAAGAAAACTATTCGATATACTTATGCCAATATGAAGCTTCCAAATAATACGACCAAAAACGATCCGGTAATAAACATGAATAATCCAAAAACGCGTATCCTGGTCGCGGACGACGATCCAGTCTACCGCGAGGTGGCCAAGGAGGCATTGGAAAGCGCCGGGCATTCAGTAACCGTTGCGTCCGATGGATCGGAGGCGATCCAGGCCCTTGCCACCATTGAATTTCACGCTGCAGTCGTCGATCTGACGATGCCAAAAGCCGACGGAATTGCAGTCATCCAATCGGCCCGCGCCAATGGCCCTAATTCAACGACGCCCATTATTGTCGTAACGGGACATGATGATGCCGAGGCTATTGGAAGAGCTTACACCGCTGGCGCAACGTCATTTCTGACAAAGCCGCTCAATTGGGTACTCTTCACCCCTCACGTCAATTTCGTGCTACGCGCCGGTCAAGTCGAGAGCGAATTGCGCGACGCGACAGCCGCAGCCGCATTCTTGAGCGACCTCAAAACACAGATGATGGGCGCGCTTGCTCGCGAGTTCCAGACACCGATCAGAACAATCTTTGGCTTTGCCGAACTGATCCGCAAGGAAGTCTACGGCCCCATGTCTCCACCCATGTACCGCGATATGGCCTCCGACATGGGAAACGCTGCACAGAAACTCAACGCTGCCTTCCTGACGCTTTTGAACTTTGGCAATGCATTGACCGAACAGCTGCACTTCACGGCGGAACCCACTCTGATCGCCGATATTGTCAACGAGGCCATGTCCACAGCTGAAGATCACGCCGGGCGCAAAGGCGTCAATCTATCCAGAAAAATCGATATCCCAGAAGACACCCTCATCCAAGCCGATCCGGTGCTTTTGGTCCAAGCAGTCCGAAGCGTTCTGAGCAATGCCATAAAGGTTGCCCCTCGCGGATCGACGGTCGAAGTGCATGCCGGCATCGGCAACAATGGAAACTTCAAAATTTGGGCGGTCGATCATGGTCCCGCAATTCCGGCCGGGCTCATCGCCGAGATCGCCGGTCCTGCCATTACCCGCAGCGCCCGGTCGCACGATTATGAAACTCGCGATGTGGGCATCAAGATCGCGAAGATCCTGACCGAGGCGCATCAAGGCCAGCTTCATATCAAGTCAGACGCGGCAAGCGGAAACACAGTTACTCTCGATCTTCCATTGGCTCGACCCCCGCCAAAAAGTGCAGAGGGTGCGGAGCCCAATGTGGAAAACTCATCAAAACGCCTCGCTGCAATTAGTGAAGCCCTCGCCGCCGACCCTCGCGTTCAGGCCGGCCGCATTGAGCGCCAAATTGCGGCGAAGCCGCCGTCACGGCCCGAGCAAGGCGCGCAACTCGAAGCAAGACATCCGTTGCCCGGCCAACCGCAGCTATTTCCGGCCTTCAAATCGTGAGTTGAGAAGATGCTAGAGAACGCCGAAGATCACTCAGTCCGTCTTGCCGCCGCGGATTTGATCGATGCAAAGATCCGGCGCACGCAAACTTCCATGCTGTACGATCAGTTGCCCCAAGGTCTGGTCGCGACAGTCTTCAACAGTTCGCTGATGGCTTGGACACTTTCGGCCGTGATTCCTGCATCGCCGCTCATTTTATGGATGAGCGTCATGGTGAGCCTCTGCGTTGCCCGGTACGCCACACTCAAACAATTCCGGCGCGAAGACCTCGACTCGTTCGATGACGTAAAGTGGCGCAAGATTTTTAAAGTCAGCGCCACGGCAACCGCCATTGCATGGGGAGCTGCAGGCTTCTTACTGTTTCCCGACAACAGCCATCAGCATCAAGCATTCATCGGATTTGTTCTCGCTGGCATGGCGGCCGGCGCTTCAAGCTCGATGGCGGCTGACGATAGGATCTACCGCATATACCTTCTCATGGTCGTCGCGCCGTACTTGGGGCAATTGCTACTCGAAGGAAGCCCCGTCAACATGGCGATGGCCGCCATGGGCTGCGCGTTCCTGGCAGCGATGAGCATTTCCTCGCGAAAGACAGCTCGTGTCACGCACGATGCATTGCGCCTGAGATTCGAAAACCAGGACCTCTTGACAGAATTGTCGCAGCAATCCGAAACATTGCGACTAACTAACGTCTCACTCACCTGCGAGAACAATGAGCGCCAGAAGTCGGAGGCGGCACTGCGAGTAGCCATTGAGGAAGTCAAGATATCCGCGCGCGCCAAAAGTCAGTTCTTGGCAAACATGAGCCACGAAATTCGGACCCCGATGAACGGCGTGTTCGGCATGACCGATCTCTTGATGCGGACTAAGCTCGACGAGCGGCAAAAGAAACTGCTTGGCACCATCAACGAGTCTGCCAAATCTTTGCTGACGATCATCAACGACATTCTCGATCTATCGCGCATCGAATCTGGAAAACTTGAGCTCGATATTCATGAATTCAGCGCGCGCGATATTATCGAGCGCGCCACCGAACTTTTGGCCAGCCAGTCCTATAACAAAGGCCTCGAACTGTCGGTATTCGTCGACAAAGACGTACCGTTCTCGACCAAGGGCGACAGCGGCCGCATCAAGCAGGTATTGCTCAATATCCTCGGCAATGCGTTGAAATTCACCCAGTTTGGCGAAATTGCAGTGCGCGTGACGCGAGCCGGCGGAAGCGATACGCGATCTCTCATCCGCTTCGAGGTGCGCGACACTGGCATCGGCATCGATGCTGCCGTGCTTGATAAGCTGTTTGATCCATTCACCCAAGCCGAAACATCGATCAGCCGCCGCTTCGGCGGAACAGGGCTTGGACTTTCGATTTCGCGCCAACTCGTCGAACTTATGGGCGGAAAAATCGAATTGAAGAGCACGCTCGGCAAGGGTACCCAAGTCGCATTTGAGTTAGACCTTGAGCATGGCCTGATCACACAAAGTGCTGCAGACAACGATCCCGGCGTTCTTGAGGGCGCCCGCATTCTTGTGGTCGACGATCGCGAAACGAATTGCGAGATTATTGCCAACTATCTATCGACCTACGGGTGCAACGTTTCTGTTGCATTGAGCGCGGCTCAGGCTTGGCCCATGCTAGAGGAAGCGCTCGCCACCGGCAAACCGTTCCACGCGGCCGTCATCGATATGGTGATGCCCGACGAAAATGGGCTCGAATTCTCTGCCCGCATCAAGGACCATGCGAAGCTGTCGCGTCTCAAAGTCATCATGGCCACATCACTTAACTGGCAAGGTGATCTTGCCAGCATTCGCAACGCCGGCATCGAGACATTGCTGACTAAGCCCATACGCCGTCATGACTTGATCGGCGCCGCCTCGCGCGCGATTTCTGGAAACCGGCATCCCGGCTGGAGATCGAAGCGAACACAAAAAGATGCGGCTGACAATGGGCCAGACGAGATCGATGCTATTGCAACTTTCGATGCCAGAGTTCTCTTGGTCGAGGACAATCCGGTCAACATCGAGGTTGCAGTAGAATTGCTGACGTCCATGGGTTGCATGGTTCAAACCGCCCGGAACGGGCTCGAAGCAATCGCGCAATTCAAAAACGAAACATTCGATATCGTCCTCATGGACTGTCAAATGCCGATCATGGACGGACTTTCGGCTACGCGCCGGATACGCGAGTTTGAATTGGTAGAGGCCAAAGTTCGCATTCCCATTGTTGCCTTGACGGCGAACGCATATGCCGAAGACCGCGCGCGCTGCATCGACGCTGGAATGGATGACTATTTGAGCAAGCCCTATGCCGAAGAGCAACTCAGCGACACATTGAAAAAGTGGTTGAAGGCTGCAGGTTCCACCGGCACCGCCTCCAAAGCAGAACCGGCCGTCGAGCACAGCGGTCCTATCGCCGTTGACATTGCACCCAACGGAGATGTCCCCCAAAGCGTTATCGACGAGGGCGTGGTCGGACCATTGCGCAAAAGCCGTCCCGATCTCTTCAAGCGTTTGACGGCAACATACTTGAGCTATGCGCCGGCGGCTTTGACAGAACTCAAGACGGCTCTTGTGGCCGATGACCTGACGACACTCGGCCGCATCGCCCACAGCCTTAAATCATCGAGCGCAAACCTCGGCGCGACCAACCTTTCGAAACTCTGCCGTGATCTCGAGACGGCGGCACGAGACAAAAATGAAGCGGTCGTCGCTGGCCTTGTCGCGAGTATCGAATCTGCATTCGCCGATGTGGCCACCGCACTAAATTGCGGAATTGAAAACGAAGCCCCGTTAGCCGTGGCGGTGCGAACCGCGAAATAACCCTCGATTGCCTGCTATCGTGGTGTACATCTGGACGCGTGCAACACCCTACCGTTTGCCTTTAACCGGCAAACGCCCGATGATTGCTGACATGCAACCGCCCGCCAGGACTCATCGATGGACATTCGTCAATTGCAGTATCTGGTGGCGCTCGCGCGCGAAAAGCATTTCACGCGCGCCGCACAAGCTTGCAATGTCACCCAGCCGACCCTTTCGGGCCGCATCCGCCAGCTTGAACTTGAGCTCGGAATTCCGATTGTCGAACGCGGCCAGCGCTATCAAGGTCTGACTGCCGAGGGTGAGCGGGTGCTCAAATGGGCACAACTCATTCTCAACAACTGGGCCTCCATGAGCCAAGAGCTGGCGCAGATCACATCGAGCGATGCCGGATTGACAGGTCGTCTCGTTCTCGGGGGCATACCATCCGCGCTGCCAATGATCCCGTTTTTGACAAGGGACATGCGGGCGCTGCATCCCCATATCGATTTCACGGTCATGTCGCTCAGCTCGGAAGAAATCCTGCGCGCGCTGCAAGACTACTCAATCGACGTCGGCATCACCTACCTCGACAACGAACCGATCATGGGTCTGCTCTCCTGGCCGCTCTACTCCGAACGTTATTGCTTGTTCGTGCCCAATCATCATCCGTTCGCGGGGCGGGAGGGGGTGACGTGGAAAGAAGCGGCCAGCTTGCCGCTCGGTCTCTTGACCTCGAATATGCAAAACCGGCGCATCATCGATCGCGCGTTTCAATCGGCCAATTGCCACCCGGCTCCTGCGCTGGAAACCAACTCGATCATTAACCTGTGCTCGAACGTAAGGTTAATGGGTTTGGCCAGCATTATGCCCGATTATATCCTGGACGTTCTGGGACGTGATCCCGGTATCACCGCGATCCCACTTAAAGACCCCGTAGTCGCCCATAGCGTCGGCCTGGTGGCCGTGGACCGCGACCCCTTGGCCCCCCTAGTACGGGCCTTCTGCGAGGCTGCAAAGTCGTTCTCGACGGCAGAAATTGCATAGCCAAGGGATAGACCCAACTCAAGCCAAACTGCGGCCTTTGTCGCAGTTTCTGGATTACTCCATCGATGGTGCCTATGATAAGATCGAAAGAACCGATTTGATCTGGACGGGCAAATAGAAGACGCTCCAGAGTACGTCAAGCCGTGCAAAGTTGCAGTGGCAAAGGCTCGATCCGGCGCCTGGAACATACAAAAAAGAACATTCGAAAAAATGGCCAAGAAACCAAAGTCTCCACCGGCGTTCGCGCAGGTGAGCGCGCCCTCCAATCCGGCTGATGTGAAGGCGCTCGCCGTCTGCGCGGCGCATGGGAACAAACCCGATGAACTGCTTGAAATTTTACACGCTCTCCAGCACGATTTTGGTTATGTGCCAGAAAGTACGCTGCCGGTGATTGCCAACGCGCTGAACTTATCGCGCGCCGAGGTGCACGGGGTCGTAACCTTCTATCACGACTTCAAGCGCGAGCCGCAGGGCCGCCACACCATCAAGATTTGCCGGGCAGAAGCCTGCCAGGCGATGGGCACCGGCAAGCTCTGCGACCACGCAGAAAAAAAGCTGGGCATTGAAATTGGCGGGACGACCAAGGATGGCAAATACACGGTCGAAGCCGTCTACTGCCTTGGCAACTGCGCCCTCTCGCCGGCCGTACTGATCGGTGATAGACTGTATGGGAAGGTCGATGCCAAGCGCTTTGACGAAATCGTCGCGAGTCTTGGCCAGGAGACCGCAGCATGATCACGATTTTTGTCCCCCGCGATGCGGCCGCGCTTTCGGTTGGCGCCGACGATGTTGCGGCGGCGATTGCGAGCGAAGCCAAGAGGCTCAAGAAGGACGTCAGGATCGTCCGCAACGGCTCGCGCGGCATGCTCTATCTCGAGCCGCTCGTTGAAGTCGAAACCGCCAAGGGCCGCGTCGCTTATGGGCCTGTCGCGGCGAAAAATGTACCGGACCTTTTCAATGCTAGTTTTCTTGACGGCGCAAAGCATAAGCTTGGTCATGGCCTGACGGATGAAATCCCCTACTTCAAGAAACAAGAGCGCCTAACCTTTGCGCGCTGCGGCATCACCGATCCGCTGTCAATTGAAGACTATCGCAAGCACGGCGGCTTTGTGGGCTTGAGCAAAGCTCTCAACATGAAGACAATTGATATCGTGACCGAAGTTACGGCGTCCGGCCTGCGCGGCCGTGGCGGTGCAGGCTTCCCGACAGGCATAAAGTGGAAGACGGTTCACGACATAAAGGCTGATCAGAAGTACATCGCCTGCAATGCCGACGAAGGCGACAGCGGCACGTTCGCCGACCGCATGCTGATGGAAGGCGACCCATTCTGCCTGATCGAAGGCATGACGATTGCCGCAGTCGCCGGCGGCGCAACCAAGGGCTACATCTACATCCGCTCTGAGTATCCGCACGCCGTCAAGGTGATGCGTGAGGCCATCGAAGTCGCGAAAAAAGCCAATTGGCTTGGCGACAAGATCCAGGGCAGCAACTATTCGTTCGACCTCTTCGTGCGCGTGGGCGCGGGCGCCTACATCTGCGGCGAAGAAACCTCGATGCTTGAGAGTATTGAGGGCAAGCGCGGCATCGTCCGCTACAAGCCGCCGATCCCTGCCATCGAAGGCTTGTTCGGCAAGCCGACGATCATCAACAACGTCATGAGCTTTGCGGCTGTTCCCATCATCCTCGACAAGGGCGGCGAGTTCTACAAGAACTATGGCGTTGGCCGTTCGCGCGGCACCCTCGCCTTCCAGCTTGCTGGCAACATCAAGCAGGGCGGCCTCGTCGAAAAGGCTTTCGGTGTCACAACGCGCCAACTCATCGACGATTGGGGTGGCGGCACAGCCACCGGGCGCCCGGTTCGCGCCGTTCAAGTTGGCGGACCGCTCGGCGCCTACTTGCCGCAATCCAAGCTCGACGTGCCGATGGATTACGAAGAGTTCATCAAAATCGATGCTATGGTCGGCCACGGCGGTCTTGTCGTATTCGACGACAGTGTCGACATGGCAAAGCAGGCCCGTTTTGCCATGGAATTCTGTGCGATCGAGAGCTGCGGCAAGTGCACGCCGTGCCGCATCGGCGCCCAGCGCGGCGTCGAGGTGATCGATAAGATCGTCGCCGATGACAATCGGGGCATGAATTTAGAACTGCTTGAGGACCTGTGTGTGACGATGACCGACGGTTCGCTCTGCGCCATGGGCGGCTTGACGCCCATGCCGGTGATGAGCGCGGTCAAAGGATTTCCAGACGATTTCCAGCGCAAGGCTCCGAAGAATAAGGTTGCCGAGGCTGCAGAGTAACACGACACAGTCGCCCGACTTCATCGCCCCACTTCATCGCTTAGATGCGAGGACAGAACATGAATACCCACGTAAAGCCGATGACGCTCATTAAAGAGATCGACTACGGCACACCCAATTCAACGTCGACTAACATGGTCACGCTGGAGATTGACGGCCAGGAAATCACGGTGCCGGAAGGTACCTCGATCATGAACGCGGCGATGCACATGGGCATCGAGATCCCCAAGCTGTGCGCCACCGACAACATGAAAGCGTTCGGTTCGTGCCGCCTGTGCCTGTGCGAGATCGAGGGCCGCAAGGGAACGCCCGCGTCCTGCACCACGCCTGTTGCACCCGGCCTCAAAGTATCGACGCAGACCGATCGCCTCGCGAAACTGCGCAAGGGCGTCATGGAACTCTACATCTCCGACCATCCGCTCGACTGCTTGACCTGCGCCGCAAACGGCGACTGCGAATTGCAGGATATGGCGGGCGCTGTCGGCTTGCGCGATGTGCGCTACGGCTACGACGGCGAAAACCACGTGTTCGCTAGGTCCCGTAACGGGGAAACCAACTACAGCTTCAAAGCCAAAGACGAAAGCAACCCCTACTTCACCTTCGATCCCTCAAAGTGCATCGTCTGCTCGCGCTGCGTGCGCGCTTGCGAAGAAGTGCAAGGCACTTTCGCGTTGACAATCGATGGGCGCGGCTTTGCCTCCCACGTTTCAGCCGGCATGGACGAGAGTTTCTTAGCCTCCGAATGCGTCTCTTGCGGCGCCTGCATTCAGGCCTGCCCAACAGCAACGCTGATGGAAAAATCCATCATCGAGCACGGTCAGCCCGAGCATTCGAAAGTCACGACGTGCGCTTATTGCGGCGTTGGCTGCTCGTTCAAAGCGGAAATGCAGGGCGAGAAAGTCGTCCGCATGATGCCCTACAAGGATGGTGGCGCCAACGAAGGCCACTCGTGCGTCAAGGGACGCTTTGCATTCGGGTACGCAACCCACAAGGATCGCGTGCTCAATCCGATGATCCGCGAAAAGATCACCGACCCTTGGCAGGCCGTGTCCTGGGATGAGGCCATCAAGTTTGCAGCCGGCAAGTTCAAGGCGGTTCAGGCCAAGTACGGCAAGGGCGCCATCGGCGGTATCACCTCGTCGCGCACAACAAACGAAGAAGTCTATGTCGTGCAGCGCATGGTCCGCGCCGCCTTCAATACCAACAACATTGACACCTGCGCCCGCGTTTGCCATTCGCCAACCGGGTACGGCTTGAAGCAGACCTTCGGCGAATCCGCCGGCACGCAGGATTTCAAGAGCGTCGATAAGGCCGACGTGATCCTCATCATCGGCGCCAATCCGACCGACGGCCACCCGGTGTTCGCGTCCCGCATGAAGAAGCGTTTGCGCGAAGGCGCGAAACTCATCGTCGTCGATCCGCGCCGCACCGACATCGTGCGCTCGCCGCACGTTGAAGCCGACTATCATTTGCCCCTCCAGCCCTCGACCAACGTTGCGATGATGAATGCCTTCGGCCACGTCATCGCCACGGAAAATCTGATCGACCGCAAGTTCGTCGCGCGCCGTTGCGAAAAGGGCGATTTCTTCCGCTGGGAAGAGTTCATCAAGCAGCCCAAGAACTCGCCTGAAGCCTTGGAAGCCATTACCGGCGTTCCGGCACAACAAGTGCGCGAGGCGGCTCGTCTGTTCGCCACCGGCGGCAACGGCGCGATCTACTACGGTCTCGGCGTCACCGAACACAGTCAAGGCTCGACCATGGTCATGGCCATGGCCAACCTCGCCATGGCAACCGGCAACATCGGCCGCGAAGGCGTGGGCGTTAACCCGCTGCGCGGCCAGAACAACGTGCAAGGCGCCTGCGATATGGGCTCGTTCCCGCACGAACTGCCGGGCTACCGTCACGTTTCAAACAATGAAGCCCGCGCCGTATTCGAGAAAGAATGGGGCGTGAAGCTGGACCACGAGCCGGGCCTTCGCATCCCGAATATGTTCGACGCAGCCGGCGACGGCTCGTTCCGCGGCATCTTCATTCAAGGCGAAGACATCGCGCAATCCGACCCCAATACTCATCATGTCGAGCATGCCCTGACATCGATGGACATCGTTGTGGTGCAAGACTTGTTCTTGAACGAAACGGCGGCCTTTGCCCACGTCTTCCTGCCGGGCACCTCGTTCCTGGAAAAAGACGGTACGTTCACCAACGCCGAGCGGCGCATCAACCGCGTGCGTAAAGTCATGCGCGAGAAGCAGGGTATGGCCGAGTGGGAAGTTGTCTCGCGGCTCGCGACCGAGATGGGCTACCCCATGCACTACAAGTCGGCTGCCGAGATCATGGACGAGATCGCGCGCGTCACGCCGACGTTCCAAGGCGTCAGCTTCGATCGCCTCGACGAGCTCGGTTCCATCCAATGGCCTTGCAACGACGAGTTCCCCGAAGGCACGCCCATCATGCACGAGGAAGAATTCACGCGCGGCAAGGGCCGGTTCATGCTGACGGAATTTGTTGCAACATCCGAACGCGCCAACAAGAACTTCCCGCTTATTCTGACAACGGGACGCATTCTGGCGCACTACAACGTCGGCGCACAAACTCGGCGCACCGAAAACGTCGCTTGGCACCCGGAAGACATTCTGGAAATCCACCCAAGCGACGCGGAAATGCGCGGCATCAAAGACGGCCACATGGTCTCGCTTGCGAGCCGCGTGGGCGCGACATCGCTGAAAGCTAAAGTCTCCGAACGGATGCCGCCGGGCGTCGTCTACACCACGTTCCATCACCCCGTGACCGGCGCCAACGTCATCACCACCGAGAACTCGGACTGGGCCACAAACTGCCCCGAATACAAGGTGACGGCGGTACAGGTCACGGTCTCCAACCACCCGTCGGAATGGCAGGAAGAGTGGGGAACGCGCGAAGTCGAGAATAAGCGGATCGGTACGAAGAAACTGGAGCCGGCAGAGTAAGGACCCGGATTAGGAAGCGCAAGGCATGAACCTGATGCCGAAAGGGGTTCCCGTTTCAGCTCCCCGTGCAGACCTGTGTTCGCAGCGGGCAACGGGCGAGGTCCGTTCGGCAGAACTGGGCGTGCGCGAGATCGTCTGGCAGGTGCCGGAGGAAGTACCTGTAGCCTTGCAGTTCAACTCCGAGCCTTTCACGGTGATGATGGCGACGCCTGCGGACTTACGTGATTTCGCGGCCGGGTTTGCGCTCGCCGAACGTCTTGTCAGGTCTATCGACGACATCAAGGGCGTGCTCGTCATGCCGGTCGATAACGGAATTGCTCTCGACATCGCAGTGGCTGAAGGCGGGCTTGACGATACGCGCTTTGTTCGCCGCTCCATTGAAGGGCGTACGGGCTGCGGACTGTGCGGCGTTGAAGATATTGCCAGCGCTATCAAACCGGTCCGCCGCTTGGATCGCGTTGGGTCTCCGTCAACGGCTGCCGTCTTGAAGGCCGCGAAAGACTTGCCCAGCCGCCAGCCCATGAACCAGTTCAATCGCACAGTGCATGGCGCTGCTTGGGTCGCGCCCAATGGCGAGATCCAGTTGGTGCGCGAAGATGTCGGCCGCCATAACGCCCTAGATAAGCTCATTGGCGCGTTATACTTGGCTGGCACGGACGTCACTCAAGGCTTTGTTCTTATGACGAGCCGGTGCAGCTACGAACTGGTGCAGAAGGCGGCAAGTGCCGGAATCACCGCGCTGGTCACGGTTTCTGCGCCGACCACGCTCGCTCTCGAGCTTGCTCGAAAATCAAACTTATTTCTCGCGGCACTCGGTGCCGGCGGGATTGTCGTCTTCAACCCTTAGCTTCAAGTCAATTACCGGCTCGGTATGAGCCAGGGAGAAAATCACGTGAACGACACCGACCTCATTCGCATGGCCAACCAGATCACTGCGTTCTTTGCCGCCTACCCCAAGACCGAAGCGGTCGATGGAATTGCAAAGCACGTGCACCTATTCTGGGATCCGCGCATGCGCAATCAGCTCAAGGCTTACGTCGATAAGGGCGGCGCAGGTTTAGAACCGCTCTTTCTCGAAGCGGCGCACGACTACTTCAAAGGCCCAAAGTCACCGGCCATTAAAGCCCAGATCATCAACGATAAAGCGCCCAACACGGGCGCCGAACCGAGTTCAACACGCGGGACGTGAACTCGCCACGGGTTGTCCGTGCAATCAGACTTAAACCTGAAACGGCCCGCCTCGTGCGGGCCGTCTTGCGATGCGGCGCCGGCGGGACTAAGGAATTGAACGACTGCGGAAATGGTGCACGCCGTGTCGCCACGCGAGAGATCACACTGATGACATACGAAGCCCCACTGCAGGACATGCTGTTCGTGCTCAAGGAGATCTGTGAACTTGATAAAATCAGCGCGCTCCCCGGCTTTGAAGATGCTACGCCCGATACGGTCGAGGCCGTGCTTTCGGAAGCCGCTAAATTTACCAGCGGCGTTCTGAGCCCGCTCAATCACTCCGGGGACAAGGCCGGCGCCAAGCGCACTGAAAGTGGCGTTAAAACCGCGCCAGGATGGGTTGAAGCCTACGCCCAATTCAAAGATGGCGGCTGGAACGGCGTCGTGTTCGAAGCGGAGCACGGCGGCATGGGACTGCCATGGATCGTCGGCGCAGCAATTCACGAAATGCTCAATGCCTCCAACATGGCCTTCGCGCTATGCCCGCTTCTCACCCAGGGCGCTATCGAAGCAATTTTGCTTAATGGCTCCGATGAATTGAAGCAAACCTACCTGCCAAAAATGGTGTCCGGCGATTGGACCGGAACCATGAACTTAACAGAACCCCAAGCAGGGTCCGATCTCGCGGCCGTGCGCTCCAAAGCTATTCGCAAAGATGGCCACTATCTGATTTCGGGCCAGAAGATTTTTATCACCTACGGCGATCACGATCTGACTGAAAACATCATCCACCTCGTGCTCGCGCGCCTCCCCGATGCACCCGAAGGCATCAAAGGCATCTCCCTCTTCGTCGTTCCTAAGTTTCTACCCAAAGAAGACGGCACGCCCGGCCCCGCCAACGATGTCCGCTGCGTCTCGCTCGAACATAAGCTCGGCATTCATGCGAGCCCGACCGCAGTCCTGTCTTTCGGCGACAACGACGGCGCGACCGGCTACCTCGTTGGCGAAGAAAATCGCGGCCTTGAATATATGTTCGTGATGATGAATCAGGCGCGCCTGAGCGTCGGCATTCAGAGTCTCGGCGTCGCAGACCGCGCTTACCAGCGGGCACGCGCCTATGCGAACGATCGCATCCAGGGGCGCATTATTGGCGACAAGTCCAATGCGCCCAGACCAATCGCCCATCACCCGGACGTGCACCGCATGCTTATGACCATGCGCACCAAATGCGAAGCCATGCGCGCCATCGCCTACACGGCAGCTCACTCCCTGGATCTGTCACACGCGGCCGCCGATCTGGAAACGCGCGCCCGCCATCAAGCACGCCTCGACCTTCTCATTCCCGTCGTCAAAGGCTGGTGCACTGAAACCGCCTGCGATGTGGCCTCCCTTGGCGTTCAGGTTCACGGCGGCATGGGCTACATCGAGGAGACGGGTGCCGCACAGCATTTCCGCGATGCGCGCATCGCGACCATTTACGAAGGCACGACGGGTATTCAGGCCAACGATCTCATCGGCCGCAAGATGCAGCGCGATAACGCCGCCGCCGCTCGCGCCATGATCGAAGAGTTGCGCGCAATCGAAACGGACTTGGCCCGGTATAGCGGCGCCCATTGGACCGCTATGCGCGGGGCGGTCTCCAACGGGTGCAATGCGATGGCGCGCGTCATCGATTGGCTCATGTCGGAAGGCCGCCGCGACCCGGCCCGGGCGGCCGCCGCAGCAGTCGATGTCCTACACCTCTTTGGCTTGGTGATCGGCGGAGCATTACTCATTCGCGGCGCGATGACTGCCGCCGTAAAAATTGAACGCGGAGAGGGCGATCTCCCGTTCCTCAGTGAGAAAATTGCGGCAGCACACTATTTTGCCGGGCAAATCATGCCCGAGACAGGGACGCGGCTGGCCGCCATTCTTGATCCATCGGAGAGCGCCCTTGCCCTCTACCCGCGTTTGGCCTGAGCGGACAAGCCCGCCAGAACGCGTCGCGGGAACCTCGAATTAAGGTTGCGGCCAGCGGGCAAGTATGTGGGCTGCGCCGAAACAACGGGTAAATCGCGGGACTTGGATACTTCATTCGGAACTGGGCTATTTTTTCCAACCCTTGCCCTCACCCTTGTAAACCTTGCGGCGTCCTGGCACAGTTCCCCGCCATAAGTCCTAGGCGAACAGTAGACGAATGCGTGAGGAACTCCGCGAAATGTCCACGGCCCTTGATATTGCGCCAAGTCTTGGCGCCGACATTGTAAAAGCGTCTTGGCGCCGCTGTCTAACCGATTATGGCCTCGACCGGGCCATGCGCAAGCCGATCGAGCGCGTTGGTAATGCAACGATGCGCGATTTACGCGGCCAGATGGAAGACGTGCTGGTCGAATCCTCTCCCATCATTGATCGCGTGCGCCGCATCGCCGCCGACACCAGCAACGTCATTCTTGTCAGCAATTCGGACGGCATCGTCGTCACCAGCTTTGCAGACTCGAACGCCAGCCAGGAAGTTGCCCGCGAGGGCTTGGAATCAGGATCTGTCTGGCATGAAGGCCGCGTCGGCACTAACGGCATCGGCACGTGCCTGATCTCGCGCCAGCCGATCACAATCTATGGCGGCGCGCACTTCAACGAATCGTTCCGGCACTTTACGTGTTCGGCCGCGCCAATCTTTGGACCTGACGGCCGGGTCATTGCCGCGTTCGATATGTCGGGCCGCGCCGTGCCAGGATCTAGCGACGGAAGTTTCGCTCAATATTTTGTGCGCGAAGCAGCCTCGCAGATCAGCATGATGCTATTTCGCAAATGGCACCGCAACGATTGCATCGTGGCGCTCGCAAACGAGCCGGACCCGATGCCGATGTCCGTGAAGGCACTCGTTGCAACCGACGAAGATGGCCGCATCTTGGGCGCCACGCAGGAGGCATTATCGTTCCTCGGCGTTCCCGATCTCAGCGATCTCGGCGGCAAGCTGATCAACGATGTTTGGAATGTCTCGTTCGCCGACCTGCAGCCGCTGAGCAAACACAGCGTCCGGATGAACAACCGCGACGGCTCAAACACGTTTGTTACCGCATTTCTGCCGAAAAAGAAGGCCGCTTCAAGCACTGGCCGCACCGCTCAAGCCCTTGATGACAAGCGCGCACGAAAAAATCTGGAGCCGCAAAGCCGACCGCTGGACCGCGTGGCCGGTGCCGATCCTTTGATGATCCAAAACATCGGCCTATGCCGCAAGATCATTGATAAAGATATTCCGCTGCTCGTTCTCGGCGAAACGGGCGTCGGCAAAGATACGTTGGCGCGCGCACTGCACAACGAGAGCAAACGGGCTGAGAAGCCTTACGTTGCGGTCAATTGTGCGGCGATCCCCGCGACGCTCTTGGCGAGCGAGCTCTTCGGCTATGCGCCCGGAACATTTACCGGCGGCGTCAAAGGCGGGCGGACGGGGAAAATTCTCGCGAGCCACGGCGGCACGCTGTTCCTCGACGAAATCGGCGATATGCCGCTTGAACTGCAAGCCCATCTGTTGCGCGTTCTTGAAGAGCGAACGGTTACGCCACTTGGCAGCGCCGACGCCATACCGGTCGATATGAAAATTCTCTGCGCTACCCACCGCAACTTGCCCGATCTCATCGCCAAGGGGCACTTCCGCAAGGATCTCTATTATCGCATTCGCGGCGCGCAGATTGTTCTGCCGGCACTGCGCGATCGCGCCGATATCGCCGAACTTATCGGCCAGATCGTCCGGGAAGAAGACGGCGCGGGCACGCCCCCAATCGAGTTTTCGGAAGGCGTCATGGACCTCTTCCGCACATACCCGTGGCCCGGCAATATCCGCGAATTGCGCAACGTCATTCGCTATGTCACGTCGCTGCATGCGGGCAAGCTGATCCTAGTTGAAGACCTCCCCGACCAGCTGCTCGATTATTCCAAAGAAGGCAATCCGCTGGCTCTACTTGAAAGTGCGGCCCTCCCCGAGCGCGAGACCGAAGGCAGAAACGAAACACCAACCGGCACAACCCTGCTTGAGGCCAATGAAACGGCGGAACGGCGCCGAATCGTCGAAGTATTGCGCGCCAACAAGTGGAACGTCACAGAGGCTGCCGGACATCTCGGGATCAGCCGGGCAACGCTGCATCGTAAGATCCGCCGCTACGCGATCACGTCGCCTAACAATCAAAATTGAGACGTGTCAGGCGCCGGCCACGCTTGGCGGATAAGCGGCAAAGCGGGAAAGTTCCTCCGCGACGAGAGCCGGGTCCGCGCTATTGCGGCGGGCAATGTCAGCTAACGTGATGTGCTTTTCCAATTCGATGTGCCGGTCGATTCCAGCGACCGTGTAAAATTCATTCAAAGCATCTATTGAAGGCTTGAGATCGACATCCGCCATGAGAGCAACGTGACCGAGTACAGCAGCCTGACGTGAGGTTCCCTCGCCTCCAATCAAGCGCCACCGCTGAGCGGTCCCGGCAAGTTTCTTGCCTTGATAGGCAATGTTGTAGGCACCGTCGCAAAATGCACCGGGCAC
>JANOKZ010000015.1:0-2846 GCA_031419515.1 Hyphomicrobium sp.
GGCTGTTGCGGCGGTGACCTGGGCGAGTATGCCGGACGAAGTTGCCGCGCGACTTGCCGAAGGCACGACGAAGTTGCGCCCGCAGGATTGGAAGAGCGGCGGCAAACTCTGGGTCATCGCGCCAGCTTGCCCCGGACCTCGTCACGCGAGTGACGAGAAGCGATCCGGGGGCGGCGCGGAAGAGATGGTCAAAGACTTGAAGGAGAAAGTTTTCCCCACGCGCCAGGTGCATTATCTCGCCGTGAACAAGGACGGCAAGCAGGTGCGGGTGTTGTGATGGATTTATCTGAGCTTCTGGATCTGGCAGGTAAAGCCTCTTACAATTCGAGGGCGCATGAGCGCGATCGAATTGATGGAGGTAACTCAATGCCGCACGTCATTATGGGAACTTCGGCTCACACCCGCATGGCCAGTGCAGAATATACCCTTGAAACTGCGCAAAGGTTTTTTTGGCCAATTTCTCGCGGCGAACCGTTAACACCTGCGGTGCTTTCAAACACGCCAAATCCATTCTTTGTAATACCACCTGAAAAAGGTGAAATGCCGGAAATATTCGGAGAGCAATTAGGTGCCTGGACGATCAACGAGAACGTAAAAAAAATAATCGAAATGCTCGAGCCTGATGTTCACACGTTTATACCAGTGAAGTTGCAGGTTCGCGGCAAAAGCACGGATTTCGGTAAGTATTTTGTCTTGGTTATAGGTCAAGTGATTGATGCTGTGGTGATCGAGGACTCTGATTTTCGTGATGGCCATGGACGGGCCGGATTCGAAAAGGCTCCGATACTCAACAGTCTAGTCGGCGACACCGTTCTCAATCACTCGTTGATCAAGGGTCGGCACCTTTGGCGAGGCGGAAACGCAAAGGTAGGGCCAATCGGAGATCAAGGTGATCCTTTCGCTTCATACACGTTTTGCTCAGACGAACTCAAGGATCGATTGAAAGCAGCGAAAGTCGAAGGCTGGCGGTTTAGACAATGCAAAGTCAGCAAGTAGGTTGGGTGAAATGCAAAGCGTAGAATTGTAGGTTGGGTAGAGCGCGGCCCGGCTGCTCGTGATCGCAATTGAATTTACGTCCGCGCGAAACCCAACTCCTCACGCACGAACCGCGCCACGTCCAATTCGAATTCTTGGCGTTGGGTTTCGGGCGGGTCTGGTGGCACGATCCCGCAAGCGGATAACCGCCCTCTACCCAACCTACGGCTCAGAGTTCTTTGCGATATCGGTGCCAGCTGCCTTTCGGCGCATGACGGCCCGGCTTAGTGCAGTTGCCGGGGCTTATGCGCCCTACGCCATACCGCTTGTGGCATGCTATAGCGAATGAGTTCAAACGCGACGCCAGACTTGAGGAAATCCAATGCACCTGGTGCAGATATTATTGCCGCTGAGAGATGGCCAGGGGCGCGCGTTCCCAAAATCCAATTTCGATAAGGTCGCCGCCAAATTGACCAGCCGCTTTGGCGGTGTGACGGCCTACACGCGCACGCCAGCAGAGGGGCGTTGGAAAGTTGGCACCAGCCCGGTCAGCGAAGACGACGTCATCATTGTCGAGGTGATGGTCGCGGAGCTTGATAAGGCTTGGTGGCGCACTTACCGGCTTTCGCTCGAGAGAACATTCAAGCAGCAGCACGTTATCGTTCGCGTTCAGGCAATTGAGATTCTATAAGACTTCGAATTCTTGGGCGTTGGGTTTCAGGCGCTTTTTATTTGGCGCTTCCGACTCTTCTCCGTCGAGCCGGCCGGAAGCGCCGGACGAGCGTGCGCCCTCTACCCAACCTACGACACAGTGTATTTGGTCAACATTGAGAAAGGCGCTTGAACCAGCATGGCAACATTCGTCGTCGCACACGGGGCATGGTCATCGGGGTTTGTGTGGAAGAAGATGCGCCCGTTGATGCGGGCGGCCGGCCACGAACTGTTCACGCCGTCCTACACGGGGCTCGGCGAGCGCTTTCACTTAGCGACACCCGAGATCGATCTTGAGATGCATATTCGCGACGTGGTCTCGGTGCTGTTTCACGAAGATCTGCGTGATGTGATCTTGATCGGGCACAGCTATGGCGGTATCGCTGCGACCGGCATCGCAGACCGCGCGGCGGACAGAATTTCGCAGATTGTTTATCTCGACGCATTCATTCCAGCCAACGGGCAGAACATGCTTGATTTCGCGACGCCGGAAACGCGCGCGCGCTGGCTTGACGGAGCAAAGTCCCAAGGGGAAGGCTGGCGAGTGCCGTCCAATCCGCTGCCCCCCGATACGAGTGCTGAAGACGTTGCCTGGATCACGCCGCGCCGCCATGGTCAGCCGGTCAAAACAATGACGGAACCTTTGAAACTGTTGAACGGCGAGACCAAACTGCCGCGGAGTTACATTTATTGCACGCGGATTGGGCCGGGCGATATGTTCGGGCCGTTTGCGAAAATGGCGAAGGCCGATGCGGCGTGGCGCTATTTCGAGATGGATGCCAGCCACTCGCCCCATATCACCGCGCCGGACGCGTTGATGGAGATCCTCAATAAGATTGCGGCTGGCCCTGGCATGAGTGCGAAGCCCTGATGGCTCGCCACATCTACATTGATGCCGATGCGTGTCCCGTGAAAGAGGAAGCGTTGAAGGTTGCGGCCCGGCATGGGCTTGGCATTACCTATGTCGCTAACTCGTGGATGCGATTGCCCGAAGGCGAGCGCGTCGAGCGGGTCATTGTCACGGAAGGCCCGGACGCCGCCGACAACTGGATCGCAGAACGGGCAGGCATTGGCGATATCGTTGTGACGCAGGATATTCCGCTTGCCTCGCGCGTATTGAAGAACGGCGCCAAGGCCATCGGCAATACGGGCAAGCCCTT
>JANOKZ010000016.1:0-27835 GCA_031419515.1 Hyphomicrobium sp.
GCGCGACAACACGTTCTCTCAAATCAAGGGAATAGGGTCGAGCCATCTGTGCTGGCCTCCGATCCCAGCAAGAAGCTTGAATCAGATCCCAGCTGATTTGGGAATCCCCCGAGATTCCATTAAATGCGGAAAGACTCTAGCAACGGAGCCCCACATGATCTCGAAATTCCTCTCGAACGAAGACGGCGCAACTGCGATCGAATATGGCCTCATGGCCGCAATGATTTCCGTCGGCATCATCCTAGTCCTGACGAGCCTTCGCACCGAGCTGCAGGGTACTTTCACTGATATCTCCGACGCCATGGGCGATCGCTGACGCACGCGCATTACAAAGCGCGTCTGGGTTTCTCAGTGCATGTACGAGGCTGCCTTTTGGCGGCCCCGTGCAGCGTTTGGCCGTCGAGATCTTTAAAGCTGCGCTGAACCATGAAGCCATGGTCCTGTTTAGCGCACGGCTTTTTGGCGCCTGCCCTTCGCGGGCTCTGGCAGTCTTATCTTCGGCGGCAGCCAGTTCACCACCGGTGCCGCCGAGAATCCAACGCTTACGATCGTGTCGCTGGCATTGCGCCAGGCCGCTTCGATCCGCGATATGATGGCGAAAGGCGAAATCTAGGGTTGAACCCTCTCGCGCCGGTCAAAAGCCGGCGCGGGAGTTTAAACCTACAGAAAAATGAAAAAGCGAGGCACATGTGCCTCGCTTTTTTTAGGTCCATAACATCCGCAAGAGTCGTGGCGCCAAACGGGATTCAATGGCCCTTAATTGACAGCCCGGAAGACGCGCTTCGGGAAGGTGTCGTTATCCGTTGCTTCGACCTCTTCGGGCCCCGGATCATCGGGCGCACGGGGCGCGACGAAGATCTTGGCATCGGGCTTTACAGCGGCTTTAGCGGCGGTGGCTGGCTCTTGGATTTTGGCAGGCGTGACCACAGGTTTCTCTGACTTGTCTTGGGCCGGCTTCACGACAGTGACTTCCGCGACGCGCGGCTCGGGCGCGTTCTTCGCGACTAGATGCCGTTCTGCGGGCTTTGCGGCCGTTACCGCCATGGAAGGGGCTGCGGGGCGGACCGTCACAGCGTCGGCGTCTACGACGTCGTCTCGGCTTGGTACGGAAACCTGATTTCCCCGGGGTCGAGCTGGTGCGGCGCTCGCACTGGCTTGTGCGGCGGGCGGCGGCGCGCTGATTGCAAGCAACTCTTCCAGCCGTTCTCCAAGAATGTTCGAAGCACCCGATTCGAGCGATTCGACCGGGACGCGCCATTGGAAGGCGTCGAGAGCGCCGGTCACCGGAGAAACCGGCTCCCAACGGTCCGAGATGACGCCATCGGCCGTCCAGGCGGGATCGCGCGCAGCATTGACGGCGCGCGCCAGCCACTCGCGAACACGGCCCTTGTCGCCGTTTTCTCCGGCTTCCACACGCGCCATGAGCGTTGCGACCCGCTGAGTCAGGCGGTTGTCGAGCAGGGGCTGCAATGCGTCACGCGCATCATTGTAGAGTCTCGCTTCGATCGCGGTGGTCGCGACGGCAATCGGGCTCTCGATAGAGTGCGGGTTGAGTGCGGCCAGCTGCTTGATGCGATCGAGACGGTCGCGCGGGCTGTCGCCAATGCGGGCGTAAGCATAGGCCATTGCGAGATCCGGGTGGGGCGCGCGCGTCCAGGCCTTTTGCACAATCTTTGCGGCTTTGCCGGTGTTGCCGCGCGCTGCCAGGATGCGTGCTGCAACGGCAGCCGCGGGCACCAAGTCTGGCGCGAGACCATTGGATTCGAGTGCGAGGCTCAGCGCTTTATCGGCGTCATTGTCTTCCGCATCTTGTGCTTGGGCAGCAAGCAGCAAGGCGCGGCGGCGATCGGCTGGCGTTTTCTCCACAAGTCCGTTGCGTTTACCGAGTGCGAGTGTGTCAAGCGCGCCAGCCCAATCTTTCTGCTTGCATTGCAGATCGAAGAGCGCGTCGGATGACCATGCGAGCTTGGGGTTGGAGCGCAAGGCCTTGTCGGCGAACTGGCGCGCGGCTTCCGTTGCGCCTTCACGTTCCGCTTCCAGGAACAAGCCACGCAAACCAAGTTGCTCTGTTTCGGGCGCTGCCAGCATGGATTCGAAAATGCGTCGCGCTGTTGCCCGGTCGCCAGAAAGTTGAGCGGCCTGGGCTCGCAAGAGATGTGTGAGCGGTTCGTGCGGGAGCGATTTGCGTGCTTGCAGCGCATATCGAGTGGCCAGAGACTTGTCGCCTGCGCCAACGGCGATCATGCCGCTGGAAAGCGCATCAAGGCCGCGCTTTTGCCGCTTGCGCACGATGCGTTGGCCGAGTGCGGCTGGGCTGTTCCAGAGCGCTCGTAAGATTGACCAAGTAAAGATAGCTGTCGCCACGGCCGCCGCAAGAATGACGGTGGCCCTGAACACGCTCGTCTCGAGATCGTAGCCTTGCCAGACCATGTGAAGCGTGCCCGGCCGGTCTGCCAGCCAGGCAAGCCCTGTGGCAATGAGTGCGATAGAAACGAGATAAATGACGAGACGCAGCATGGAGCGCACCTTTGAGCTTCAGTTAGTTCTGGGACTTTGCCGGTTCAGGGGCCGAGCCGCTGAGTGACGACTTCAGTTTGGTTTCGATTTGAGCGACGGAACTATCGACGCTGGCCCGCGCGGCTACTTTTTCAAGGAAGGGGGCGGCTGCGTCCTTGGCCTTAGGAGATAGGGCCTTTGCCTCTTCCATGACGTCGGGGAGCCGACCTTCTTTGAGGGCGATTTCCATCCGGCCAGCGATGGCTTCGGCACTCTTGTCATCGGCGTTGTGGCTGACTTTGCGCACGCGCACGACCGACTTGGCGCCGGCAATGAGCCGGTCGACGACCGAGCCTTCAGTGGAATCCGCGTCTGCATCGATCAGAGAATTCGCGGTTGCCCGGTAATCGCGCGCCAGGTCTGGAAGCGTCGGCACGCCTTGATCCTTGAACTTTTCGAGCACGGCAAGATCGAGCTTCCCGTTGGCAGCCTTTTGAACTTCGGCGAGCTCGGGGCCATACTTTTGGCCGCGATCGAGAGCGCGCTTCAGGTTTTGCAGTTCGAGCGAGAGGACAATGCGTTCGGCGTTCGAGCGGCGGTCTTCTTCAGCGTTGAGGACGTTCTGCAGGTTGGCTTCAAGTGTCACCAGCTTTTCGGTGACGGGCGTAACAGCCGACGTGACGTCGGATGGTTTGGCGACGCTCGATTTGAGTGTTTCGAGTGAGGCTTTGAGGGCTGCCGAGTCTTGTTGCGCCTGTTTTAGATTTTCCATGGCGCGATCAGCTTCGGCCTTGGCGGCTTCGAGGCGTTCGTTCAAGCGCGCGGAATCAGTCTTGATACCTGCGAGTTCACGATCGATGCGCTGGGTACCGGATTTTGCGGCTTCGCTGGCTTCTGTCGCCGCGATGATCCGGGCTTCAACGTCGCCTGCAACACTCTTGCGCAGTGCGGTCAGCTGCGTGGCCATGCTGGTTTCAAGATCGGCAACCTTGCCCGTCAGAGCTGCGAGCTGTTCGAGACGGCCGGCTGCGGGATCGTTGGCGCCAGCGTCAGTCAAGGCTTTGAGTTTGTCCTCGACCTTCGTCAGCCGTTCGATTTGGTCGGGTGCGCCAGCGTCGCTTGCGGCAGAAGCAAGAGCAGCCTTGGTTTCAGCAACCAGACGCGATTGCGACTGTGCGATGCCGGGTATGGCGTCAGCGGTTTTTTCGAGCGCAGCAAGACGTGCTTCCGCGTTCTTCAATTGGGTACTGAGGTCGCCCGCAGCCAACTGCTTTTCAAGTTTGGCCAAGCGCTGGCCGTCCGCGCCGCGTGAAGCGCCAAGTTGCGGCAGGTATTGCTGAAGACCGAGCTGCTGGAGTTGCGGGATGGCCCAGTCTGCGCCCGCTAACGCAACAACGCCGCCGATGATGCTGGCTGCCAGATGCGAGAAGAATCCGCCACGCTTCTTGACAACGACGGTTGGTTGTTGGTTGGCGGATGGCGTGGAGGGCGCCGCTACGGCAGGTTTCGCCAGTGGGGCGGTTGTATTGCCGGCCGCGCTGCTTGTGGCCCCAGTGGGCGCGCTTGTGCCGGCAGACGAGGCTGCGCTCGGCTTCGCTGGGTTGGTATCCTTTTTTGCGGCCCCTGCGGCTGGGAAGGCCGACGCTTGGAAAGCCGCATAGGTCGAGGCCGGTGCGGGTGTGGGGGTCGAGGCGCTCCCAGCAGCGCTTGAAGCCGCACTGGCCGTTGGCGGCACCTTCTCACCAATAGGCGTGACTTTGATTTCAGTCGCTTTCAAATCTAGCGTCGCATAGGGCCGTTTTGGCTGCGCGGGATCGTTTTTTGCTTCGGTCATGGAGCTGAACGCCTCCGTACTGTGTTTGGACAAACCGGCGGGGGAGATGCCGATCGCTTTTGCCGGCGCACAAAGCGCCAGTGCAAGCCAATGTCCCTTGCATTCTACTCTTGGCCGAATTGTGCCGCCAGATCACCGATAAGTGCAAGCATTTCTTGCCCTTTCGGTTGAACAGCTATTTCGGTTCGCCGTTGAGAATTGAGCGGCAGTTGGGCTGCCACCGCTTCTGACAAACAGACATGAATTATTTTGTATAATTCGCTCTGAAGACCATGCTTTTCGGTGAGATCCCCCCAAATCTGGGCGGTCCGGGGTGACATTAGCGTGACTGCGTTAATCTGGCCAGACTTCAGGGCCCCGATCACGCCCGGGGGAAGCCGTTCTGCGCCAATCGAGCGGTACACGGTTAAAACGGTCACTTTGATGTTTTTCTCGGCCAGAGCACCGGCGAGGTCAAAGGCCAGGTATTCGCCAGCAAGATGGATCAGCGGCCCCGCGCGCCCGGCGTGACGTTCCGCGATCACGGGCACGAGATCCCCGGCTGTCCCTCGTCCAGCCGTAATGTTTCTGAGCTTCAAGTCCTCGGCAAAAGCGGCCGTCTCTTCGCCTACCGCGTAGATCTGGAGCGGTTGCACTTTATCGATAAGGCCAGAGAGAGCCAAAGCGCGAAACGCGTTTTTACTGGTTGCGATGACACCCGACGCGCCATCGAAAGCTTCAGGAGCGATGTCGTTGAACGCAATCGTGAGCAGGGGTGCGCTCGTGACTTGGAGCCCGAGCTTTTCAAGCTGAGATTTGGTTTGCCAGGCTTCGGGTTCAGGGCGCGTAACGAGGATATGCATCAGGTGTGGATCCGGGCAATAACTGTGGGGTCGGCTTTGGCTAAGATGGCGTCAGCCGCACGGGTGCCGGTTTCGACGGCGTGCTGCGTGGTGTTTGAATCCTGTGCGGTGTAGGAAATCTTGCCGTCCGGCGAGAGCAACTGTCCGCGGAACGACAGCATGCCGCCTTTGACTTCGGCAAGCCCTGCGATGGGCGTACGGCACGATCCTTCGAGGCGTGCCAAAAACGCGCGTTCTGCGGCAATAGCAAGCGAGGTCGCGGGATCGTTGAGTGGCCGGATAGCCCTGGCAGCCGCCAAATCGTCCGCGCGGATTTCGATGCCGATAGCACCCTGCGCGACCGCGGGGAGCATCTGTTCAACCGGAATAGCGGCGGTGATGCGATTTTCGAGGTGAAGGCGCTTTAGACCGGCAACGGCAAGGATGGTCGCGGCTGCAACGCCGTCCTGAAGTTTTTTCAGGCGCGTTTGCACGTTGCCGCGAAAACCGATGACTTTGAGATCGGGACGCTTGTGTAGAATTTGTGCCTGCCGCCGAAGCGATGATGTGCCAATGGTTGAACCAGCTGGCACGGCGTCAAGCGAAGAATATTGAAGCGAGACGAATGCGTCGCGCACATCTTCACGCGGAAGAGTGGCGCCGAGTATCAACCCCTCCGGCAATGCCGTCTGCATGTCCTTCATCGAGTGCACGGCGATGTCGATCTCGTTGGCAAGGAGAGCGTCTTCGATTTCCTTGGTGAAGAGCCCCTTGCCGCCGATATCGGCGAGCGGACGATCAAGGATCTGATCGCCTGTCGTCTTGATGACGGTAATGGTGATCGATTGGGGCGAGAGGCCATGGGCCTCACTCAGCCGCTGACGGACCTCGTGGGCCTGGGCCAGCGCCAAAGGCGAGCCTCGCGTTCCAATGCGTATCGTCGCAACGGCTTGCAACAGCGTTTCTCCAGGTGGTAGGGCCCTTGGGACGCGCTATGGGTATTGGCGTGGGGTCCCTATAGCCAGTCGCTTCTTCTATGCGATATCGCCGGGCCCAGGTAAACCCACGCGAAACCCAAGGTGCACTCGAGGCAGGCTCAGCCGGGATTGACAGTCAAAACGATGTTTTCAGCACTTCCAAAATCCGGCCAGTCCCAAGTCGTGCTTGGTATCGAGACGAGCTGCGATGAAACGGCAGCCGCTGTCGTGGTGCGCAACGGCGATGGGACAGGGCGCATTGCCTCTAATGTGGTGCGCTCTCAGTTCGACGCTCACAAGATTTACGGCGGGGTCGTGCCAGAGATTGCGGCCCGGGCACACATCGATTGTCTCGATGACATCATCCGCCAGGCTATGCTTGAGGCGGCGATGACGTTCAGCGATATCGACGCGGTTGCAGCGGCCTCTGGACCCGGGCTTATCGGCGGCCTTATTGTCGGGTCCGTCACAGGCAAAGCGCTTGCACTCGGTATCGGGAAACCCTTTCAAGCGATCAATCACCTGGAAGCTCACGCCCTGACATGCGGGCTAACCGATGGTGTGAAACCGCCTTACCTTATGCTGTTGGTATCGGGCGGGCACACGCAACTCCTGCTGGTCGAGGGCGTTGGGGCTTACCGGCGGCTGGCAACCACGATCGACGATGCGCTCGGCGAAGCCTTCGACAAGACGGCCAAACTTTTAGGGTTGCCCATGCCGGGCGGTCCGCATGTCGAGCGCGCGGCTGAAACCGGGGATGGCAAGCGCTTCAAGCTGCCGCGTCCAATGCTCGGACGGGCAGATCCGCATTTTTCCTTTGCCGGTCTCAAGACCGCCGTGCGCCATGCGGCCAAGGCGGCAGAGCCGCTGTCCACGAGCGACGTTGCCGATCTTTGCGCTGGGTTTCAGGCCGCCGTGACGGATTGCGTGGCGGACCGCGTCGGCAAAGCCATGGAACTGGTTCAGGTCACGTTGCCGGGGGCCAACAGGCCATTCGTGGTTGCTGGGGGCGTCGCCGCGAACGCAGCGCTGAAGGCGGCCTTGCTTGCGGTATCCGCAAAGCACGGGTTTACGTTCTATGCCCCTCCGGCGACACTGTGTACCGACAATGCGGCGATGATCGCGTGGGCGGGCGCGGAGCGTTTGGCGCTGGGCTTGACAGATGCGCTGGACGCACCCGTAAAACCACGCTGGCCGCTCGATCCTGATGCGCCACCTGCTGTTGGCGCAGGCGTCAAGGCATGAGCTCATAAGCTCCTGGGCCTGAGACCAATTGTGACCCAAGCTCCAGCATGTCATGCGTGTTATTGTTTCCCTACTTATCGCGATGAGGGCCCATTTTGAAGATCGAGAATGTCAGCATTGTTGGCGCAGGCGCATGGGGCACGGCACTTGCTCAGACGCTTGTCCAGAGCGGAAAGTTTGTAACCATTTGGGCGCGTGAAGCTGACGTCGCGGCAGATATCAATGAGCGTCATGTCAACCGCACATTCCTTCCGGGCGTGCCGCTCGACCCAGGTGTGCGTGCGACACTAAACTTGCGCGAAGCAACGCGGGTTGATGTCATTCTCCTCGTCGTACCAGCTCAACATCTGCGATCCGTCGCCAAAGAGTTGGCGCGCGATCTCACGCCAGGGCAGCCCGTCGTCATTTGCGCAAAGGGCATCGAGCGGGCGTCAGGCAAGCTGATGGGGGAGGTTGCAAGTGAAGTCTTGCCGCAGGCATTGCTCGCGGTTCTCTCGGGTCCGAGTTTTGCCGCCGATGTGGTTCGAGGTTTGCCTGCGGCGCTGACGTTCGCCTGCCGGTCCGAGTCCGCCGGCAAAGCAATGGCGGCGGGTTTGTCGTCGCGCCAAATGCGGCTCTACTGGTCGAGCGATATTGTTGGCGCCGAGCTGGGCGGAGCTGTTAAAAATGTTCTGGCCATTGCGGCTGGAATTGTTGCGGGCCGCGAATTGGGCGCAAGCGCACACGCCGCACTCGTAACGCGCGGGTTCGCGGAACTGAGGCGTTTCGCGGAAGCTTACGGGGCGCGGCCCGAAACCTTGATGGGCTTAAGCGGATTGGGAGATCTCATCTTGACGTGCGGCAGTCCGCAATCGCGCAACATGTCCCTTGGGCGGGCGCTGGCCGAAGGGCAGCCGCTAGCTGAAATCCTGGGAAGCCGCAGCGCCGTGACAGAAGGCGTCTATACGGCCGCTGCTGTCGTAAAGCTTGCCCGCGCAAAAAACATCGATATGCCCATTGCGGAAGCCGTTCACGCCATCGTCGAAGGCCAAATCTCGGTAGATGACGCGATTGCCGGTTTGATGCAGCGCCCGCTGAAGACTGAGGATTGAGCCGTTAACCGGCTGGCCAATTGGGCGCGCACATGCTGCAGAGAATTCAGCCTTGCCGGAGGGAAACTTGATACGCAGCCCCAACAAGCCACTGAGCAGCTTATCGGGAAAACTGTCCGACTATGTTGGAGAAGTGCGGTTTGCCGCGCGTGCGCCCGCCAGCACCCGCCAAAGCATGAGATTGGTGCGCGAAACACTGGCGTTCCACTATCGCAATTGGCGCAAAACTGAGATTGATTCACGTCCGCGCCTGAGCCTCGATTTGGACGTTGGATCATATCAAGCCGCAGTCACGCTACGCCCGCAAGATGGCGACTTGAGCATTCTCTACGAAATCTTTGCGCGCGAAGGCTACAAGGTTTCTGACGATTTGTTGTCGCCCGAGAGCGTGCGCACGATCGTCGATGCTGGAGCGAATATCGGCTTCGCATCGCTGTACCTGGCCGCGCGATACCGCAATGCAAAAATCTACAGCATCGAACCCAATCCAGAAAATTTCGCTCTGCTGAAGGAAAATACTGCGCGAGAGCCGCGGATCGTACCGATACAAGCGTGTTTGACGGCCGTGCCTGAAGAACAGGTTTTCATCAGCACAACAGGCCGGGCTTCGCATTTTAAAATGAACACGCGCGGGCATGGTGTGAGCGTCAAAGGGATCAGCATCGAACAATTGTGCTGCGAGCACGCGATAGACCGGATCGATCTGCTCAAGATCGATGTTGAAGGGGCGGAGAAGCAGATTTTCAACAGCGCAACGTTTCTGCCAAAAATTGGCGTGATTATCGCGGAGCTGCACGGCGATTATACGCTCGAACGGTTCAACGAGGATCTTGAGCAGGCGAACCTCAAAGCACATGTCAGCGAATTCGCGCGTGATCCCCAAATCGTGATCGCGTCGCGAGTTTGAGCAAAGCTGCTTTGGATTGCCGCTGTGTCTCAGGTTCCAGACTTGGGTTCTTGCAGACGCCCAAGTTCAACGTCGAGGTTGCCTTTGTTGAACACCGCAAGCGCGCCGCCTTTCGTGCAATCAATGATCTGGCGGCCGTCGCGCTCAAACGCGGCCTTGGCCATGCGGTAGGCTGCTTCTGACTGTTCGAGATCGGGCAAATTCCACCGGACATCTTTGCCGAAATAGTTTGGAGAAAAGTGATTGCTGTCATTGTCGTTCTGGAGCACTTCGGCGTGTGGCGGCCCCGTCTCCTTGAAGCGATGATCGACACCGATCAGCAGCACGCGTTTGAAGCCCAAGAAGTAAGCCAGTTGCATGGCAGCGAATGTCACCGTCGCTCCGGCCCAGATCCCATTGCGAGGGTCTGCAAAAAACCTCTTATGCCAGCGCATCTCAAGGAAGATGGTGTTGCGGCTCCCGGTAAAATGCGCGCGTTGGGTCCACGGCACAAATACGGGGCATCCGATTGCGGCGAAATCGGCGTGAAACTGTTCGATCACCAGATCGTTCACGGCGACAAGATAGGACGGCGTCAACTTCTGCTCTTGCCACATCAAGTATCCGCGGTTCAGGCAGAATGTGGGGATGTTACTTAGTTTGCGGAAGTCGTCGCCAGCAATACTCGGTCCGTTGCCGATAATCACGCATGTTTCGCCTATATGGCGGTTCTTAAGCGCTGAAAGCTCGGCCAAGGAGTTGCGAAAAGGCGGTTCGCGCCGGGCAACGAGATGCGCAGCGTGCTGTAGTCCGGCAGCAAACTTTGCGCGCGTTTGAGGTCCGCAAAGCGCTCGCCCGATGCGCCGGACGACAGGCGGCAGATCGTTGGGAAAGGGCAGCTTCATGAGTCAATCCGTTTCGCCTGCCGGCCATGATTATGGATGCGAATTTATACCCAGCCGCCATCAACGATGAAAGCCTGGTGCGTGCACATGCGTGAGTCATCCGCGGCAAGAAACAGAGCCATTCGCGCCACATCGTCAGGCACGACGAAACCTGGGAGACATTGGGAACGCGCGATCTCACGTTCTGCATCGTCGTCCACCCAGAGGGTGCGCTGGCGTTCAGTCATGGTCCAGCCTGGCAGCAAGGCGTTCACGCGTATCGACTTGGGACCAAGCTCGCGTGCGAGGGTGCGGACCAAGCCGTGAATACCAGCCTTCGCCGTGGTGTAACCGATCATTCCTGTCGTGTTATTGAGCCATGAAATGGACCCCAAGCAAATTATCGACCCGCCGCCTGCTGCCGTCATGCTGGGAACGGCGGCCTGTGCGGCAAAGAACTGGTGCTTGAGATTGACGGCCATGCAGGCGTCCCATGCGTCGCTCGTCAGGCCGTCAATAGAGTGTCGCGTGTCGTTGGCTGCATTGGCGACGAGGACGTCAAGCCCATCCAGTTTAGTAATCGCACTCCCAATTGAAGCCTTCAAAGCATCGACGTCGCTCACGTCGCAACGTTCAAAGTACGGCGGAGCGGCGCCTGTTGCCGAAACCGACGCAACGAGCTCTGCTCCCGCCGCCGCATCGACGTCGAGGAACGCGATGCGCGCGCCTTGGCTTGCGAAATTTGCCACGAATGATCGTCCGATCCCGCTGGCTCCACCTGTTATGATGATGCGCCGGTCCTTGAGGCTTGGGTACGTTGCAAACCGCGTTTCTACCATTCTAGGCCACCCTGTTTGGCTTGAAACCGAGTGCCGGCTTAAGCCCGAGGACATCGAACAGGATATCGGTCGTCATTTGATTGATCCGAGCGACCGCCTCGCGGGTGTTCGATCCGTTGTGGGTGGTGAAGACACATCGATCAGCATAGGCGCGCAAAGGGGCGTCCACCGGCAAAGGTTCGTTCTCGAAAACGTCGAGACCGGCGCCGGCGATTTTTCCTGAGGCCATCGCTGCGACAAGAGCCGATTCGTCGATCAAGGGTCCGCGAGAGACATTCACGATGAAGGACCCGTCCTGCATCTGCGCAAATGCTGATTTCCCAATCAAATGGCGATTTTCAGGCGTCAGGTTGCACGCAATGAGGACAACGTTGCTTTGTGACAGAAGCAATTCGAGCGGGACTTGCTCAGCCCCACAGCGCGCCAGTTCTCCGCTATCGGCGGCGCGCACATCATAGCCGATGGTTCGCATGCCAAAGGCGCTCGTGCGCCGTGCGATGCCAAGACCGATCGATCCCAGCCCAATCACTCCAGCCGTCATGCCGGCAAGTGACCGGCCTTCTATTTTGAGCCATTCCCCCGACAGCACTGACGCATGCATGCGATGCGTCTGGCGTACGAGATCGAGGAGTAAACTCAGCGCCAGATCGGCAACCTCGTCAGAAAATACGCCGGGCGTATTGTAGACGGGAATTCCGAGATCCTTGGCTGCCACCTTGTCGATACTGTCGGTGCCAATCCCCCACTTGATGACGGCCTTCAGTCCCGAGGCTTTGCCGGCACGCAGCACGTCAGCCGAGATGACGTCGTCGCCGGCAATGACGGCGTCCACGCCCTCGATATGGCGCAGCATGCCAGCGCCATCGAGTTGCTGTCCCGGGATGTCCGGCAATGCCGCCGAGACACCCAAGTCTTCGTACTGGGAGCGAAACTTGGAAAAATGACGCTGGAGGTGAAGACAGGTAACCAAGGCTTTTGTCATACGGATACGCTCAAGTGGCTAAGCCTCGGGTTTGCTTGAAGATCATGTCGGCGATGCGGAAATCGATTTCTTCGTCGATGTCCTGCGCCTCAAGCTTTTCGATTTCGAAGAGGTGCGGGCGCAAGCCAATGCGGTTATGACGCTCTTTCAGAGTTCGCCCCTCGAAAATGTAGAGACAAGAATTCTCCTCATAGAAAGGCGGTAAATCCTGCGTCCGGATCAGAATGTTGGGATTGTGATTGATCGCGCGCGCTAAGCCATCCCAGAAACGCGTTTGCACGCGCGTCACGGAAAAGAGTGAGTCGTAGATCGGGTAATTCTTGAAGAACGTGTCCACGGCCCGGCTCAACGTTTCCTTGGTCAAAAGCGGGTTGGTCGAGTGGGTCTGGAGGTAGAACTCCGATTCCACCATATTTGTGTCGTGCAACAACACATCGTTCATCGGCGTCATGCCACCGAGCAGATGTTCAGGCCGGTCGAGCACCACGACGCTGGGAAAGTCCTTGGCGCATTGTTCTTTGATGGTTGGGCTATCTGTGTCGATGACGATCTGGTCGATCCGCGGGCACGATAGCATCACGCGAACCATGTGGTGAAATAGAGGTTGCCCATCGCCGAATGGCCGGTAGTTCTTGCCTGGTACGCGCTCCGAACTGTGCCGCATCGGCATCAGCGCCACCAGTCTGTTCCGTTTCGTCATCGATCTCCCCGTATCAAGCGCACAACCGGCAGCGACGCGTCTTCATCTGCTTTTTCTTGGACGTTGTCCTGGTCAGCTAACTGCCGTGGCTGCGATTTCAATGCTTCATAGTCAATCCTGTGCCGCTCCTGCTCAATGTCGAGTCGGCGCTGATCGCGGGGCCGCGAAGGGTAATAAAAGCGCTTGCGCAGCTGCGTCGATATCTCGGGCGGGTCGTTATAGCCGCGGTACGTTCCCGCGAACTGGTTATAGCGGAAGCGGGCGATTGACGCGAATTCCTGCAGCAGGCGGCCATGGCGAATGGCAACGCGGGAATCGGTGAAAACGTTGCGGAACAAGAGCCGCGCGAGATCGCCCCGGCCAAATTTAGCGTGGGGATCAATTGCACGCATTGCGATTGCTTCACGGCGATAGCGATTTTGAACTTGTTCCCAAGTCTCATTATGGACATGGATAATTTCTGCTTCGGCAACGTATGCCAGCCATCCGCCTTTTGATTGAGCGGCCTTGCCCCACGCCAAATCTTCCAATCCCGTGAGTGTTTCGTCGTAGTTTTGCGATTGCCAGACGGAACGGCGAATGGCGCAATTGGCATTGTTGCAGAAATACGTTTTTTGCGGACAAACGGACGTATCTGGAAACCAGCGGGCAAAAATTTGATGCTCTGAAAACTTGTTCACTTCGTTGCCGAGCTGCCGGCCATAGGACAGCACCACCCGTTCATCTGCGAATGGGGCGACGAGCCGCTCGAGCCAAGTATCATAGCTGGGATAGACATGCGCACTCGGGAAAACGCATATGTCGCCCGTTGCCGCAGCGCAGCCGCGGTTCAAGGCTCGCCCGAACGTGAATTCGCTCTTATCGATCGGTACAATTATGGCGCCATAAGTGCGGGCAATCTCAACCGTTGAATCAGTCGATCCAGAATCGACCAGAATGACTTCGTCTGGCTGCAAGCGTTGCGCTCTGATACCAAGCATCAGCCGTTCGATATGTTCGTCTTCGTTGTAAGCCCTGATGATGACTGAGATTTTCATGGCTCGTCCCGTACTTCTGGCAGCGCGCCACAACCCTTAAGGCGCGTTCGTGCCAATTCTCGCTTTTGCCTCGTGGTCCCGCAAACAGCCAAAATGTGTGGCTGTCTCAGATGCGCCGCTATGGGTTGCATGTTTTAGAGGGGCTGTCGAGCCCGGCCCGTGACGTCGCTGTTGGTAGTTTGACCGGGTAATTTAAGGACTTGTTCAGCCATCAGAAAATGGCCGCCGACGCTCGATGTCGCCAGTGCGGCAACTGCGCCATGGGTTGCGAGATGTATGGGTTGCGGGATGCCGTCTGCCGGGCTAGACGTCAATCGATAAATACGGCGGTGCCAAATCCCGGCACATGCGGCTGCCTGCTGTAATCGCGGGCCGAACGGACGGAGCAACGATTTATGAGTGTTACCGCGCAGGGGCTGACTGACGAGCAGATCAATCAAATGTCGCGCGATCAGCTGAAAGAGGTGTGCGCCTCTCAGTCGTGGTTTCATGCCATCGACTTTGGTGATTTCCAGTCGAGCGGGCGCTTTAAGCCCGGCACGCCGCAAAACGTGACGCTCTACCCCGCGTTTGACGTGCTGCGATCGATGGACCTCAGCGGATCGGATTGCCTCGACATTGGCTGCTCAGATGGCATCCTGTCATTCGGCATGGCAGCCTTGGGCGCCAAAAGTGTGACGTCGGTTGATACCTATCGGCTGCCCACTCACGTCATTGCCCGAAAGTTGCTCGGCGCGAATACAAACTATATGCCCGGGCTGCAGATCAAAGACCTTCTGGAAAAGTTCGGCGAAAAGTCGTTCGACGTCATCTGCTGCTGCGGCGTCATCTATCACATGCTCAATCCGATGAGCGCGTTCATCGTTGCGCGCAAGCTGCTGCGCGAAGGCGGCGTGCTTATTCTTGAAAGTGCCTATTCACCGGCGTTCGACGATGCCTTCCTTGTGATGAACACTGAAGCCAAAAAGCCGCTCGAGGAACTTTATACCTATTGGACGCCGAGTAAGCGGGCAGGCGTCGGCATGATGAAGCTCGTCGGCTTTGACATGCTATCGGTGCAAACCATCAAGGCACCAGAGCGTTTGACGCTCGTTGGTCAGGCGGTACACCCAAATGAAGTCAAGAACCGCCAGGAAATCCTGCAAAAAGTGCACGGCGTAGACACGTGTGACTTCGAATTCCGCTTCTCGCAGATCAAGGATTTAGGTGTGCGGACGGCTGTGGTCAAAATCCCACAACTCCCAGATGATCGCGTCCTCGACTTCAAGAACCATAAGCCTGACTGGCCGCACCATCCCAACGTCATGTCGTCCCCGGTCGGACGCACGCGTTGGGCGTCCGAAAGTAAGAACTATGCGTGAGTGTGGCCTAAGCTAGGTCAAGAATTCGGGTGGGGTTCACGCAGAAACTTAAGTTACTTTGCGTGCGGCCATGCGCAGGCTGCACGACATAGCAACTTCGCGCACATCCTTGAGCTGCGGCGCGATTCTGTTCCAGGTGTAGAGTTCATCGCAGTGGTTCGCTGCAAATACTCCGCTTGATCGCACGGTTGAATCGATTTCCGGCTTTTCAAGCCATTGTGCTTTGCCGTCTGTCAGTTCCTGCAGCGACAAATAGAGTTTAATGCGTTCTTCAGTGCCGCGCGCGTGCGGATGCTCAACTCCCTTGTCCATCAAGTAAAGATCGACGGCATGGAACATCGTGCCACCCGGCTTAAGCACGCGAACGCAGTCTTTCATGGCGTCGGCGAATCGATCATTCGGGATATGTTCAACCGCCGAAACCGAGACGACGTAGTCGAAAGAATTGTCTGGAATCTCTTTGGAGAAATCGCCCATAAAGGACCGGATAATTTTTACCCCCGCCTGTTCTTGGGCTTTCACTGGTCCTGCGCCAGCGCCTTCGAATTTGTCAATGTTCCAGCATTCGTTTCCAGCCTTCTTGAAAACTGGAAGAATGCGCGAATTTCCGCCACCAAGTTCAAGAATTTTCTTGCCCTTCGCGGCACGTAACTCATAGAGCACGAACGCGTCTTGAATATCTTTCAGCCTCGCGGTCAGCGGCTTCATTGCGCCACTATCAAGGTATGTCCAGTAGTCACGCTTGTTGATGATCGCGAACACGCCGCACCTCTTAGTTACTGGCCGTTATTTGAATGTGTACATGGCCCAGAGGCCCGTATGCGTCAAGCAGTCGTCCCAGTTCTCAACCCCTGTCGAAATTGGATTCGGAGTACGGCCAATTTTCACTTGTACGGTTGATTTGCTCTGGGCTATGGATCGCAATCAATAATTTTGATCATGGGGAGCGGCTCGTATGGTACCCGCCGAGGTCTATTGTGGGCGTTTTCTGTTCGACGAACTTGAACACGCTATTTATAAATTCGTCGCCGAATTGGAGCCTGGCCTGATCCTCGACGTTGGAGCAGCTGCAGGCTACTACTCAGCCTTCATAGTCCAACTTAGCCCCAAATCGAAGGTGTTGGCGTTCGAGCCGTTTCCAGGCAATTGGCCGCACTTCGAGAAGCGCGTGGGCGATAACCCGAGCATCGTGCTGCGCAAAGAGGCGGTGGCGGGCGAGACTGGTTCAGTGAAGTTCTACGTCGCATCGACCGTTCAGGGCTCTGAGGCGGGTTGGAGTACGATGCAGGGATATTCATCCATCGGCAGAATTGTCGCCAAGAACCACCCAAAGGTAGGAGAGGCCATTGAGGTTCCTGCCGTCCGGTTGGACGACGTGGTGCACGAACATGTGCGGTTCTGCAAAATGGATGTGCAAGGCGGCGAGTTAGCCGTTCTCCGTGGCGCAGACAGGCTGATCAAAGAACACGGAGTCGATGTTTTCTACATCGAGTTCGGTGGAGAGATCGAAATTCTTAAATTGCTGTCAGAAAGAGGTTACGTGCTTTTTGATTCGGAGTATCTCCTTGTCATCCGCAAACAAAAGCCACTGCCCGAAAAGTGGAACATTACGGGTCCTGTCAAGTTGTCAACGGGTGATGAAGCCTACTACGCTTGGCCCAAAGATATCCCGCGCAGCATTGAAAACTATTGCGCTTGGATCAAGGAACAGACAGGCCTTCTCGGCGGCGTGTTCAGCGATGTCGTGGCAGTTCACCATAGCTTTTTGCCGGAGTTCTTGAGTTCGGCAGGACGCGCAATGGCGCAAAAATCAGCCGAAGCACCGGTCGCAATCTGAGACCAAGTTCAAAATAATGGGCCCTTCGTTATGGCCTTTGCAGCGGCTTCGAGAATCTTTGGAATATAGTCTTCACGCACAAATACGAGATCGGTCGAGATGCTACCGATGCGATTGAATTCGGATTTCAGCCATTTGCAGTAGCCGCCAAAATCACGCGGCGGCGCTACCGGCCACGCCAGTTGCCCGGTTGAACCCGTCGATTTGGCGACTTCGTGAAAGATGTTCCAGTTCCGAGCACCTGCAGCCGATTTAACCGGAGTGATGATGTATTCACTGTCGAAGATGGCGTAGCCATTGGCAGAGGCAAATTCGAGAATTTCGAGTTCTCCGCCGAACTCGACAAACAAAACGTCAATACCTTTTCCGCTTATTAGGCCTTGTGCGCCCTTGAGAACTCCAAGTTCTCCGCCTTGGACGTCGATCTTGCAGAATCGCACGTGGTCGTCGGCGACGTCGTCAATGCGGCAGCACTCGACGGAAATTGATTTCATGGATTTTGGATTGAACGCCGATACAATATGGCCGAGTGACGAGTATCCCGCCATTTCGCTCCAGCCCTTTTCAGAGCCGCTGACAACCGACGACACATAAAAATTGACGGTTGCCGGTTTCTCTCCCACGGCCTTTTTGATCAAGGTTGCGCGCTGATCGCCAGCCAAACGCTTTTCAAAGAAGGGATGATTTCCGGGAAAGGGCTCGAAGGCATAGACGCGGGACTGAGGGTTCATCTTAAGCATCAGATACGTGAACGCGCCTGCTGCTGCGCCAACATCCAGCATCAAGCCGGGCTCAAGAAATGGCAGCACCGTATAGATCGCGTGGCGCCGCTCACCGAACAGAATTTGGCCAGATAAAACCTCTCGTGGCAGCACGATTAAGCCTCCCATTCTGTAATGCGTCGCGTTAGAGATTTGGGCGCTTTTGCCAGATTGCCAGCCCGGGCGTGAACCACGACACGTACTCGAAATTGATGAGATTGCCGCCATATCGTGTCATGATCGTCTTCAATGCACCGTTGACGCGCGGGTCCTCTCCGTCGTCGGAGATTTTGTAGGTGTTGTCAAAGAGAACCAAAGCGTCATCGGCAAGTTGCGGCAGAACCGTTTCAAACTCAACCATGACGTCATCGTGCAAATGTGAAGCATCAAGGAACGCAAATCTTATCTTGCTGATCCCGTTCAGTGCGGCCGGCATGGTGACGCGGCTGTCGCCCTCGTGAATGATCACACGATCAGCCACGCCAGCGGCCTTAAAATTTGCACGTGCCGTATTGACGTTGTTGGGATCGAGTTCGAACGTCAGGACTTTGCCGCGGCAACCAGAATCGATGAGAGCCTGCGCAAGTACGATCGTTGTGCAGCCCTGGTTCGTGCCTGTTTCAATGATGAGCTCTTCGCGAGATCTATCGAGATGAGCAAGCATCATATGATAAATAATGCCCCAGCCGGGGTAGCCGATGGTCGCGCCGGACTTCGTTCGCGCGACCTCGATTGTGCTGACGCCACGTTCCAGATTTGCCAAATGTGCGTTGGGCAAGAGCGCGGTATTATAGCCAAACATGCGATGGTAGACGGGCGGCTTCACCAGCGGGCTCCCTGCTGTTTGGAATACGAACTTTATTGGTGATCTTTACGCGCAAATGTCATGACTTACAATCACCGGCCTTGCAATGACCAGGGGTCAGCGGAACGCAGTTACTCCCCATCCAAATGCCACGAGTGGTTGAGCCGCACGACGCCCCATGATCGCGTCGCCTTTGATTTCACGGTCAACTCAGGATTCTGTATCCGAACCAGAAACTCGGGTCCATCCATGACACCTAAGACTGACTGATATGTACCTGCGTTAAGCGGGCAGGCTGGTACGGATAGGCGAATTTTGAGGCGCCGATGTGCGTCGAGCGGCGCCTCATGCTCGGTCGTCTCTGTGGAAAACCCGGAAATCGAGCGGCTGTCACCGCCGTAAATGGGTACGCCAACAATGAGTCGGCCGATATTGCGGCCGGCCGTCAACGAGACCTCGAAATACACATCATCGCCCGAGTGCACTTGGGATATCTCATTGCCATGTTTGTCGCACCACCTGTGATAGTGGACCATTATTGCACTTGTATTATTGATCGCCGAGGCACCTAGAACCGTGCCCGTTTTGGCTGCCGGTTTTGAGGAGGACTCGATATTCTGATAAAAACTTATCGCCTCATCTGGGGTACCCCGGAAGACGGCTCGGCCCTTGTCGAGAACAATCGCTTCATCGCAGAATTGCCGTATATCGGCCATGGAATGCGACACGAAGACGAAAGCCGTCTTGTCGCGAACAGCGCGGATTTGAGCCAGACATTTTTGGCGGAACTTGAAATCTCCCACCGCCAGTATCTCGTCGATCAACAGAATATCGGGGCTAGCCGACATGACAATGGCGAAGCCGAGCCGCATCAGCATGCCAGAACTATAGGTCTTGACCGGTGCATCGATGGCGTCACCGAGCTCCGTAAATTCGATGATTCCGGGCGTGGCGGCTAGCATTTCGTCTTCGGTGCGGCCGGCATAGGCGCCGCGCAATACGATGTTGCGCCGACCGCTGGCATTCATCTGAAACCCGCCGGTTAGGTCGATCAGCGCCGATACGGACCCCTCCATCCTGATTTCGCCCGCATCTGGCAAAATCTGGCCGGCCAGCAAGCGAAGTAGTGTCGTTTTTCCCGAGCCGTTGAGGCCAATGATACCGAGAGCCTCGCCCCGGCGGACTATAAAATCGATATCGCGAAGCGACCAGAATTCAGTGTTTATCAAGTCCGGCGTGGTGGTTTTTTTAGTCAGCCACGGAAGCAATATTCGCATTAGATCGTCTGCGGCACGCCTGCGGGTATCGCTCAATGCGCGCGCATACCGCTTGCCGGCGCCTTGCACGGTTATTGCCGGAAGATCATCAGCCACCATTAGGCGATACCCCGGACTCTGAGTTCCATTATGTAGAACAAACGGGTGCCAAATAGCAAAGTTAAGACCCCAAGGCACGAGTAAACCAGCAATCGAATCGGATGCGCGGGCTCCCCTACAAATACGAGTTGGCGCACGCCGTCGATGAAGACCGTGAAGGGATTAAATGCGAGCAACTCGCTTCCCGGCAGCATCGAGAGCGGAAAGATCACGCCGCTTACGAAAATGCCGTACTGAAGGATTAGGCTTGTGATGCGGCCCGTATCTGGAAAAACGAAGTTCACCATCGAGAGACAAAGACCGATACCAAAAAAGAATGCGGTTCCGGCGAGCAGAAAAACAAGCGCCGCAGGTGACGCCATGGCCGGGATTGTGCCAGTGACGACGAACACACCGAACGTGAAAATTACCCGGACCAAAGTTTCAAACGAGAGTTCGGCAAAACCTGCCAGCACAACCGCGCTAAGGGGCAAGGCCGTCTTGGTTACCATTCCCGTTCGCGTCTCGACAGTGCGTACCGGTTGACTGACGCAACCGGCGAATAAAAACCACAGTGTCACACCGGCGGCAATGGCGGCGCTGCTTGAGAAGTTTTCGAAGCCCGGCAGCACGCGCGACCGCGCTAGAAAAGTATAGACGATGACGGGAATGAGGGGCGCAAAGATCTTCCAAGCCAAATCGAGTCTGGTTCCTGTGTACGATCTTCTGAAGTCGGCCCGAAATGTTGTGGCAATCTGCGGCAGACAGCTTGATATCTCAGCGAGAAGCAGGCGTGCGCTCTCAAAGAGCCCGGAATCCATTCTGGAATGCGGCTTAAAGACTGTAACGGTCTTGGTGTGTGTACGCGGTACATTCGCGATCCCCTCGCCGTTCATGACTTGACAAACCTCCTGAGTTCTGGCCGCTACAGGCCCGGTCACTGACCGGCCGACTCGGTTCGGCCCGACCCTAGAAGACAGCCCATACTGCTTCAAGTTGAAGTTTATTGAGGATAGACGTTTGTTCGGTCGAGCCCTCTGTCGCAGGCTTTGTTAGAATTGGGATGTTTTCAATCGCGGCCGGACATGCGACGTGTCTAGGCTGGTGCAAGTGCTGAGTTTTCAGAATCGCGAATGCCTGTTCTGAAGACGGTCGAAACTGACCCAGCCGCGACACATTGCACTAATCGGGTGCGGTTTGCTGGCCGGCCGGAGTTAGGGGCACCGGACTGGGGGGTATATGGCCGCGAGATTGGTTTCGAGCGCGTTTGGAGCAACAATGAACGAAACCGCAAACGGCAGTGCACAAGCGGATCCGGTGGAGCATCAGGCGGTCGCGCTCCGAAAACAATTTGAATCTCTAGTCCGGCAGGTTCCAACCCGATCAGAAATATTTCTACCGACCGAAAAAATTCCGCTCTCCGAAAAGGTGCGTGGAATGCAGCATGTTGCAAAGATCTACGAGCGTGATCTTGATGCGGTTTACCGGCCAAGAATCCGGGCGCTGCGCGATCAGTGCAACGGAACGGATCGCTGTTTCATAATTGGCAATGGCCCAAGCCTGAACCGTATAGATCTGTCGCAGTTGAAAAACGAAGTGACCTTCGCCGTCAATGGATTCTTTTTGAAGACGCAGGAACTCGATTGGTTTCCGACATTTTACGTTGTTGAGGATCACCTCGTCGCAGAAGATCGGAAGCTCGCGATTGATGCTTTTAAAGGTCCGACAAAGCTATTTCCAGCATATCTTGGGTATTGTTTTGACGCGTCTCCCGATACCATTTTTTTCAACCATCAACCGCGCAAAAGTTATCCTGAAGGCTTTGATTTTTCGACGGATGCTTCGAACATAACTTACGCCGGATGCACTGTGACGTTCACGTGTATGCAGCTCGCCTATTACTTGGGATTCAAGGAAATTTATCTGATCGGCGTTGACGCCGACTATGCATTGCCAGCCGATGTCGAACAGTCGAAGTCTTACGGTGTAGGCGTTCTAGATATGAAGTCGGATGATCCCAATCATTTTCATCCTGATTATTTCGGCAAAGGCTACCGGTGGCATGACCCGCAAGTCGATAAGATGGTGTTGGCCTACACTGAAGCCCGCCGTGTAACCGAACAAGCCGGCCGTCCCATCAGGAATGCGGGCGTAGGTGGCAAGCTGGAGCTGTTTGAGCGCGTGCCGTTTCAAACTTTGTTCCCTGTGGCCCGATCACTAGAGGAATTGGAATCGGCACGGGCGAATGGCTCTACGCCGCAAGCCTTTGCCGGGGTGCGGTCGGTCGCCATCACGGAGCCGGCGTTCCCTCGCCTTCTCGTAATCGACAGCACTTTGATGGGTGACGGTACGGCGACAGGAGAAGTGAAGCGCGCGTTGTTGCAGAATTGGCCAGAAGACAGGCTATTGCAGGTATACGGCGCACGCGGAAATATTGCGGTCAACGGGCCCGTTGCAGCAATGGGTATCGACATTGCGAACATTACTGATGACGACAGCCTGGAACTTTCGCGAGGGTTCTCGCCGCAAGCCATCTTATACCGGCCCTTACCGAATGCGCCGAACCTGCATCACCATGCAATGAACATAATCGACAGTCTGGATGCGCCACTTGCGATCTGGATTATGGACGATTGGCCAGGACAGCTCGAAAGCGAACAGTCTCCCGATTTCGAAATGTGGGATGGCGAGCTGCGGTCCCTGCTGCACCGCTCGGCATTGCGGCTTAGTATCTGCGATCAAATGTCTGAGGTATTTGAGGGGCGGTACGGCGTTGCGTTTGACGCGTTTGCAAACGGCATCGATCCCGACGAGTGGCCGTCTAACGCGAAGCCGCGCTCTTCGGCACCCGTCAAAATCCGCTATGCGGGCTCGCTTGCAGAGAACATGACTTTGGCGAGTGTCACGCGGATCGCTGAAGCTATCGATGAACTGGCGACTAGCGGCCTCCACGTGACTTTCGAGATCAAGACAAGTGACTACTGGCTCAAGCAGATAGGTGGCCAGTTTGACAGGTTCAAGGGCACGAGTATTAATGCGGCACTCCTCTCCCCCGAGGAGTATCGTAAGTGGATTTCGGACGCCGATATCGTCACCATCGCTTATAATTTTGATAGCAAGTCGCGTGCCTATGTCGGATACTCGTTAGCTAACAAGTTGCCTGAGTGTTTGGCTTCAGGCGCTGCAACGTTTGTACATGGCCCATCGGGGCTGCCGACAGTCGACCATGTCATTGCACACGATTGCGCCTCGGTCGCTCTTGAGGAGAACGTGGACAGTGTAGTCCACGAATTGCGTCAACTCGTGTTATCTGACAAATTGCGCCGGACTTGGGCCCTGAAGGGCAGAAATACTGCCATTTCAATTCATGACGTACGTCGGCTTCGTGAAAAATTAAGAGCCAAGATCGCCAACATGTCAAAACCAGAATCGGTCGAGTCTGAGGCAAGCACAGCCGTCACTTCGGCCTATCCACGCAGCGCCGAAGCGAGCCTAGACGAGACCGAAGTCGTATCCCGGATTTTTGCTGAAGTCAGTGGTCCTGGCAGAGTGATGATTGATGTTGGAGCCCACTATGGTTCGAGCGCAAAGTATTTCGCCGACCTGGGATGGACGGTGCATTGCTTTGAGCCAGATCCGGCAAATCGTGAAAAGCTTCTGAAGAAGTTTGGCACATCGGCGACTGTGACCGTGGATCCCCGGGCCGTGGGCGAGATAGCCGAGACCGGCCGGTCATTCTATAAATCAGCCGAGAGCACCGGCATAAGTAGTCTCAATCCGTTTCGTGACAGCCATGAAGAAGCAGGCAAGGTCGATATTACAACTGTAGCGGACGTGATCCAGGATCGCGGTCTAAAGAGAATAGATTTTCTGAAGATAGACGTGGAAGGCTGGGATTTCGCCGTGCTCAAGGGTGTGCCTTGGGACACTATGAAGCCGGAAGTGGTTGAGTGTGAATTCGAAGACGCCAAGACAATAAAAATGGGCGTGACCTATCGCGACATCGCAAATTTTCTAGTGGAAAAAGGCTACACAGTCTACGTAAGTGAATGGCATCCAATTATCCAATATGGCATCAAGCATCAGTGGTATCGCCTTAAAAGCTATCCATGCGATCTAGCATCGGATCAAGGCTGGGGAAATCTAGTTGCGTTTCTCAACGATCCGGGCCGCGACAAGGTCGGTACTGCATTTGGCTCATGCCTGAGGACTAAAACCGCCATGAAATATGTGCCTGCTGCGCCGGGCAAGCCGGGCCCGTCTACTGGCCAAAGTCTGCAAAGCCGGACTGGCAGTGTAATCGCAGCGATTAGTCCCAAGTTGCTGCAGATTCTCCGCACGGCTAAGCATGGGGTCATTCGTTTTTCGCAGAATCGAGCATTGCTCACAGCTTCTGGCACCTTCGTTGCCGCTTTGTTCGGGATCGGCGTGTTACTCCCAAGTTTGGTGCCGGCCATTTCGGTGGCGGCGATCGCGGCGTTCGGCCTTTTTTGGCTGGCCGTGGCCGTAGAGGCGCGCGCAGCGAAGGTCGTCACGGAACTTCGCAGCCGTATCGTAACATTGGAGCGGCGTGCTGCAACAGCGGAATCAAGATCCGCGGCATCGGTAGCGCTGTCGGAAGAAAAATCCGCAGCGTTTCGAGAGGAGTTGAAGAGGCGCGATGCCTGTATTCGAAAGCAACTTCCGGAAGGCGCTCAGCCGTATCAGACATTCTCGCGATTTTTAGAAGCGGACGGATATGTTCCGTTTGAAAAGAAGTGGTCTAAATTGCTCGATCTTCCTTTGAAGCGCTCCTCACTCGCTTACGAAGCCAATCGCATCCGGGCAATCGAGGAGCATTCACAAGGCAGGCTTGCAACATCGATCGAGAATGCACTCTTGCGCTGCATGGTTGCGCGCTCTGTAAAGAGAGAGGAACTTGAAATCCTCGAAATCGGCAGCCTGTTTGGAATCGGTCTGTCCATTATGCATGACGCAACCCGCGGATATTTCCGCAAGGTTCGTTTGACAGCACTGGATCCGTTGAGTGGTTACTACGGAGCGGGCAATCTAGATAAGATGCTGGATATTCCAGTCAACCAAGACGTGTTCTGGCACAACATGCGTGTGGCCGATATTGAGCGCGATAGCGTCACTCTCATACCGCATCTAAGTACTGATGAAGCGGCACTCAAAGCTGCTGGCGCAGCGCGATATGATATTCTTGTGATCGACGGCGATCATTCGCATCGGGGCGTTAAATTCGACTTCGACAACTATGTGGGGTTCGTACGTCCAGGCGGTTTCGTCCTTATTGATGACTATTCCAACATTTGGCCGGACGTGAAACGCTTTGTCGATGAAGAGGCCGTTAGGGACCCCCGTGTTGAGCTCGTAGGGATCGAGTGGACCACGGCGCTGTTCCGGGTACTTAAAAGCGAACAGGCGGCCTGATCAGATTTCTCGCGGGCCAAGAATGAATGAGATTTTCGCTACTGTCGAATGCGTCTGGCCGGCTGGTGCGACGCTCGGAGAGGGGCCGGTTTATGATTCCCGGAGCGGCCGTTTAGTCTGGCTCGATATAAAGGGGCTTAGGCTGCATGCCTATGCAGTGGCAGATGGATCGCGGCGAACCTGGAACCTGAAGCAGCGCTTATGTTCTGTTGATCTTGCCCCTGAGGGCTGGAAACCCCCGCCCCATTTCGGCGGGGATACTTTTCTTGGCTGCGGGGATCACGGTTTTGGCTGGATCTCGCTTGAGTCTGAACATGTGGCGATTGAGGCGATCGTTCACCCAGAAGCGGACCTGCCTCTCAACCGCTTCAATGATGGGAAAATTGGTCCGGACGGGCGCTATTGGGCTGGCACGATGGACGACAGTGAGGAGTCGGCCACGGGTTCTCTCTACGCCTTTTCGCGCGATGGATCGTGGACAAGATTGGATACGGGCTATCGTGTGACGAACGGCCCAGCGTTCAGCCCCGATGGCCGGACAGTGTACCATACAGATTCTGCACTGCAGACTGTCTATGCGTTCGAACTCACGCTCGGCGGCGCCCTAACAGGCAAGCGCGTTTTCCATCAATTCGCGGAGGGAGAAGGGTATCCTGACGGAATGACCTGCGACGCGGAGGGCAGCATCTGGATCGCCATGTGGGATGGGAATCGAATTGAAAAATTGTCGGCCAACGGCATTCGGCTCGGCTCCGTCGCAATGCCAGTCGCGCGGCCGACGTCGTGTGCTTTTTCGACGGTCGACCCAAACCTGCTCTTTGTAACGTCCGCCGCTATTGGCGGTCCGCAGGGCGACGCGACTGCCGGGAGCTTGCTGCGTGTTCGCCTTTAAACGTGAAGCCGCAGATGCACTCGAATTGGTACAAGTGCCTTATACCAATGTTGTGGTCGGCATGGCGCGCCCCATCTGCGGCCTCATTTGCCCTCGGCTAACGGCTCGCCCGTGCTTGACGTGACAAAGCACTCCAGCACAGATATAGGCCTAGAACGATTGCGGCAGCGCACGATAACGAGGATTGTATGACCAGGAAAACGGCGCTTGTGACCGGTGTGACCGGACAGGATGGGGCGCATCTTTCTCGGCTCTTGCTCGAAAAGGGATACATCGTCCACGGCGTGAAGCGGCGGTCATCCTCTTTCAATACGGCGCGCCTGGATGATATTTACAAAGACCCGCATGAACACGAGACAAAATTGTTTCTGCATTATGGCGATTTGACCGACGCCACAAATCTCATACGTCTCATTCAAGAAACGAAGCCGGACGAGATCTACAATCTCGCGGCACAAAGCCACGTGCAAGTGAGTTTCGAAACGCCTGAGTATACCGGCAACGCCGATGCGCTTGGTACGTTGCGGATTCTTGAGGCAATCAGAATTCTGGATCTGACCAAAAAGGTCCGCTTCTACCAAGCCTCAACGTCTGAGCTTTACGGCAAGGTCCAGGAAATTCCGCAGAAAGAAACCACGCCCTTCTATCCGCGCTCGCCGTATGCTGCCGCAAAGCTCTATGCCTATTGGATTACTATAAACTACCGCGAGGCATACGGTATGCATGCCTCAAACGGCATCCTATTCAACCACGAAGGGCCAATGCGCGGCGAGACGTTCGTCACGCGCAAAATCACGCGCGCTGTTGCCGCGATCGAGAAGAAGATGCAGGACTGCCTGTATCTGGGTAATCTCGATGCCAAACGCGACTGGGGTCATGCGCGAGATTACGTCGAGGGGATGTGGCGCATGCTGCAGCAGCCCGAACCAGACGACTATGTCCTGGCGACGGGCGAAACCCATTCCGTGCGTGAGTTTGTCGAGCTTGCGTTTGACGAAGTTGGTCGCAAAATCGTGTGGGAAGGCAAAGATGTCGATGAAATTGGCCGCGATGCGCAGAGCGGTCAAATCCTGATCAAGATCGATGCGCGCTATTTCCGCCCGACCGAGGTGGAGCTTCTTTGGGGTGATCCAACCAAGGCGTTCAATAAACTCGGCTGGAAGCACACAACGACATTTCGCGAGCTAGTAAAAGAAATGGTCGCCGCCGATCTCGATCTGATTGAACGCGAAAGATGGCGTAATGACCGCACGGCACGTTAAAGCGGGCGGCTCGTACGATCGTGACGGAGATCAACTCTATGGCCGCCAAAGCTGATAAAGTGGATTACCGCGTCGCGGGCAAGCGCGTGTTTGTTGCTGGCCACGGGGGAATGGTCGGTTCGGCGCTCGTTCGCCGCTTGGCGGCTGAAAACTGCGAAGTTATGGTTGCGCCGAGAGACCGGGTCGATTTGAGGGACCAGGCCGTAAGCCGGGCTTATCTGCGCGATACCAAGCCTCACGCAATCATCCTTGCGGCCGCGCGAGTTGGCGGCATCCTTGCTAACAACGATTACCCTGCCGACTTCCTGTTCGATAACTTGGCCATTCAAAACAACGT
>JANOKZ010000017.1:0-1648 GCA_031419515.1 Hyphomicrobium sp.
GCCCGCCGCGTCCTTCTCGTCGATGATGATGAGGACCTACGTACTTCCCTTAAAGACCAACTCGTTCTGCACGACGAATTCGAAGTGTCCGAGGCCAACACGGCCTCCAAAGGCATGGAAGCCGCCAAGAGCGGCCATTTCGATCTCGTCGTTTTCGATGTCGGACTGCCCGACATGGATGGCCGCGAAGCGGTCAAGATGCTGCGCAAATCGGGATTCAAGACGCCCATCGTCATGCTGACCGGCAACACGTCGGACGCCGATCAGATCCTTGGACTTGACGCGGGTGCCAACGATTATGTCTTGAAGCCCTTCAAGTTCGCGGTTCTGCTGGCTCGTATCCGCGCGCAATTGCGCCAGCATGAGCAAAGCGAAGATGCGGTGTTCGCGATTGGCCCATATACATTCAAGCCCGCATCCAAACTTCTGGTCGATCAGGCGGGTGCCAAGATCCGCTTGACCGAGAAAGAAACCTCGATCCTCAAATATCTCTATCGCTCGGGCGAAAAAGTCGTTTCACGCGAAGTTTTGTTACACGAAGTGTGGGGCTATAATGCGGGCGTCACGACCCATACGCTGGAAACGCACATCTACCGGCTGCGCCAGAAGATCGAGAAAGACCCATCCAACGCCGAACTGCTGATTACCGAGAGTGGCGGATACAAATTGGCGCCTTAAGCACAACCAAACTCTGTAAAAGTTGCGCACCGTTTGTCCCCAGTCAGTCCACAGGTACCCAGACGCATCTGGACCTCAACGGCCGGATATGCTGATTAGAACAACGGTTTCAGGCTGATCTGTTTGGTCGGAGCTTCGAAACCCGCATGTCGCGTTTGAACGCTTGTTGTTCAGCGCGTCCGCGTCCGATGTGTTTGTCGCGTCCCAGTTCCCTCGTCTCGTAACCGAAGCGGAGTGTGACCGATGGCCATTGACGCCTTCGTCAAACCATTTTTGCGCCTTCCCCTATTCCAGGGTCTGAAACCTCTGCAGCTGACCGAGATCGTGCGCCGCGCGGATCGCGTCGTCTACAGACCTGGCGACACGCTCATTCAAGAAGACAAAACCGGAGACGCCGCGATCATCATCGTGTCGGGCGAAGCTGCCCGTATTGCAGGGCCCGACGATGGTTCGCCCGCCGAAACAATCGTCGAAGGATCGATCATCGCCGAACTGGCAATGCTGGTCGAGACCGTACACAGCGCGACGATCGTGGCGCGAACCCAAGTGCGTGCGCTCAAAATCTCGCGCGAAGATATGCATGCGCAAATGGCAGACGATCCGCGCCTCGCCGAACATATGATGGAAAAGATCGCGTCAAGATTGCGCCGCTTGGCGATCGAAGTGAAAGCGATTGACTCGGCGCTAGCCGGCATGGCGGAACTCGATGCCAACGCAGCGGCGGCCCTCAATAGCCGCAGTTCGAATGCGCGCGACACGGCGGCTCATTTGCACTGACGAATCAGTCTTCCAACTCTCGCATCGAGACGGATTAGATTTCTAATCGGAACCCTGAAAAGAGAAACGCCCAGTCCCGGGGGGAGGGACTGGGCGCGATTTGCGCTTGACGCGCCGGTACCGGGAGGGAAGCCGGTACCAGAGGTGGCGTCTTCGGTTAGACGGGGGGCACTACCGAATACAGGGTGACGCC
>JANOKZ010000018.1:0-12711 GCA_031419515.1 Hyphomicrobium sp.
AAAAAGAAACGAAACAACTACACGGCATGGGGACGACGGAGATTTAAATGGCAGACTCGCACGTAAAACAACACGACTATCACTTGGTTGATCCGAGCCCATGGACCGTATTGGCTGCGACTGCGGCACTTGCGACGGCAATCGGTGCCATCGCTTGGATGCGCACCAACGTCGATGGGGCCGGCGTATTCGGCATCACGGGCTCGTGGCTCTTTGCTGTTGGTATCGTTGCGCTCTTAGCGTGCGCTTGGATGTGGTGGCGCGACGTCATCATCGAAGCTCACAAGGGCGATCACACGCCGGTCGTTGCGCTGCACTTGCGTTACGGCATGATCATGTTCATCGCTTCGGAAGTGATGTTCTTCGTCGCCTGGTTCTGGGGCTATTTCGATAGCGCACTTTTCCCCTCTGGTATCAGCGAACTCCCAAACAATGCCGGGCGTTTCGTTGGTCTCACGACCCGCAACGAAGTCTTCGGCGGCGTTTGGCCGCCAGTGCCTGTCGATGCGACGGCAACGTCTGTCCCGGGCTTCTTTAAGAACACGTTTGATCCTTGGGGCTTGCCGCTCGTCAACACGCTTATCTTGCTGACCTCAGGCTGCACGGTCACCTGGGCGCATCACGCGCTCCTGAAGAACGACCGCCGCGGTCTCGTCATCGGCTTGCTGCTGACGGTGCTTTTGGGTATCGCCTTCACCGTGTGTCAGGCGATTGAATACAGCCACGCCGGCTTTAGTTTCGCCGGACATAGCTACGGTTCGACGTTCTTCATGGCAACCGGCTTCCACGGCGCGCACGTCATCATCGGCACGATCTTCTTGGCGGTCTGCCTGGTTCGCGCCATGAAAGGTCACTTCTCGCCACAACAGCATTTCGGCTTCGAAGCCGCTGCATGGTACTGGCATTTCGTTGACGTTGTCTGGCTGTTCCTGTTTGCCGCGATCTACGTGGCGGGCGCTGGCACGGGCGGCGAAGTTGCTGCAGGCGCCGCCACTGGTGCTGCGGGGCACTAAGGCCGAGCACGCGACAACACGATCACGTAAGGCGGCCTCGTGCCGCCTTATGTTTTTCTGGAGTGGACATCGACATGGCCGACGCGCCAATAAATGTGCCAGCAACGGTTTCGCCATTGACGGCTGGTCTCAAATGCCGCTGCCCGCGTTGCGGCAAGGGAGCGTTGTTCCGCCAAGTGCTAAACATGCGCGACAATTGTTCGTTCTGCGGTCTTGATTACAAATTTGTCGATACGGGCGATGGCCCGGCCGTATTCGCCATCTTCATTCTCGGTGCCTTATGCATGGGCGGCGCGCTGATTGCCGAGTTCAAGTTCGGCGTACCGTGGTGGGCACATGTTCTGTTGCTCGGGTTCTTCACGCCGTTGTTGGCCGTATTTTTGCTGCGCTTTCTCAAAGCGACACTGATTGCCCTGCAATACAAGAACAAGGCCGAAGAGGGCCGTTTGTCGAAGGAGTGAGTGAGATGTTTGCGCGCCTGCGTACGGCCGGTCTCGCCGTCCCTGCCTTGATGACGCTTGCCATGCTGCCCGTGCTCATCGGGCTTGGCACATGGCAATGGCAGCGGATGGCTTGGAAAGAAGATTTGATCGCCAAGATCGCGGTGCGCGCGACCGCTGAGCCTCAGTCCTACATCGCCGCGCTCGCAGAGTTCGTGAAGTCAGGTGACGTTGAGTATAAGCGCGTGCGCGTAACGGGTACATTCGATCACAACGAAGAGCGCCATCTCTACGCGCCGACGACCGGCAGCCAGGGCTGGCACGTGTACACACTTTTCATACCCGATGGCGGCCAGCCGCCTCTTTTCGTTAATCGCGGTTGGGTGCCAGACACCTTGAAGGACCCCGCGAAGCGCACTGAAGGGCAAGTGACGGGCACGCTGAGCGTCACGGGCCTCGCGCGAAGCGATCAGTTTCGGGGCATGTTTGCGCCTGTCGACGACGCCAAGGGCAACCGCTGGTATTCGCGCGACACCTGGGCCATGCGCTGGGGTGAGGGCGGGCCACCACCACCGGATAAACTCGCACTCATGCGCCTTCAGGGCTACGCGCCGTTTTCTCTCGACGCCGAAGCCGAGCCCGCCAATCCTGGCGGCTGGCCGAAGGGCGGCACGACCGAGATCAAGATATCGAACCGCCATCTTGAGTATGTGGTGACATGGTATGGGTTCGCCTTGACGCTTCTCCTGGTTTTCATCGTCTATGCCCGCCAAAGACTGGAGAAATTCTAGGACGGTGCGCCGCTACAACCCTATACATCTGTTGGCGACTGCCCATCTGCTGGCGCCTTAACTTGTTCAGGCCGCGCGATGTCACTAGGTTCGGGCAACGCTCAAAAAGCTCAAGAGAGACAACGCGAACGTGAACTATATTTCGACCAGAGGCCAAGCGCCGACACTCGGCTTCGAGGATGTTCTGCTCGCAGGCCTCGCCCGCGACGGCGGACTGTATCTGCCTGAAAGCTGGCCCCAGATCTCAGCCGGGATGATCCGGTCTTTCGCGACAAAGCCTTTTGCAGAGATCGCCGTCGAAGTGATCCATCCGTTCGTCGGCGGCGCGATTTCACGCGACGAGCTGCGGCGCATGGCGGACGACGCCTATGCCACGTTCGGGCATCCTTCCGTGACGCCACTCATCGAGCTCACGCCCGGGCATTACATCCTCGAGCTGTTTCACGGTCCAACGCTTGCGTTCAAAGACGTCGCCATGCAGCTCTTAGGCCGGCTCATGGATCACGTTCTGGAAAAGCGCGGGCAACGCGCGATGATTGTTGGCGCAACGTCCGGCGATACCGGCGGCGCGGCCATCGAGGCGTTCCGCTCGTCCAAGCGCGTCGATGTCGTAATCCTTTTTCCCGATGGCCGGGTGTCCGATGTGCAGCGCCGCATGATGACGACGCCAACGGAGGGGAACGTGCACGCGGTCGCTATCGATGGCACGTTTGACGATTGCCAAGCGCTGGTCAAAGCGATGTTCAACGATCACTCCTTCCGCGATCGCGTACAGCTCTCTGGCGTCAACTCCATCAATTGGGTCCGCATCGTCGCGCAGATCACCTACTACTTCTATGCGGCGGCACGGCTCGGCGCACCAGATAAGCCGATCTCGTTTTCTGTCCCAACCGGAAACTTCGGCGACATCTTCGCTGGATATGCAGCGCGGCGCATGGGGTTGTCGATTGGCAATCTCATCATCGCGTCGAACGAGAACGATATTCTGCCACGCACGGTCGCGAGCGGCGTGTACGAAATGCGTGGCGTCAAAGCCACGTCCTCGCCGTCGATGGACATTCAGATTTCTTCGAACTTCGAGCGCTATCTGTTTGAAGCGTCGAATCGCGATCCCGCGAGAATCCGCGGTTTCATGCAGGCGTTGAGCAAAGACAAGCGCTTTGAACTTGGCGATCTGTGGCCCATTCTCAAATCGGATTTTTCAGCCGCCGCCGCGACAGAAGATGACGTGGCCGTTTGTATCCGTGCGACTGAGGCAAAGCACGGATATGTGCTTGATCCGCACACCGCGTGCGGCGTCGTCGCAACGCAACGCCTGAAGCCGGCCGGCACGACGGTAACACTGGCAACCGCGCACCCGGCTAAGTTCCCGGATGCGATAGAAGGCATCACGGGCACGCGGCCCGCGTTGCCGGAGCGCTTAGCGAACCTGATGACCGATCCAGAACGCTTTGAAAGTCTGCCAGCCGATCTGAATTCAATTCAATCCTACGTCGATGGCGTTGCCAGCCGGCGCGGGAAAGCGTGAGGAAAATGGGATCGCAAGTTACGACGCTCGCCAACGGCATCCGTGTCGCGTCGCACCGGATGCCCGAGGTTGAAACGGTGTCCCTCGGCTTGTGGGTCGGGTCGGGCGCACGGCATGAGCAAGAGCACGAGCATGGACTTTCTCACCTGCTCGAACACATGGCCTTCAAGGGCACGTCTTCACGTTCGGCGCGCAAAATTGCCGAAGAGATCGAGGAGATTGGCGGCGATCTGAACGCGGCCACTGGGCTCGACTCGACCGCCTACTACGCGCGTGTTCTTAAAGGCGACGACAACATCGCCCTGACGCTGCTAGCGGATATTCTTTTGGATTCGGCCTACGACTCGGTCGAACTCGACAAGGAGCGTGAAGTCATCCTGCAGGAGATAGCGGGCACGCGCGACAGTCCCGACGATCTGGCCTACGAGATGCTGCAGGAAACTGCCTTCCCCGGCCAAGCGCTGGGCCGGCCAATTCTTGGCACGCCCGAGAGCGTGAAATCCATTTCAGCAGCCGATCTCCGTGCCTTTATGGACCGGGCTTACCGGCCTGGCGCGATGGTCTTTTCGGCGGCGGGCGCTATCGAACACGAAAAATGGGTCCGCCACGTTGAGGCCCTATTCGGGGGGCTCACTGCCGGTCCACAGGGGAAAGAGGTTCCCGCACGCTATGTTGGGGGTCTCGCGGCGTCAGAAAAACCCTTTGAGCAGAGCCACTTACTCATCGGATTTCCGGCGCCGTCTTTCCTCGATTCGGACTACTACACCGCGCAGGTGTTTTCGGGACTCTTTGGTGGGGGCATGTCGTCCCGTTTGTTCCAAGAGGTTCGAGAACGGCGCGGCCTTTGCTACGCCATCTACTCGAGCATGTGGGCATTGAAGGACACAGGAATGCTGGCGGTGCACGCAGCAACAGGCCCCGAGATGGTCGAAGACCTCGCCCGCGTTGTCGCGGCTGAGTTTGCCGATATCGTCGAGAAAGGTCCTTCGGCTCCGGAGATGCAGCGTTCCAAGGCGCAGCTAAAAGCTGGCCTGCTGATGGCGCTTGAAAGTTCGTCCGTGCGCGCCGAGCAAATGGCCCGCCACTTGATGGCCCATGACCGGTTTGTATCGGTTGCGGAACTTATGGATAAGGTCAACGAGGTGAACGCAGAGAGTGTTCAAGTGCTGGCGGCTCAGATACTCAAGACCGAACCATCGATTGCACTCGTCGGCTCCGGCCGGCGCTCCGCAAAACAGGCGAAGGCGGCCGCCGCCGCAGTGGCGGCTGAAGCAGCGGCCAATACGGCTGTAAGGGCATGAGGGCGCCATGGCATTCCTAAGGTCAGCGCTACCTGAAGATTTCCTGGAGCCGGTGGCGGGCCATGGCATTGTCCTGCGTCCGCCATCAACCAGCGGCTACGCCGAATGGGCGGAACTGAGAGCGCTGAGCCGCGCACATCTGACGCCATGGGAGCCGTCGTGGTCTCGCGATGAGCTATCGCGCTCGTCGTATCGCCGCCGTCTGCGTGCTTATGGTCAGGACGCACGCGACGATCTTGGCTACTCGTTTTTCATCGCGGACAGTGCCTCGGGCGTGATGCTCGGCGGCATGAATATATCGAACGTACGCCGGGGGGCTGCTCAGTCGGCATCTCTCGGATATTGGATTGGCGCCCCACATGCCGGTCGCGGCATCATGCAGAAAGCGGTTCGCACTGTGCTGCCGTTTGCGTTCCGCTCGCTTCATTTGCATCGGCTTGAAGCCGCCAGCATGCTTTCCAATATCCGCTCGCAATGCGTACTCGAGAAAACCGGATTCAGCCGCGAAGGCCTGGCGCGCCGCTTCCTGAAGATCAACGGCGCGTGGGAAGATCACATCATATTTTCCCGGCTAGAGGACGATGCTGCGATCTCGGGCGCACAGTTTGCAGGCTCTATTCAGAGGACGCAGGGATGACCGGTTGGTGGTGCCCACATCGGAACAGTTGTTGCGGCCCCGTCGCGGCGTTCGTTTGTGCAACGTTGCTTGCCCTCGCTGCAACAGTCTCAAGCGCGGCTGCTTTAACACCTATCGTCGTTGCGCCCGAGCAAGAGCGCGTCGAGATCACAACTCTGGGCGAAGCTTACGAAGGGCGTGGCGACAGCCTGCAAGTTGAGACTGCGGCAGGTGCCGATGGCGTAACGGGCCGCATGACGGTGCGTGCGTCAACTCCTGGCGCCAATCCGAACTGGATGGTTTTCGCGCTCACCAACAAAACCGATAAACCGCTTGAGCGCTGGCTGACCGCCGACCGTTACAACATCATCGGCTCGGGTACGATCTGGCCGGACTTGGATGCGCGCCGCGTCGATAGCGTCACGCCGTCGATCGGCTTCGTTCCAGAGCGCGTCAAGAGCGACCGTGCCGATATCTTCCGTGTCACACTCGAGCCAGGACAGACGATCACCTACGTCGCCGAGCTTTCCTCGGAACGCTTCGCCCGGCTCTATCTTTGGAAGCCGATCGATTACGAAGTGAAGACACGCGACAAGCAGCTCTTCAATGGCGCCATGCTAGGGCTCACGGGCCTTCTTGCCATTTTCTTGACCGCAGTTTTCGCCGCCAACCACAAAATTATTTTCCCGGCCGCCGCGCTCGTATCGTGGTCGGTGCTGACGTATCTCTGCGTTGATTTCGGCTTCTTCCACCGGTTGTTCAATCTGCGGCCGGAAGACAATGCCGTCTACCGGGCAGCAAGCGAATCGGCCATGGCGGCAAGCCTTGTGATCTTCCTCACGACTTTCTTGCGCTTGGGGCTTTGGCATGGGCTCGTGCGCATGCTCATTGGCGTCTGGGTGATCGCGCAGCTTGCCCTTGTCGCCGTCGCAGTCATCGACCCGCGCCTCGCCTCCACGTTTGCGCGCATGTCGTTTTTGCTGATTGGAGCTGTCGGCGCGGTATTCACATTATTTCTGGCAGTCCGCGGACAGGACCGCGCCTTGTCGCTTATCCCTACGTGGGTGCTGTTCCTGGTGTGGATCTTCGCGGCTGGCATGACACTCACGGGGCGGCTCTCAACAGACGTCATCGTGTCGAGCCTAGTCGCGGGCCTAGTGCTGGTTGTGATCCTGATGGGCTTCACCGTCACACAGTTCGCATTCCGGTCGTTGGACCCCGTGTATGCGGGAGCGCCAACTGAACTGCAGTCACGCTCGTTGGCGATTTCGGGTTCGGGCGCATCGGTGTGGGAATGGAATATTCGCCGCGACGAATTCAAGGTGGGGCAGGAGATCGAGAACGCACTCGCACTGATGCCCGGAGAGCTTTCCACCAAAGTCGATGACTTCGTGAAGCACGTCCATCCCATGGACCAGGAGCGCTTCCGCGTGATGTTGCTTTCCGCGCAAGAGCGTGCGGGCGTAAAGATCCGCACCGACTTCCGCATGCGTCACGCCGACAACAGCTGGCGCTGGTTCGAACTCGAGGCAGCCAGTGTACCGAATGCTGACGGGCGCACGTTGCGATGCGTCGGTCTTGTGCGTGATATTTCGAATGCCAAGCGCGCTTATGAGCGGCTGCTGCACGACGCCGTGCACTGCAGTTTAACGGGATTGCCCAACCGCGAACTCTTTCTTGACCGGCTGCGCGGCGCGGTGGCGCGCGCCAAAACGGACAACACGGTCCGGCCTTCGGTTGTTTTCATCGATCTCGACAAATTCAAAAGCGCGAATTCTTCATTTGGTCTGGTGCGTGGAGATAGTTTGCTGTTGACGGTCGCCCGGCGTTTGCAACGCCATTTGGGACCGCACGATACGGTTGCGCGTGTCGGCGGCGATCAGTTCGCCATGCTGTTTATTGCCGAACAAGATTCGCGCAATCTGGCAGCGCTTGCCGAGCGTGTGCGCCGCTCGCTGCGTGCACCGATCCCGCTCGCCAATCAGGAAATCGTTCTCACGGGGTCTATCGGACTATCCGTCTGGGACAATACCAATGTTGGCGACGACGAACTCCTGAAAGAGGCGGAACTCGCCATGTACCGCGCCAAACGCAGCGGCGCCGACAGAATCGTGGCGTTTGAGCCCGGCATGCGCAAGGATCGCGATGACCGCATTCAAATCGAAAGCGATTTGCGCAAGGCGCTCGACCGCAATCAACTCAAGGTTCTCTATCAGCCGATCATCTATCTGCCGACCAAGGAACTTGCTGGCTTCGAAGCTCTTGTCAGGTGGGATCACCCCAAGCTCGGCCTGCTCAATCCTATTTCGTTCGTGCCCGTTGCTGAAGAGAGCGATCTCATTATCAAGCTAGGCTCGCACGTGCTCTTGCGCGCCGCGCATGACGCCGCCCGCTGGCAGACGGAATTACCGCGCTCGGAACGGCCGCTCTTTGTCAGTGTCAATGTTTCAAGCCGCCAGATTTTCCGGCCTGAATCGGTTCAGGAAATCCGCCATATCCTTGGGCGCAATATCGTGCCGCGTGGCGTACTGCGTCTTGAAGTCACCGAAACGCTTGTCATGGAAAATCCCGAGCAGGCGGCAGAAGTTCTGGAAACGCTGCGCGGGGCTGGCGCAGATCTGGCCCTCGACGATTTTGGCACGGGCTACTCCTCGCTTGCTTACCTTCAGAGATTTCCGTTCGACACGATCAAGGTCGATCGCGAAATCGTGCGGGGCAGCGCCACGCCGACGGGAGCCGCGATTTTGCGTTCCATCGTTGCTCTCGCGCACGAACTCAGCAAGCGCGTCGTAGCTGAAGGCGTCGAGGAAGCAGAGCAAGCAACGTTCCTTCGCTCGATTGGCTGCGAATATGCGCAGGGTTATCACTTCGGCGAGCCGATCCCCGAGCGTGACGTCATTCAGCTTTTGAAAATGGTGCGGAAGTCCGAACGCAAAATGCAGCCGCGCGGGTTCTTCCGGCCGAAAACGCTGAGTACGCGCGACGCTGCGGTCGTTAGCGATAGCCCGCCGGTGAAGAAGAACGGAACCGGCAGACCAACAATCGCGGCGCAGCCGAGTCCAGCGCAAGCCCAGGCGCCGATGCAGTCAAGTCAGGAATCAAAGGCGCATGTCCTTGCCAACACGACTGTTCGCCATCGCCAGCGGCCAACACCGGCCCAGGCCCTTGAAGCCGAAGTGAAGAAGGCGGCGACTTTGGCGCCAGCCAGGGCCGATAACACGATGCCACCAATCGCAATGCCGAACAGCGTATCGCCCGCGTCTTTTCCAAATTCTGGGAGCGGCGGCACAAGGCCGCCAACATCAATGCCCATGATGTCGCAAAACGCGATCCCGCCAGTGAAAGCGCAAATGGAAACCACTGGAAATGGCGCGCGTCCAAATGCGTTTCCGGCAGGCGCATTTCCGGGACCCGCCCCGCAACACGCGACCCCTCCGCAACAGTCCGCAATTCCTTTTACGCAACCGCCGAATATGGTGCGTCCGCTCGCAAATGCTCTGGCGCGTGCCATGCCGCCTGTAGCGCCACCGTTTACGCCCATGGTTGCGTCCACTGTCGTACCAAGTAATGAAAACGGGTCTTACCCTAGTACGCTCAACGCGGATCGGGCGACTGGTTGGCCCAACGCAACAACAGCGCCGCCGCCGTTACCCGCAGCACTTCCATCACAACAGATCACGCCTGATTTATCCAGTTTGCCCCCAGGTGTTGCCGCGAGCCTTGCCCGGTTGGCAGGCGTCAAATCACCGGCCGGGTCAAAGCCCGATGAACCGCCCGCTGGTGGTTCCACCTGAGACTTGAGATCAACTCAAACGGCCGGTGTCACGCGTGGCCGGCGTCGCTGACGAGATGCGACAAGTCGATGCCGATCTTGGCCATGGCTTGGGTATACTTGTTTTCGAGATCGTCGCCAAAAATGAGGTCCGGATCGGGCGGACAATGCAACCAGCCATTGGCCTGGATTTCGCTTTCAAGCTGCCCCGGCGACCAACCCGAATATCCGAGCGCCAGTATAGCGCGGTTGGGTCCGCGCCCTTCAGCAATGGCTTTCAAGATATCGACAGTTGCGGTCAAGCAGATATCGCCTTCGATATTCAGCGTCGAGTCTTCGGACGAATAATCGGCACTATGCAGGACGAAACCTCGGCCCATCTCTACGGGGCCGCCGACTTGGATCGGAAGCGCTAGCACTTCGTTTGCTACTTCATCATCGCCCGAGCGCGTATCGATGCCCAGACGCTCTAAGAGATCGGGCGCCGAGATATTGCTGGCGCGCTGATTGAGAATGAGACCCATGGCGCCCTCTTCGGAGTGCGCGCACAGGTAAATGACTGAGCGGGCAAAGCGCCGGTCGGTCATGCGCGGCATGGCAACCAGAAGCTGGCCTTCAAGATAGATGTTGGCGCCCCGGCGGCGGCGCTTTTGCCTTGGAAGTTTCATACCTGGTAGACTAGCCCTGAATTGGTGCGGCGTGAAGTCAGACTGAACAATCGGCTTATTTGTAAGAATTCCCCATTCTTCAGGAACTCGTGATTTGCAGGCGCTGATTCAGAGGCTAGAAGATCGTCACATGAAACAGACAACGAACATTCGAATAAATCGCGTGGCCCTGCTCGCGGCCCTTCTCGGGACAATTGCAGTTCATGCGGTCCCGTCGTTGGCGCGCGCCGCAGAGCCCGCCCAATCGCCCGCCCAATCGCCCGCCCAATCGCCATGGGTCGAAGGTTTTAATAACAAGGTCCGGTTTATTGCAGGGCGTGCCGGCGGCGAAAAATCTGATCCGGTCGCGGGCATCGAACTGCAGATGCCGAAGGATTGGAAAACCTATTGGCGCAACCCAGGCGAAGCGGGCGGCATTCCGCCGGAGTTTGATTTTTCGGGCTCGGAAAATCTGGCAAGCGCAACCGTTCTCTATCCAGCGCCGCTTCGCCTCGTCGATCCGAAAGCCGGATCAAACATCGGCTACAAGGATCATGTGATCTTTCCGGTGCGTGTCATGGCTAAGGACAAGGCAAAGCCTGTCTCGCTGAAACTCAACGCCACTTACGGCGTGTGCAAGGACATCTGCGTACCGGCAGAGGCTTCGCTTGAGATCGCTATTGCAATGGACGCCCCCCTCTCGCCTGAACTTGCCAGTGTACTGGCGACGGTGCCAACGAGCGCGCCCGATCCGGCCAAAGATCCCTTATTGAAAAGCTGGCGCATTGACGATGCGGCGGCAAAACCGAAACTCGTGCTTGAAGTCAAAGACCCCGGCGGCGATGACAGCGACGCTTTTCTATTTTCGCCCGATGGCCTCTACATGCCGATGACCAAGAAAACATCAGGTGGCAAGGGCGAGGCAGTTTTCGAGGTTGATTTGACCGACGGGGTCGATATCAAGGACCTCAAAGGCAAGACGCTCTCCCTGACGCTCGTGGGCGCGAAGGGCCAGTCCGAGACCAATATCCAGCTACCCTAACAAGATCGCCTGACATAGGCTGCAAACTTCCCCATCACAAAAAAGGAAAGAACAACTATGACCATCAAAGCCGGAGACAAGTTGGCGGACGCGAAATTTATGACCATGGGGCCGGAAGGCCCAGCCGCCAAAACAACTGCCGACATATTCGCGGGCAAGAAAGTGGCGCTGTTCGCCGTGCCAGGCGCCTTCACGCCGACCTGCCATCAGCAGCACTTGCCCGGCTTCATTGCCCGCATCGACGACTTAAAGAAAAAGGGCGTCGATACCATCGCCTGCACCGCCGTCAACGACGTGTTCGTCATGGACGAATGGTCAAAGGCAACAGGTTCGGCCGGTAAGATCGTCATGTTGACCGACGACAGCGCGGCGTTTGCTAAAGCCATCGGCCTTGACATCGATCTGACGGGCGCGGGCATCGGCCTTGGCGTCAGATCCAAGCGCTACGCGATGATGGTCGAAGACGGTGTCGTCAAAGTCTTGAACGTGGACGAGTCCCCGCCGGTGCACGACAAATCGAGCGCCGAAGCCTTGTGCTCGATGATTGACGGGTCGATTTGATCCTGAACGATCGACCACTCTCAATTTCTTGCAGCCGGGAGACACATGTCTCCCGGCTGTTTTGTTGGGGGGGGGAATGAGGTGGGCATGAGGAGGTGTGGAAGGCAGATTATGACCCACAAGAGACTTTTCGAGCACCTTTTCACCGGTTCACAGCGAGCATCCCCGGAGCACGTCTTCGGAGCTATCTTAAAGGTGCGGAGATCAGGGGAAGGACAACGAAAGACTATGCATCAACCCCCCGCATGACAGGAGTGCTGCTCCCCAATCGATCTTGCTGTCAGCTAACGAACTGTTCTACGCTCCGTGACGACCGGCGTTCAACTGGACTCGGATTGGTAATGATGAGAACATATTACAGTAAGGAGTTTCATTGATGCGCCGTCTTGCCCTCTATCTCGCTCCAATAATCGCATTGGGAGCTTCGATTGCAGCACTCGCCGAGGCCCCGAGCCTTCAAGATGTAGCCAAATCGACGGAGGTTCTGCCGCCAGTCGTTATCTACAGGGCCAAAGAGATCGTCACGCTGGATCCGGCAAAACCGGCGGTTGAAGCCGTAGCGGTTGTTGGCGGCCGGGTTCTCGCCACCGGTTCGCTCGCCGATCTCAAGGCCGCCGCGGGTTCACAGCCCTTCACTGTCAACGATACTTTCGCGAACCACGTGATCGTTCCCGGGTTCATTGCGCAGCACGATCATCCGCTGCTCGCGGCGCTCACGATGACGGCAGAGATCATCGCCATCGAAGACTGGGTTCTCCCGCAGGGCATATCGAAGGCAGTCAAGACTCGTGAGGAATACCTAAAGAGGCTGGCGACGTATAGCGCGTCAATCTGGGTGAGATCGGCGCGTCAATCTGGATGAGGTGCGCCAGGCGAAGCTGGCGAGTTCCAGCCGGTGAAAGTCCGGCAAGGGTAAGGGGTAGCGCCCGCCCGGTAGTGAGTGTTGCGGCGTGGAAGGCGACGACCACGGCGAAGCGTACACAGCAATCATGTGGGGTGT
>JANOKZ010000019.1:0-5560 GCA_031419515.1 Hyphomicrobium sp.
CATGGCTTCGATCTGCCATTGCGGCGAACCGTACCAAACGCTGTCCGTGCCCCACACCACGCGGTCGGCGCCAAGGCCCTTGATGAGTGTGCCGAGCATCGCGGCTGCGTGCTTGGGATGCGAGATGACGCAGTTTGCAAAGCTACTGCCGAGCTCGCCGTAGACGTTCGTCACGCCATACTTCGCCGGGATCTCAGCCAAGTCGGTCACCCAATCGATGCGGCCCGACTCTTCGAACTTAGCAAGGTGCGTATCGGGGTAATCGTTCAAAGGCTTGAGGCCTGAATGGAAGATGACGAAATTGATCTGCGGGAAATCCTTTGCCGCCTTGCCGATGTCGTCGACCATGGCGTGCTTCCAGGCCTTGAAGGTGTCGGCGTAGTCGTTCGGCAAGAGGCCTTTATGGATGCAGAACGTCTTGATGCCGGACTTCACCATTTTCTCGTAAGCCGGGTACATGAGTTTCTCGTCGTCGAGACGATAAGGATAGTCGCTGTTCGAGAGCGGATCGCCGACTGTGTAGCCCTTCCAGCTGATGGGCTTCTGCTCGGCAATGCAACGGTCCATTTCTTCGAGCCAGCCTTTGACGAGCGGGCGCACGATCGCCTGGCTATACATACGGCGCGAACCGCAAAGGTCGTCCATCAGACCCTGCGCGCGGTACATTTCCTGGTTTGTCAGGAACCAATTTGCCGCGTCATCCGCCGGTGCGCCCGACAAGATACCAACTTTGGTGTCGCTGTCGAAATAGACTTCCTTCAGGAAGTTGGCGAATTGCAGCTTTTCGAATGTTGTCTCTTTATCGCGGTACTGTTCCGGCACCCACTTTTCCATGCCGTAAGCGCGCAAGCCCTTGAGGCCTTCGAACGAGAAGCCCTCGTAGACGAAGTGCAGCTGATCGTCGAAAATGAACTGGTCGCGCAACGACGCGGCGCGTTCTTCGGCGCGCGCTGTGTCGGCGGCTTCGGCGCGCGAGGCCCCGAACACGTTGCCGTAGTGCTCGTTCATAATCGAGAACGACAGCGCAAAGCCTGATGCCGAGCGCAGAAATGCGCGCCGCGACGTGTTGTTCTTCTTGCTGAGTTCGCCGGCAACTTCGAGAATTTGCGCCTTGATCTTGCGCTGGGTGTCGTTCAACGGCGAAGGATTGAACTCGCCGTTTGAGAGCACCTGGGTCGGAACGGGAATTTCGCCGCCGATGTCACCGCTTTCCGTTCTATCCTGCAGCCCGAGTTTGTAATCCTCTGTCTTGATCCAAAGCGACATGACGCACTCCTCTTGAAAAGACGCTGACTGGAAAAACATTCGTCCGTCGAATAGTTGAAAATTATTGTATCATCGGCGTGTGGACAAGCAATTCGCCGGAGGTAGTGGCGCGCCGGCCGCTGCGATGCATCGGGCATAAATCGCAGTGCATCGGGCATAAATGGCAACGCCGTGTGCTTCGAGGAACTCACGCGCCGCGAGCGCATGCATAACGCGCTGGAGATCTTACTACTCGGCGATGCGCATCGGATTGAGTTGCACGCGGTGATGCTTTGATTCTCTTGCCAGAATAGTCGCGACCTTGCGCAGTTGGTCTGGCCAAATTGGCTTGGGCATGATGGTCAGCAACTGCTCAGGTCCCGCGACCTTGAGAAAATCGTCGAGCGTGTAATCTGAATAACCCGAGACGACGACAATGTGCACATTGGCATCGATTAATCTGATGCGGCGGGCTGCTTCAAGCCCGTCAATGCCAGGCGGCATGCGCACATCAAGAAAAATCCCCGCGAACGGATCTCCATCAACAATCGCCCACTTGATGGCATCAACGGCATCGGCACCTTGCTCGACGAACGTGATACGCCAATTCGGTTTTGTAGCTTGGTTCGTGCCGAAGAGTTCGTCTTCGAGTGTCTCGATGCCGAATAATTCGCGCACGCGGTCGTTGTGCTCCGCCTTGTCGAGCACAAGGCGGTAGGCTGCTAAGACACCTGGATCGTCGTCTGCGACCAGCAGACGAGGGGTGCGTTCGAATGCCATTTGTTAGCTCCTCGGCGGGTAAGCCACGGATGACTTAGCGGCGTTTTATATATTGTCCGATTCTCGTTTTTGTACAGCAAATGATGCAATTGTGAGGGAGCACGGCACATTCATTACGCCTGCGGACGGAGCATTGTTGGCGCATTGCAAGGCGGAGTAAATGTAATCCAGCGCACGCCTCACGAGACGAGTTGGAGCGGCAGAATCATGCGCCGCGATTTGCCCTCGAAGTAGCAGCCGTCTTCGAGAATGAGCTGGTTGTGAAAAATATCGCCGGTAACGGAGCACGCAGCCTTGAGGAAGAGCGTGTTTGCGAAGATCTCGCCATTGATCTCGCCGAGCACGGTGACGGTGTTGGACCGGACAGCGCCATTGACGACACCGCGTTCGGTGACGGTGAGCGAGGCGCAGGTGACATCGCCCTCGATGGTACCGGCGAGCACGATCGGCCCCGGATAATCGATGGCCCCTTCGATTGTCACGTTGCGCGGCAGGGTGAGAATGGGGGCGTGCGCTGGGCCTTGCTCAGGCTTGTGCTTCACAACGGGCTCAGACATGGAAAAATCCCCAAGATCGAGCGCCCGCGCAGCCCATATGCAACTTTGCTGCAGATGGTGGCGATATTGGGACCGGAGGAGGCGACCGCGCACGTTCCGTTGGGTCTTTCGGCATGCGCGAGCAGCTGAGCTTTCGCGTGCGCACATTGCGCATTGACACACCGCCGTTTTCTCCTACAACCCCAGAAAACGGGCCAAGAAAACGGGCCAAGAATACCGGAGACTTTTCAAATGCCGACCATGTCGAACCTGCGCCGCCGCAAGATCCAGAACAATCAGCTTAAGGCCGAGAACGCTTCAAAGCGCATCGCCAAGGCGGCCAAGAAAGTGCGCAACGCCAAAAAGGCGTAAGGCGCTCGCAGCGCGGCCTCGCTTATCACGTCTACGGCGTGGCGAGGGTACTGCGCGGCTGCGGACTTCCCATAAATTTATTGATGATGAGCTGTTCGTCGCGGCGTTTGTCTTCGGCCGTGCGCGGGGGATAAGTGCGCCGCAAGCGCTCTATTTCATCAGGCGAGGCGATGAGAGTTGCCGCCGCCGGTCCGTTGATCAAATGCGGATCGCAGGGACCGAGCAGCGCATCGATGCGGCCGCTGTAGACGACGCGGTTCGACCACCTGTCTTTGGCCTCTGTTGGATTTTCGAGGGTGTTGTTCAAGGCGAGAACGACGCGCTCGCGGTCGTCGCTGGCGTGCTCGAATTCTGGAAGCGCGTTGAGGCGGCAGCCGCCGTCGCAAATCTTTTCGCGGATGAGGAACACTTTGCCGTCCTTGGCAGCCAGCGGCATGGCGCCTTTGAGCACCGAGACGCCGTCGTAGACTTCGAGAATCGACGGCACGTAGGTTTCATAGATGTCGGAGAGGTATCGTCGCGACGCGAGACGCCCGCGAAAGACGATATCGACATCGTCCAGCGCATCGATGAGGACGCGCAGCCGCAAGTCTTTGCGTTTTTCTTCCGTGATCGTGCCGTCAGACACCGAGGCGTACTCCGACTGGTTGCCCAAGCGGCATTTCGACAGTGGCCGGGCGGTGAGGGGCTCAATCAAAATCCACGAGAGAAACGCAAGTGCGCAGACTACGCGGCATAAGCCCGAGCGCAAATAGGCGCGAGGGGCGGCTGTGTGCGCGGCCGCGCGTGGGCGACGTTTCGAACTTGGTGTGCGGCACGTTCCCATCTGCATGAGAGCCACTCCGAGTTTCGTCTGTCAGCCTAGCCGAAACCGGCGCGCGGCGCAAATCTCCACACCCCGACCCACCGGGCTTACCGTTGCCACTTGGGCGCGTTGCCGGCCGTCCCGCGCGGATGATATGCGCCGTACATGTCCAATTGGGAATCATCGACGGCTTCCGCCGTTCCCGGAATGACTTCAGCGCCCTGGGTGCGCGTGATCCATTCGAGTGTCTGTTTGGTTTCCGGATAGAAGGTCTTATTTTTGTTACCGTCGTACCATTTGAAATGATGCACCGTGACCTTCATGGGAGCCCCCCACGCTACGCCTATTGTGAGCATAGCATGGCTTTGGGGCGCGGCGAAGATTTCTCCGATTGCGTTCCCGGCTTTCTAGGTGTGCGCAACTCTCTCTGCTTGCGTTCCCGGCCGGAGGGATGCGGCACGCATCACGCAGAGCCGGGATCACGTCCCATAGATATTGCGCACATTTTCGACCGACGCGATCCCGGGTCTGCGCAACTTCGCTCCGCTTTGTTGCTCGCCCGGGAATGCACGCTGATGGGCTTTCGCGCAACTCTGACCGCTTGCGTTCCCGGAAGCCGCGTGGAGCGTGAGCGAAACACTGCGGCTATCCGGGATCACGTCCCGTCAATTCAGCATCAGTCGGGCCGGTGCGAAGCCGAGCTACGGTTTAAGTGGTGCGGACTACGCGGGCTTGTGCCGCTTCTCCGCTGTCATCCTAGGGTTTATCCCTAGGATCCATTCCGCCGCTTGCTCTGGCATTTGCTGCGCGATGGATCCTAGGCACGAGGCCTAGGATGACAGTTGTCTGGGATCACGTCCAATACATCAGGTGTGCGCCAAGACGTGAAACGTAGGTTGGGTTAGTGCGGCCAGTGCATTTCAACAATGATATGCATTGGCGAATTCCGCACGTAACCCAACACCCAAGAGCCGGGACCCACGCGTGAACGTTGCTGGGTCCCGGGTCTGCGCGGCGAACGCCACTTCGCCCGGGATGACAGTTGCGCGCGCCACGCCCGGCTCGCTCGACCGCAACCTACGTTTACTTTGTGGTGCGGGCTACTGGCAGGGATTGCTGCAATTGCAAGACTCAGCCATGTTCTCAAATCCCTCCATTGACTGGATTCGCTATGTCCAAAATCGTCGAGCACAAAACCATTCAGCAGCCCAAGCGACCGGGAGAAAGCATTTCTAGCAGTGGCGGCGCGCCATTGACCGTTGGTGATATTCGCAATGCCATTGCGTACCTGGACGATGACGTTGAGATTACATTTGGCAGTGACCTCGTTTTTTATCGCTTCAAATGGCGTGGGCCTGACCTGCTGCAAATCGAACTCAACGACATTGCGGACATATAGGTGGGTCGTTGCGGGCTATGATGGAAGGCTTTCTGCCTTTATCCAAAGTGTGTTTTCCCGCTCAAAAGAGTGCTCATATGTGACGGTGCTCAGCACAATTTCGTCGGAGTTTCCTACAAATTGCGCGCCCATACTGGCGACCTGATCTTCGTTATACCCATCGATCGCGAGATGAGCGATCAACCCGTCAAAATAAACGCGATAGATCGGTACACTCCTGCTTGGCAAGCCGGGTAGCCCGGGTATTTCTTTTGATTGCCGAAGTACCACGAGATTGTGTATTTGCCCTTTTGTGGACAGTTGTGTGAGTGAGATAGGAAAAAAGTCTAAGAGTCCGTCCGGAACCTTTATGAGGTTTTCCGGGCTCTTGCGAGTCGCCTGAGCATGATGCGGATCATCGCAAGGATGATAAATGCGGAATGG
>JANOKZ010000020.1:0-3550 GCA_031419515.1 Hyphomicrobium sp.
CCTCGACTATAACCTGTCGGCCGGTTTCGATATCTTCCACAAGGAAGTCGATCAGCGCGACCAGTCGGGGTTCCGCCAGCGCAAGACCGGCGCCGTCGCTCGTCTCGGCTTCCCGCTGGCCGAAAGCCTTTGGATGCAGGCTCACTACTCATTGGCCCGCGATCAGATTTTCGATGTGACGTCGACTGCATCGCGCGCCATCAAAGAGGCTTGCGGGTTCCAGTCGAACATCGTCGGCACGACCGAGAACGGCAAATGTACGGACGACGCCTATTGGACCTCTCTGGTCGGCACCACAATCACCTACGACGCTCGCAACCATCCGCGCAATCCGACGCGCGGCTTCTACTTACAGTTGGATGACGAGTTTGCCGGTCTCGGCGGCGACGTTCAGTACGTGCGTGTTGGCGCCGAAGCGCGGGCTTACTACCCGATCACGGAAAAGATCACGCTTATTGGCCGCGCCATCGGTGGCCATATTCAGGGTTGGGGTGGCGACGAAGTTAATCTTCTGGATCTCTACTTCAAGGGTGGAGAAACCGTTCGCGGCTTTGATCGCGCAGGCTTTGGGCCGCGTGACTTGAACACCAATGACGCGCTCGGCGGCACGACATACTGGGCTGCAACGGCTGAAATTCGCTTCCCATTGCCTCTCATTCCAGAAGATATTGGGTTGAGCGGCGCGGTATTCGCCGATGCAGGCTCGCTCTTCGGCGCGGGTTCAACGGCAAAGAACAACCAGAGCTGCGGCATTAAGGATGCGGCTGGCAACTTCTCTGGCGTCTGCCTCGTAGACGAATCTTCTATCCGCTCGTCGGTTGGCGCCAGCTTGATGTGGAATTCGCCGGTTGGACCGCTGCGTATGGACTTTGCCAAGACGTTGTCGAAGCAGAGCTTCGACGAAGAACAGTTCTTCCGCTTTGGTGCTTCAACCAAGTTCTGATGCGCGGCCTTTCGGGGTAACCCGGGCGGGATGACAATAGATCTCAAGATCGGCGCGATTGGCGGCTTGCCAACGCGCCGTTTCTGTTCAAATGTCCGGCCATTCTCGAAATTTCTTAGCCGGAGGCGTGGCACTGATGGAGCATCCCGGGTTCTTTGACCGCGCCGGGCCTTTTTCGCTTGGCGATATTGCCAAGGCCACGGGATCGGAACTTCGCCGCAGCGCTGACGCCAGCATGATGATCGAGGACGTGCGGCCGCTGGCGGAAGCGGGTCCCAAGCACGTTTCGTTTCTCGATAACCGCAAATACATGCCGCAGCTTGAAGCGACGTTGGCCGGTGCATGTCTTATTCTGCCGGTTCTAGAAACCCGCGTTCCCGGGAAAACGTCGCCACTCCTAACGAAGCAACCCTATCACGGGTTCGCGCGGGCCTTGGCGCTGTTCTATCCATCCGCCATGCGGCCGCAAGTTGCCGAACCGGGACGGCCTGCGATCGATCCAAGCGCACGCCTCGAAGAGGGCGCCGTGGTCGAAACGGGAGCCGTCATCGGGCCGGAAGCGCAGATCGGGCGCGGCGCGCGCATCGCGGCCGGTGCCGTGATTGGCAAACGCGTCACGATTGGCCGTGGCTCCTACGTTGGCGCGAACACGACGGTGGTGCACGCCCTGGTCGGTGATCGCGTCATCATCCATTCGGGTGTGCGCATCGGGCAGGATGGCTTTGGCTTTGCCATAGGGCGCGAGGGCCACCTCAAAGTGCCGCAAATTGGCCGTGTCATCATCCAGGACGACGTTGAAATAGGGGCCAATACAACCATAGACCGGGGCGCCCTTAAGGATACGATCATCGGCGAGGGCTCAAAAATTGATAATCTCGTGCAGATCGGGCACAACGTCATTCTCGGCCGTCACTGTGTGATCGTTGGCCAGGTTGGCATTTCGGGTTCGGCCGAACTCGGCGACTTCGTGGTCATGGGCGGCCAATCGGGCGCTGTGGGTCACATCAAGGTTGGAGCCGGGGCGCAAATCGCGGGCGGGTCCCACGCCAAGAATGATATTCCGGCCGGCGCCCGTTACGGCGGCACGCCAGCGCGTCCCTTCCGTGAATGGGCGCGCGAAGTGGCGGCCATCAGACGCCTAGGACTGCGCCATAAACACGAGGACGGCCAGGGCTCCGGCGGCGATAAATGAGAAGTTCGCGGCGCGCGGCCAAAGGATCTGTTGAAGTTGCGAGGGCCGGTCCCTCTGGAGTGATGACGTTATGGGCGAGCAGATGATGGGCGAGACAACGGCCGCAGACCAAACAATGGGCACGGCAGACATCATGCGCGTGATGAAACTGCTGCCGCATCGCTATCCTATGCTTCTTGTCGATCGCATGTATGACATGAAGGGCGACGAGAGCTGTGTCGGCGTCAAGAACGTCACCATCAACGAGCCGTTTTTCCAAGGTCACTTTCCCCAGTTTCCAGTCATGCCTGGCGTCCTCATTATCGAAGGATTGGCGCAGACAGCGGGTGCGCTCTGCGTCTCAAGCCTAAAGGAGGATTATAAAGCCGAGCTCGTCTATTTCATGGGCATCGACAACGCCAAATTCAGAAAACCTGTTCTACCCGGCGACCAGCTGCACTATCATGTCAAAAAGATCCGCAACCGCGGACGCGTGTGGCGGTTCTTCGGCGAGGCAAAAGTGAACGGATATACGGTGGCCGAAGCCGAAATTAGCGCCATGCTCGCCGACACGGCAGACGCAAAAGCATTCGCGAGCAAACATGGCTGAGGCGCTTATCCACCCGACTGCTGTTATCGAACCGGGGGCCAAGCTTGGTACCGATGTAAAAGTCGGACCATTCAGCATGGTCGGCAGCAGTGTCACGCTCGGTGATGGCGTCGAACTGGTCAGTCATGCGGTTGTGGCCGGGTCCACAATCGTTGGTGCGCGCACGCGCATCTTTCCATTCGCATCCATCGGTCATCAGCCGCAGGATCTGAAATACCGCGGGGAACCGTGCTCGCTGACAATTGGTGACGATTGCATTATCCGCGAAGGGGTGACGATGAACCCCGGCACGGAAGGCGGCGGGTCGGTGACGACAGTCGGCAATGCTTGCGCGTTTCTAGCAAACAGCCACGTGGGGCATGACTGCCGCGTCGGCAATAACGTCATTTTTTCCAACAATGTCATGCTGGCCGGGCATTGCACAGTCGGCGACTACGCCATCATCGGAGGTGGTGCGGCTGTCATACAGTATGCGCGCGTTGGGCCGCACGCTTTTGTCGGCGGAATGTCTGGTCTTGAAAACGACCTTATTCCGTATGGAATGGCGCTGGGGAACCGTGCCTATTTGTCGGGTCTGAACATCGTTGGCCTGCAGCGGCGCGGATTTTCGCGCAGTGATATTCATGACTTGCGGCGGGCCTACAGGTTATTGTTCGCGGCCGAAGGTACGTTGGTGGAGCGGCTTGACGATGTGTCTCAAGAGTTCTCAAGCCATCCGATCGTGCAGGAAATCATCGCCTTCATCCGCGAAGGCGGCAAGCGGTCGTTGTGCACGCCGAAAAACGGCGCGGATGCGTGAGGCGGGGCGATGATGGGCCTTGCCGCT
>JANOKZ010000021.1:0-3365 GCA_031419515.1 Hyphomicrobium sp.
GCCAGGATTTCGCGTCTGAGCTGACGCAGGTCGGCCAAAGAAGGCTTCTGCATAGGTTTGTGAGGTGCAGACTGAGCATTGTCACGGCCAGCCTTCAGCAAAGCAGGCGCCATCGGAGCCTTCTCGACCGCTGTTGATCCGCAACTTGGGCAAGCGACGAGTTGGCGGCGCGCCTGCCGGTCGAAGGCATCGCCCGAGCGAAACCAAGCTTCAAAGCTGTGGTGGTTGTTGCACCCAAGACTGAATTTGATCATGGGCCGTGTCTCATGGGCCGTGTCTCGGACCGCTTCTGGTGCGCGCAACGCTCATGTGCGCGGCTTACCGGCACGGACGACTTCGAAAGGCCGGTCGTGGGTGAGCGAGGGCACCCTGCGCCTTGCTTCGTTCAGTTCCTCTAAATCAATATCAGCAGTAATGACGCCCGGTTCAACACCGCCTTCAGCGAGTTTTTTGCCCCAGGGTGAGATGATCAGGCTGTGACCAAACGTCTCGCGGCCGTTCTCATGCAGGCCTCCCTGGGCTGCCGCAAAGACGAACGACTGGGCTTCAATGGCCCTCGCCCTTAGCAAAGTGTGCCAATGTGCTTCACCCGTGACGCGAGTGAAGGCGGCTGGCACCGCCAGGAAAATGGCGCCAGCTTGTGCGAGCGCGCGGTGCAGCGCCGGAAAGCGCAGGTCGTAACATATGGTGAGGCCGAGCGGCCCCCACGGCAGATCGGCAATCACTGCCTGCCTACCGGGCACGTAACTCGCGCTCTCGCGGTACACTTCGCCGTTGCCCAAATCGACGTCGAACATGTGGATCTTGTCATAGCGCGCGGCAACGGCGCCATCGGGCGAAAACAAGTACGACCGGTTCGCGATCCGTCCGTTATCCGCCGTGATGCCCTCCGCCTTGACAGCCATCGAGCCAATGTGCAGCCACTTCTTGAGATCGCGCGCAAGGTCGCTGAATGCCTGAAGCGCCGCGTTATTTCTTTCAGGCTCAAGGGCGGCCAGAAGGCGCGGCTTCTCAAGCTCCATCAGTGTCGTGCATTCGGGTGTTTGGATATAGTTCGCGCCCTCAGCCGCCGCCGCGCGGATCAAGTCAGACGCCTGGGCGACGTTCTTGCCAACATCGCGCCCCGAACAAAGTTGAACGAGCGCGGCCTTGAACTGTGTTGAATGAAAGTCTGAGGACATCGAATGGAACTCGCTGGTTACGACGCGAGCAAGGCATCCAGTTTGCCCGCCCGGTCGAGAGCGAGAAGATCATCGCAGCCGCCGACGTGTTTGTCGCCTATCCAAATTTGCGGCACCGTGCTTCTTCCGCCCGTTCTCTCATGCAGCGTCTCGCGGATGTCACTACGGCCGCCGACATCGATTTCCTCGAAGTCGGCACCCTTCTGGCGCAGCAGCTGTTTTGCCATATGGCAATAGCAGCAATGTCCTGCGGTATAGACAGTGACCTTTGGCATTGGTCTTCGTTGGCCTCCGGAGGCGCGGAATCAATAAGTTGGAGTTTAGTCCTTTCAGCAACCTGTGCAAGATTTGAGGCGTAAATTGTGGTTCTATGCCGCAACCTTGCAACGCTGCCATGCGCCGAAAGCGGGAAAAAGTTCCCTGGGAATCCTACGGAATGACGGCGCCGTCACCTGCGAGTGCTAAAGCCAGCACATCAACCCGGGCGGCGCCGGCCTTTTTCAAAGCCCTGGCGGCAGATGGGGCTGTTGCGCCGGTGGTGACCACATCGTCGATCAACAGCACAGATTTTCCAGCGACCGACCCAATCTGGCTCTGAGGGACCGCAAAAGCACCGGCCACGTTGCGCCGGCGCTCGTTGCGGCTGAGGCCCACTTGGTTTTTCGTGGTGCGCACCCGGATGAGAGAGAACGGCGCGACCGGCTTGCCTGTCCGCTTTGCGATTTCAGCGGCTAAGATCTGCGATTGATTGAAACGCCGGGTCAGTAATCGCCAGCGTGCAAGCGGCACGGGAACAATGACGTCGCACTCGGCAATGAGCGCCGCGCCTGCCTCGCTCATCCAGCGGCCAAAGAGGGCGCGGGCATCATGGGTCTCGCGAAATTTGAAGTCGTGGATGAGGTCGCGCATCAAACCGTCATAGCGCGCGACGGCTCTTGCACGGTCGTAGTCTGGCGGGGCCGCGACGGCTGCGGCCGAAAGCATAGGCCCGCCGGTATCGTAGGGCATAGGGATGCCCAGGCAGTCACAAAGCGGCGGGCGGATAAAGTCGATTGTGCGCCAGCAAGCCGGGCAGAGCGCGTTGTGCGCGTCGAGCCGCGCTTCACACCCTAAGCACACCGGCGGAAAAATCGTGTCGAGGGCATAGTCCGAGACTGACCGAAACAACTTTCTAAGCCGTAGGCCCGGCCCAATCCGGACAGGCGCGGCTTTGCGCTCGTCCGACTGTGTTTCGCCATCAATCGCGTCGCCAATATTCATCGAGCCACCATAGAGCAGTGTGGATCGTTGCGCGAGGTGCTGATAGGGATCTTGGATGACGTCCGACCACATTATCTTTGACCGGCAGTTGCTGCGCCTTCGCCGCCAGCGTGCAGCCGCTGACGCAGCGCGCCATGATTTCCTGTTGCAACGCGTGGCCGACGACTTTGCCGAGCGGCTGTCGATCGTGCGCCGGGAATTCCCTGTGGCCGCCAACATTGGAGCCCATGACGGCGTCCTGACCGAACGGCTCCTGGCGTTCACGTCAATAGGCACAATTATCGAGACTGACGCTGTGTATCCCCCTCCCCCTCGCGGGGAGGGGTTAGGGGTGGGGGGTACGATTACGGACCGGTCTACCGTGTTCACCCCACCCCCAGCCCCTCCCCGTCATGGGGAGGGGGGCCGTGCACGACCGCTTAGCTCAGCGGGTGGCGAATGTTCGATTCACCATGCGGCGCGCGTTACGTTCATCGTCGCCGACGAAGAAGCGCTGCCCTTTGCGCCGGAGTCGCTCGATCTCGCCGGTTCGGGGCTCGCTCTGCATCTCGTCAAAGATTTTCCGGGTGCGCGCAACCCGATCAGGCGCGCGCTGAAACCGGACGGGCTATTCCTGGCCGCCCTACTCGGCGGCGAAACTCTGAAAGAGCTGCGCGAAGCCTGGCTGATTGCCGAAGACGAAGTCTCGGGCGGCGCTTCTCCGCGCGTTGCGCCCTTTGCCGATGTGCGCGATTTAGGCGGCCTTCTGCAACGCGCCGGGTTCGCGCTGCCAGTCGCTGACACCGATGTCGTGCGCGTGACCTACGCCTCGCCGCTCGATCTGATGCGCGAGATCAAGGCCATGGGCGCCAGCAACGTCTTGTCGGCGAGGCGCCGCGTTCCCGTCACGCGCAAGCTTTTGTTCCGCGCCGCCGAAGTCTATTC
>JANOKZ010000022.1:0-8864 GCA_031419515.1 Hyphomicrobium sp.
CGTGTTGGCCGAGCGCTTGAAGAACGAATACGGGCTGCCAATCGCCTTCGAGCAGGCGCCGTGCGATGTGGCGCGCTGGATGAGTGCGAGCGATCCAAAGGTGCTGGACGCCTTTGCCGCCAAGAACCGCTCGAAGATGGCGCAAGATCAGGACGGCGATCTCGTCTATCTCGCGGAAAGCGCGTTCTCGCTACGCTGGGCGGCGGAGCGCAATCCTGAAATCACGTTCACCGACGTGAAGACGATGCGGGTGGGGTGAGGGGTTCTAAGCCCCGCCAGCCCTCAAAAATGAATAATCGCGCCGGCGCCGATGTATTGGAAGTCTTCGTATTCGGTACCGCCGGTCAAATCGAAGCCATCCAGCGTCGCGTCTACGTCGAAGCTCATGCGGCGGTATTTGATCCATACCGACATGGCCGCCGCGTCGATTTCTTGAACAAGTCCAAGTCCCCACATGTCGAGCTTTGACTGGCCGGCGACGGTGAACGTGAACGGGCCAAAGGTGCCGCTTCCAACTGGGAATTCGATGTCATTGAAGAAGCCGTCGCTATTGCGAAGGTACTCGCCATAGAGAACCGTTGCGCCCAGAGATGACCAGCGCTGCCGGACGCCACCCTTGGCATAGTAAGTCACCGATTCCGGTATTTCGAAACCGCCAAAGATGTCGGCAGGAAGCGCCGTGCGAAGCTTGCCATAGGCACCATAGGCGAATAGGCCGGTGGGCACATGTTCAAAATAGGCTCCGGCCTGAAAATATTCGAGCCCATCGATCGCAATAAGGGTGTGCGCCCTGCCGCCCATATCTTCGTCCGTCGTTTCAGCATACGCGGCCGCGAGTGCAACTTTAAAATCTCCCCAGGTGTCGGCATAGCGCGCAGCAACATCCCACATGTCGTCTTCGCCCCAAGATGCGGACGCCGAGAAGCCACCGAATGTGGGTGAATCGTAGCGCACCACGTTGCGCGGCAATCCGTTGCAGTCGCCCCAGGCGCCGCCCATGAAGTGGCATCCGCCCGCGTCGGCCCAGTTGATGCCGGGCAAGCTGCCGTCGTTCGTGCGCCTCAAGCGGAAGCTCGCGACGTCGAAGGCGACCCAGTTGGCGGGGATGGCCGAGCCGGAGCCATCGGCCAGGATTGCGGTATTGTCGGAAGCTTGCGACTGCCGGCCGAGCGAAAGTTTGCCGAGTGTCTCACTGCGGATGAACCAGTAGGACTGAAGGATATGCACGTTGTCGCCGATTGCGCTAGGTCCATTGTCGGTGTCTTGACCATGCCTCAGCCCATCAGAACTGATAGCTTCGATGTGGAGCGTGTATCCCGCGTCCCAGCCGGGCGCGAAGTTCGCTTGGCCGCTGAACTTGAAATGGCTGCCGAGCGTAGAGCCAAGGTCGTGGACGTAGACGTTGCGCCCTCGGTCGTTGCCGTTATTGAGGCCTGGGAATACGGGGCCGCTCCCGGCGTCATCTTTGCCATCGTCCCAGAACATGACCTGCTGCGTAACCCAGCCCGAGACCGTGAGGCTGACCTTGCGATTGCCCTTACGCGCGGTGGTGGCTTCGAGTTCGGCAATGCGCTCTTCGAGATCGGCGCAGCAATCGCCGCCGAGGTCGGCTGCTAACGCGGAGGCCGGCACGGCGAAAAGCACGCAAGCCGCAATCAGGCCCGTCGCAATCGATTTTCTTAGCACCAAGGCCCCCATGAAAGTCCAGTAACGTCGCACGGGGCCAACGGTTAGTGCCTGCCACCCGCCCGCTTTAGCTCTTCCAAAAAATGAATGGCACACGCCATTGCGCGGCGGAAGGCCGGGATAGTCCGAGGTCGCTGCAATCGCGGTTAGTTGTGCAAAAATACAACAACCTGACTGGCGCTCAGTTGCGAAGGCGGACGTGCAAAGCCCGCCGCAGGGCGATGCTATTCTCACAACCTAGCAAATCTTCTATGTCCAAGGCTTTGACGGTTTCAATGCGCCTAGAAATGCGGCGGCGCTTTGCTTGATGCGCTGTTTCTCGGCGTCGTCGAATTTTTCGTAGGTGCGGTACATCTGCGCCATGCGCGGCGAGCCGTCGAGTTTGCGTTGATGGCGGGAGAGGAAATTCCAATAGAGCGCGTTAAAGGGGCAGGCTTTAGGCCCCGTGCGCTCTTTGACGTTGAAGCGGCAGGAGCCGCAGTAGTCCGACATGCGGTCGATGTAGGCGCCGGACGCAACATAAGGCTTTGACGCGAGAATCCCGCCATCCGCGAACTGGCTCATGCCAATCGTATTGGGAAGTTCGACCCACTCGAAAGCATCGGCATAGACGATCAAGTACCATTCGTGCAGCTCTTGCGGCGAGACGCCCGCGAGCAGCGCGAAGTTGCCCGTCACCATGAGCCGCTGAATGTGATGCGCGTAGGCCTCTTCTTTCGTTTGCGTGATGGCCGCGCTGAGGCACGCCATGTCCGTTTCGCCCGTCCAATAAAAATCGGGGAGCGGGCGCGTGTGGTTGAAAAAGTTTTCGTTCGCGTAACCCGGCATTTTCAACCAGTAGACGCCGCGCACATATTCCCGCCAGCCGATGATCTGGCGGATGAAGCCCTCGGCGGCGTTCAACGGCACGGAGCCTGCGCGGTAGGCGGCCTCCGCCTTGCGGCAGATGTCGAGCGCGTCGAGCAACCCGCAGTTCAAGTACATCGACAGCACGGAGTGGTAGAGGAACTTTTCGCTTTTGAGCATCGCGTCCTGGAAATCGCCGAAGCGGGGCAGCGCGTGCGCAACGAAGTGGCTAATCGCCTGTTCGGCATCTCTCCGTGTTGTTGCGAACCAGAAGGGTTCGAGATCGCCGAAGTGGTGCAGGAACGATTTTGCGACGAGATCGAGCACGGTGCGGGTTGTCTTGTCCGGCTTGACGCGATGGGTCGCCGGCATGAAGAGATCGGCTTTCGCGGGCTTCCTGTTCTCCTTGTCGAAGTTCCATTTGCCGCCCTCGGGCTCTTTGCCGTTCATGAGCAGGCCGGTCTTGCGGCGCATCTCGCGGTAGAAGTATTCCATGCGCAGGTCTTTGCGGCCCTTGGCCCAGGCCGCGAACTCTTCGCCGGAACAGATGAAGCGCGCATCGGGACGGATTTCGAACGGCATGCCGAAACGGCGCTGCCAGGTTTTCATATCGTCGAGCACGCGCCATTCGCCGGGCTCGGTGACGATGAGGCGTTGCGGCTTGTAAATCTGGACGGCGCGCTCCACTTCGCCGGCGAAACTGCCGCGGTTGTCATCGTCGTCAAGGCGGCGGTAATCGACGCGCCAGCCGAGGGTTTCGAGTTCGACCGTAAAGTGGCGCATGGCGGAGAACAGAAACGCGATTTTTTTCTTGTGGTGCGGGACGTAGGTGGCTTCGGCGTTGACCTCGCACATGAGGATCAGGTCGCGTGCGGGATCGGCGCCTTTGAGGCTCGAGATCGCGGGCGTCAGCTGATCGCCGAGGATCAAGATGAGTTCGCGGATTTCAGCGGGCCGTGCAGGTTTTTTCATAGCGAAGGGTGTTACGAGGAACCTGGCGCTTGCAGATCACGGCCCCTCGTTCGTCACGGCGATAAGTTTGTCGGAACAACGGTGTCAGACCCGGAGGGTCAGACACCCTCCACCGCCTCATTCGTCACCGCAATCAGTTTATCGAGCGCCATGTTGGCCGCTCCGCTATCTATCGATGCGGCCGCTTGGGCAACGCCCATTTCGAGTCCGTCCGCCTTCCCCGCAATAATGAGGGCCGCCGCCGTGTTGAAGAGCACGATGTCGCGATAGGCGCCGGTTTCGCCTTGCAGTAGAGCTCTGAGCGCGCGTGCATTGTGGGCCGCGTCGCCGCCTTTGAGCTCGGCGAGCGTGGCAAGCTTCAAACCAGCGTCTTCGGGTGTCACGTCGAACACGGTGATGTCGCCCTTGTGGAGTTCGGCAACGGTTGACGCGCCCGTTGTCGTTAGCTCGTCCATGCCGTCGGCGCCGTGCACGATCCAGGCATGCGTCGAGCCAAGTGACTTCAAGGCCTCGGCCATCGGCTCCAGCCACTTGCGGTCGTAGACGCCGAGCAATTGCCGCTTGACGCTTGCCGGATTGCACAAGGGGCCGAGCAGATTGAACAACGAGCGGATGCCGAGATCGGCGCGGATCGGTGCCCATTGTTTCATCGCGGCGTGGTGCATCGGCGCCCATAAGAAACCAACGCCTGCGCTGTTGATGGCGCGCGAGACGACGACGGGTGCAACGTCGATTTTGACGCCGAGGGCTTGCAGAACGTCCGACGCCCCGGAAAGCGAGGAGACGGAGCGGTTGCCGTGTTTCGCGACGGGGACTCCCGCGCCTGCTGCGACGATGGCGGCCGCGGTCGAGACGTTATAGGTGCCGTGGCTGTCGCCGCCCGTGCCAACGATGTCGATGGCGTTTGCGGGCGCTTCGGCGGGCGTCATGCGGGCGCGCAAGAATTTGGCGGCGCCTGATATTTCGGGAACGGTTTCCCCGCGCACGCGAAGGCCCATGAGGAACGCGCCCATTTGCACGGGCGTGGCCACGCCGGACATCAACAGGTCGAGCGCATCTTCCATCTCGTCCGATGACAACGTCTTGCCGTCGGCGATGGCATTCAAGAGTTTTTTGAGTTTGTTGGCGGGCATTCGAAATTCTTTCATCATGCGAGCATCCCCTCCCCCTCGCGGGGAGGGGTTAGGGGTGGGGGGATTGCCGGGTAACAAGTGTTAGCGTTTTCATTCCTGTTTGACCACGGCCCCTAGCGCCGCAAGAACCTCTAAGACGCAGCCGTCCAAAGTATTCGTAACATCGCCGTTCCGGAATCTTAGGACCGTGAACCCCTGCCAACGCAAATACGCATCTCTCGTTGTGTCGGTTTTTAGTTGCGCGCCTTCGTAGTGATGATAGCCATCGACTTCGACTATGAGCCTATGCGAGAGGCAGGCAAAGTCGACGATGTATTCGTCAATTGGGCATTGCCGTCTGAAGTGATAGCCTTGCCGCCGCAATTCACGCAGCCTCCGCCACAGCTTCGTTTCTGCGATTGTTGAATTCTTGCGCAATCGCCGGGCAATTTGGTTGGCCATGACGCATTACTCTCGGGCTTCCAGTTTGTGTCGTCACCCCACCCCTAACCCCTCCCCGTCAAGGGGAGGGGAATTCAACGCGTCTTGCCGTCAGCGATGGCGTTGAGGAGTTTTTTGAGTTTGTTGGCGGGCATGGAGCCTTCGCGTGTTGTTGCGAGGCGGTTCTAGCGGGTTGGGAAGGGAGGGGCAACGGCGGAATCCCTATCCCGCTCCGGGCATACCGGCAATTGCGCAAACGAGAAACCGTTTCACGATTTAGCTCGCTCTTCATCGCAAGACTTAACGCGTATGAGATTGGGCATGTCCTTGAGTTTGCCGCCAGGAACACAAGCGGGGAGCCCGCCTTTACGCGCGCCGTTGATGAAGAGTTCCGCTTCCCGCGCCGAACTGCCGCCGCCTTCGCTCAGATAGCGTTCTGCAACCCAAGCTGGGTCCATCGACTTGACATTCTTGGCAGCCGCTGCGGCATCGTCCGTGCGGCCCAGGAAGCCGTAGGCCATGGCCATAAAGGCATAATCGAGCGCAAGGGGCCTTTTCACGAGCTTTCGGTACGTGACTGATCTCTGGTACTGCTCGCCGAAAAAGAACACATAGCTCAGTCCTTGGTTGTACCAATCCGGATAGTGAGGATTGTACTTGAGCGCCCGCTCGGCGAGGCTCACGGCCCGTTCCGTTTGACCGAGCACAGGGATGGACCAGGCAATGCACAAAAGCATGTCGGTATCGGAGGGTGCAAGCGCTTCCGCCCGGGAGAACGCGATCAACGCCTGCTCGGGATTGCCCTGATAAATGTTGGCGATGCCCAGGGCGTAGTGCGATTTGCCGTCGGATGGATCTAGTGCCACGGCCTTTTCACCAAACAGCAGCATCTTCGCCACGGCGGTCCCGACCGAAGGCGCAATCCCTAAGTCAATCATGTAGAACTGAGTATCGACCAGGCCGACGTAGGCCCGCGCAAGTTGCGGATCGAGTTCAAGAGCTTTGTGGAACAGTGCCTCAGCTTCGAATAGACTCTCCTTCGTCACCTTATGCTTCGCTTCCATGGCAAGCAGATAGGTATCGAAGGCCGTGAGACTTGCGGGGGGCTTGCGCCTGACGAGGCGGCGTTCTGCTTCCGCGACGGCACCTTCATATCCGCCGAGGGTCGCTGCAATCGACTGTGTCACGTCATTCTGGACTTCGAACAGGTCGCCTGACGGCCGGTCGTACCGCTGCGACCAGACGTGATTCCCGCTGAGGGCATCGATGAGCTGGGCCGTAATGCGAATGCGCTCACCCATCGGCTGGATGCTGCCTTCGAGAACGTACTTGACGTTTAGGTCGCGGCCGATTTGCCGGATGTCGGCTGGTTTGCCTTTGTAGACCCTAGTCGAGTTCCTGGCGATAACGGCGAGGTCTTTGGAATGGGTGAGATCGAGGATAACGTCTTCCGATAGGCCGGTGGCAAGTCGCTCCCAGTTTGGATCGCCGCCGATATTATCAAATGGCAGAACGGCGATGGACGGCTTTTCGAGCAGCGTCCGCGCGGGCGTGTAGCCGTCGATCCAGACGGCTGCAGCGGCAACGAATGCAAGTGCGGCGAAGAGCAGCCCAAACTGGCGCGAGCCCGATCCAGACCACAGCGATTTATTCGGTAGCGAACTCGGCGTGCTGCCGGGCGAGGGTTGACCGACGGGTTCTGGATTTGGGCTGACAGAAGCAAACTCGAATTGCGGGGCGTAGGCACCCTTCGGCAGCTCGATGCGTACCGCAGCGTTTTTGCCTTCCCCCTCATAATACTCGCGGAGTTTGTCCCTGAGCCGTCCGGCTTCGACGCGCACGATTGGATCGGTGACAGGGTCGAAAGTCTCGGGCCGCTCGAAGACTTCTACAGCGATGGTGTAAGCCTTGAGCCGGTCTCCGCGCCCGGCCATGGCCTCACCGGCAATGTAGCGCAAGAATTTTTGACGGCGCTCCGATTGCCGGAACGGGGCGCTCTTCAGGATGCCGTCCAACACATTGCGGATGGCCGCTTGATCGGCTTCGTTCAATGATCCTGGCGCTTCGCCAGCCACGCAATAACTCCGAAGTGGTCGTCCAACCGGTTATTGTACAATACGAATGCTGAAGTCGGTTACGGTAACATACTAGGCGCGTGCCGCCCGTTTTGTCACCAATTATGTGTGTCAGGCGGAGGCAATTACGAAAACATACTTATCCTATTCATTGCAATAGCCCTCTCCTGTCACAGCCGCTGCTGCGGCTCGCTCAATCGCAAAAGACAGGAGATCCCCATGACGCTAAAGCATCAGGTACTTGCTCTTACGGTCGCGCTCGTCCAGTTTTCGAGCACGGGAGCGTATGCCGGCACGGTGACCGAATTCTCGGGCGCCATCGTGTGCGTAACGGACAAGTGGGACGAAAAGGAGCGTGAAAAGGGTCACAAGTTCGCCGATGCTGCGAGCCGCTGCGTTCTTGTACCGGACGACAAAAGCGCACCGAAGGTCTCGGAAACCTGCTCAGGCAAATATGAATATATGCCGGATGGGACTTGGAAAGCCGTCGGCACCTGCACCGATCACTACAAGGATGGCGGCAAAGTCGACTTTACATGGGAAGAGGGGTCGCACCTCAAGGACTACACATACAAATACACAGGTGGGACGGGAAAGTATCAAGGGGTTAAGGGTGGCGGCACGTATTTCTACGAGGCCGTGACGGACTCGCTCTTCGGTGGCAAGTACGCGGGCAAGATGGAGCTGCCGTGAGGAGGCTTACGTTTTAAGCCCAGCTCTTTAACCCACCCCGACCCTCCCCGCCAAGGGGAGGGGAATTCAACGCGTCTTGCCGTCAGCGATGGCGTTGAGGAGTTTTTTGAGTTTGTTGGCGGGCATTCGAAATTCTTTCATCATGCGAGCATCCCCCTCCCCCTCGCGGGGAGGGGTTAGGGGTGGGGGGACAATGCGCAAAAGGTGTCTGCTGCTTTTTGACAAAGCGCAGCAATCATGCCGGATCGTCACAAACATCGCGCCTGGCTCTTCACCCCACCCCTAACCCCTCCCCGTCAAGGGGAGGGGAATTCAACGCGTCTTGCCGTCAGCGATGGCATTCAAGAGTTTTTTGAGTTTGTTGGCGGGCATGATCCGGCTCTCACGCAGCTTGTCTGCGCTTCGGCTTGAAGCCGGCGAGTTCGAGGAAGTTGGCGAGCAGCGCGTGGCCCTGTTCGGATGCGATGCTCTCGGGGTGAAACTGCACGCCGTGCACGGGATGCGTCTTGTGCTGCAGGCCCATGATGATGCCGTCCGCCGTCTCGGCCGTGATCTCAAGACAATCGGGGAGAGTCGTGCGCTCGACAATGAGCGAATGATAGCGCGTGATCTGGAATGACTTCGGCAATCCCTTGAATACGCCTTTGCCCGTGTGCGTGATGGTTGAAATTTTGCCGTGCATGGGTTCGGGCGCGCGAATGACTTTGCCGCCGTAAGATTGCCCGATGGATTGATGTCCGAGGCAGACGCCGAGTAGCGGGATTGTTGGTCCGGCTTTCTTGATGAGATCGAGGCACACGCCCGCTTCGTTCGGCGTGCACGGGCCCGGCGACAAGACAATCGCTTGTGGTTTTTTCGCGAGCGCTTCTTCGACTGTGATTTTGTCGTTGCGCACGACAACGCTCTCCGCGCCAAGCTCGCCCAGGTAGTGGACGAGATTGTAGGTAAAGCTGTCGTAGTTATCGATGAGCAGGAGCATGGGGAGGATTTAGGGGGCGATGGGAAAGAAGGCAATAGGCAATAGGCAACGATATCCCCC
>JANOKZ010000023.1:0-3186 GCA_031419515.1 Hyphomicrobium sp.
GTCGGCCTCCGTTACCGGCAGCTTATGAATCAGAGAAAAAATGATTTGGGAATCCCGCAATTGACGGCGAAAGCCGCAGCCAGGTGTGATTTAATCCACGCCGTGGCGCGCAAGACTCATCCTAACTGACGACACGCTCTAATCCAATCACGGCAACTTTTGCAAAGTGCGCCATTGCGCTTCTATGGATGCGCGCCAATGTCACTGGATTGCGGGGCATGTAGCGTGCCTTTCTATTTTTGTTCATGTGTTTCAATGGGTTTCGATCTTGCGTGCATAACTGTCCACCATGGAACCCGGATTAACAAGGTAGGTTGACGGAAGTTCAGCTTTTTCAGGGCGAAGTGAGTGCACCGGGTTAAATCGTCTTGAACCATTCAAGGGTGGAGGCTGCGGATTAATCCTAAGCGGCGCTCGCTGCCGGATACGCCTCTTTAGCCTCAAAACCTCACGAACTTATGTTGCGCGAGGCTCTTGCCGGACACCAAATCGAGGCGCAACATAGAGTTTAGACGGGCAGGGCGCTTCCACGGCATGGAGAGTGCTCCGATGAAAATACGCGATGTGATCGCTACCAAAGGTTCGCGAGTTGTCACCGCTTGGCCCAATAAGCGCCTCGATGAGATTTTGCGGACGCTCGCCGAACGCAATATTGCGTCCGTCCTCATCGTGGACCACCACGACAACCCCTTGGGCTTGGTGACCGATCGCATCATCATGCGTGAACTTGCACGCAGTGGCGCCGCGGGCTTCATAAAAACAGCGCGTCAGATCTTGGCTTCACAGATCTCGGACCCATTGCCCGTGTGCAGCCTCGACGACAGCGTCGCCAAAGTCATGAGGCGCATGACCGAGAAGCGGTTTCGTCACGCGGTCGTCATGGACGATCACCACCTGGCCGGAATTGTGAGCATCGGCGATTTGGTCAAGGTCCGTCTCGACGACGCCGAGATCGAGGGCCGCGTGCTGCGCGACATTGCGCTTGGGCACATGGCGGCGGGGTGAACGGGCGCTACAATCTGTCGTCCCTTAGCCCTTGAACTTCTCTTCTCGATGCCAGCGTAAAAACTGCGCGTGAGGTTGATATCGTTGGTCTTCAGGAACAATTAAATAGCCCGAGGGGTTCAGCATCCGACCGGCTTGCTCCGGCAGAATTTTTTTGGCTTTGAGAATCTTGAAATCGTCGTCGATGGTAACAAGACCGCGATCAAACATCCAATGAAACGTAGAAGATAACGCGAGTCCATTGCGTACCGAATCCGGCCCTGCACTGGCGACGGGACGGATATGAGCCGCCTGCGCTTCTGCGCGACCACCGCCGTTGATGATCCGTAGCCCTGTCATAGCGCAACGTTGGCCGTATGCAGTTTGAATCTGACGAGCAAAGGCAGCGTCTCTGAATGGCCGATTAATTGTTGACTCAACCAATGGCCGACTGAAGTCAGCCTGCGGCTCAGCGAAACCGGTATTGTATGCAGCGGGATTGTAAGCTGCCGAGCCCATCATCGCAGCCCCCAACTCCGATGCAAAACCTGCCCGAAGTATCGCTTCGAACTCATGGTCGGGCATGTTCCGGACAGCGCGCCTTGATTGCCCTTGGTTTGGGCGACCATCGGGCGCCTTCAAGGCTGCTTCATAGTAGAAGTCTCCCGCCCGAAACGGCACCACTTTATCGAAGTCCAGATAATTGGCGATGTCCGCGTAAAAGTGATCTTCTCTTTTCGGGTCAGCACGCAGTCCGACAATTTGTGCAACGGCAAAATATGCGAGGCGACCTCCGCGACTCAAATTGTCGCCGGTTGATCGCCTTGGTTCATAATAGACAATCCAGTCGCCGACTGTGGCTTTGACTTGGTTCAGATAAGTGCGCGGAAAATGATAGAATTGTTCGGGAACGTCATCGTATGCCGGGCTGATTTTCGTTTGCAGGACAGCTTTCATTTCTGGACCGAAGGAAAAAAGTTGCCGGCATCTTGGACGAGCCGATGCAAGGCTTACCTTTTTCTGGCAGTACTCGCAACGTGATCGCTTCGTTCTTCGCGAGCGCGTTGTAATTGATGACTTTCATTATGTTTGGCGGTGGTAACAGGCTCCCGTCTTCAATGACCCGACTGTTGGAGGCTTTATGACGATCAATCCACGCAAGTTCGCTGACGATTATCCCAACAATTCTGACCGTGCAGAATGGGCTGAGCATGCATTGTCGGTGTTTTGCGAAGATACTGGGTTGGACCAGGAAATTGAAAGCCAAGAGGCCGTGAGCGACCTGTTGTGTAACCTGGGTCACTACTGTGATGTTCACGGTCTCGATTTCCTTGCGGTCGCGTCAGGTGCGATTAGTGTCTGGGACGTCGAGAAACGAGAAGAGGCAAATGGGGAGCCGAATGCCTTGTATCCAGAAAAGAAGGTTATGATCGCGCTTCTCGATCACAAGCAAATCTGATCATCACCAGCCTCGGCTACCGCTACCGCCTGCACCGCGCACACTCAACGGCCGTCATCCCCGCGCCTGCGCGTGAAACGCCCGGGAAGAACGGCGGGGATCCAGTCAAGCCAATAGCAAGCAAAGAACCTTTGGCTCGATGCCGCCGGTGTATTCGTGCCACAATGACGCTTGCATGGGTCTCGGCCTGCGATGGCTTCGCCATCGTCGCTTGCAGCGACGCCGGGATGACGGAGCTGCGCGCGCAAAAATCCAATGCGGCCTATTGGGGTCCCAAACTCAAGCGCAACGTTGCGCGCGATGCCGAACACCTCGCGGCGCTCAAATCATCAGGCTGGTCTGTACTCGTCATTTGGGAGTGCGAGACCAAGAACGAGGAGCGTCTTCGCGCACGCCTCGCAAAGTTCCTTGGACGCATCCAACCGTAAAACGGCGCAAGCGGCCGGAGATACGGCTGACGTCCGGGGTACCCATTCGTCATCGGCCCACAGTCTCTATCCGCACCCAAATACCGCACATGCACAAAATCTGAGCAGTTGCGAGATAGGTGCAATGACAACTGTTAATAAGTCCTCTACGATTCTATTGGGGAAGAATCAGTTGGTTCTAGGCGAGTGCTTGTGGTGCTGGGCGTTTTCGTGCCCGGCCCATTGCGCGCTGCCGGCGGCGCATTTCTCCCTCGGGACTGATAGATCCTTTAGGAGGACACCATGAACCTCGTCACAGCACTTGCACTCGTCATC
>JANOKZ010000024.1:0-5012 GCA_031419515.1 Hyphomicrobium sp.
GGTTGGGCCACGTCGCGGGGCTGGTGGAGCCGGATCTGGGCGCCGCGCCCGCGTGCCGAAGGGCAGGGCCGGGTTGGACACTGGGTCAAAGGTGCGCCGAACTTTCTCGCGTATCTGTTGCTCTTCTTGCCTGTTGCCGGGATGCCCGCGTTCGCTTGGCACGCCATGAAGCAATTTTGGGCTTCGGTGACGGCGCCATTCCGGTGGATATGGAGCAAGCTACGACGGCGCGTCGAAGTCTAAAATCTCAGCGCTGGCGTAACCTGCTGCGTTATGATGAAAAGAAACAAGGATGCGGATATGAGCTCACTTGCTGGAAAGACGCTTCTCATCACGGGCGCGAGCCGCGGTATTGGCTTGGCAATCGCCAAACGCGCGGCGCGGGATGGAGCGAACATTGCAATCCTCGCCAAAACGAGCGATCCCAATCCAAAGCTGGAGGGCACGATACATTCAGCGGCTGACGAGGTACGCAAGGCCGGCGGACAGGCGCTGCCGGTCATGTGCGATATCCGCGATGAAGCCCAAGTGCAAAGCGCGGTCGATCAGACGGTTGCTACGTTCGGCGGCATCGATGTCTGCATCAACAACGCGAGTGCCATATCTCTGACGCCGGTCGATAAGACCGACATCAAGCGCTTCGACTTGATGTTTGGCATTAATACGCGCGGCACGTTTCTCGTTTCGAAAACCTGCCTGCCGCATTTGCGCAAGTCGAAAAATCCGCACATCCTCATGATGTCGCCGCCGCTCGACATGGCGCCTAAATGGTTTGCCGGGCACGTGGCGTACTCGATTGCAAAGTATGGAATGAGCCTCTGCGTGCTCGGCTTAGCGGAAGAACTGAAAGGGGATGGCGTGGCAGTCAATGCGCTGTGGCCGAGGTCGACGATTGCGACGGCGGCAATCCGGAATATTCTTGGTGGCGACAAGCTGATGGCTATGAGCCGGACGCCGGACATCCTGGCGGACGCGGCGCACCTCATATTCCAACAGCCGGCCAAATCGTTCTCCGGCAATTTCCTGATCGACGACACGTTCCTGCACGACGTTGGCGGGGTCAGGGATTTCGAACCCTATCGGGTGGACAAAACCAAGCCCTTGGCGCCCGATTTCTTCGTGCCGGCCGACAGCATTCCACCGCCCGGCGTTAAGTTGGCCCGGATTTCGGAACTTGGGGGTTAGATTTGGGGAGCATTAAGCCCGCGGAAGCCAGTTTTGGTTTGGTTCGCCAATGGGGAGCATAGTATGACGAAATCAAAAATCCGAGAAAGCTGGGTTTGAACGGCACCACAATGACAACAGTCCTCATCACGCATCCTGCGTTCCTCAATCACGACACGGGCCCGCACCATCCGGAACGGGCGGACCGCTTGCGCGCCATCGACAAGGTGCTGGGGCACGAAGTCTACAAAGATCTCGTGCGCCGCGAAGCGCCCATGCGAGACGATGCGCGAGAGGCGATCGAGCGCGCGCATCCGGGCACCTACTATGCAGAGTTGGAAACGGCGCGGCCGCTTGCCGGGCAGGGCTTGCGCCAGATCGATGGCGACACAACGATGTCGGAAGGAAGCTGGGAGGCCGCACTGCGCGCCGTTGGCGCCGGGCTCGATGCCGTCGATCTCGTGATGAAGAAGGACACCGCCAACGTTTTCTGCCAAGTGCGCCCGCCGGGGCATCATGCAGAAAGCGCGAAGGCCATGGGTTTTTGCCTGTTCAACAACATTGCCATCGCCGCGCATTATGCGCGCGCTAAACATGGCGCTGAACGTGTTGCAGTTGTTGATTTCGACGTGCATCACGGCAACGGCACGCAGGAGATCTTCTGGTCCGACAAGGATATGTTCTACGGCTCGACGCATCAGATGCCGCTCTTTCCGGGTACAGGCGCATTGAATGAGACCGGCGTCGGCAATATCTGGAATGCGCCGCTGCGCGAAGGCGATGGCAGGGAAAAGTTCGAGGCGGCGTTTCGCGAACGCGTCCTCGCACCGCTGCACAACTTCGCACCCGACATTGTGTTCATCTCCGCCGGCTTCGACGCGCACAAGGACGATCCTCTTGCCGGCATTCAGCTCGTTGAAGCCGATTTTCTGTGGGCGACCGAAGAGTTGCTCAATGTTGCGCGCCGGCACGCTGGCGGGCGGGTGGTTTCCATGCTTGAAGGCGGCTATGACTTGACGGCGCTCGCCAGATCGGTTGCGGTGCACGTCAAGACGATGATGGAAGCGGGAACGTGACCGCGCGCACCCCGTACGAGTTCAAGAATTGAGAGACGCACGCAATGACGACAGCCAAGGCCCCGGCGAAGGGGCACGCCGACATCAAGGACATGACCTTCGAGCGTGCTCTGAAGGAACTCGAAAGCATCGTTGGCCGCTTAGAGCGGGGCGACGTCGAGCTTGAGGAATCGATTGCGATTTATGAGCGCGGCGAGGCCTTGCGCGATCATTGCGACCGGCTTTTGAAACAGGCGGAAGCCAAGGTCGAAAAGTTGACGTTTGGGACAGATGGGCGTCCAAAGGGCACCGAGCCGCTCGACCCTGAGCGCTAAGCGCGTCAGTTCCGTTTCCCTTGTCAATTCCCAGAGCAATCCGCGTCTTCCGGCTGACCGGTCCGGTATTTGGCGGGAAGAGGCGGTTACATGCGAACATTGGTCCCTTGCGGCGCCCGGCCGGTGTGACATAACCAAGACAAGCTAAGCCCGTGTAATTCCAGCTGCAGTCCATGGCGAAGGTACCGCCCCTTGAGCAAGACCCCGCTTCTCGACAGCGTCAAAATCCCAGCCGACCTGCGCAAGCTGCCGGAGAGCGCGCTGGTCAATTTTGCCGCCGAACTGCGCCAAGAAACGATTGATGCCGTGTCGGTGACGGGCGGGCATCTGGGCGCGGGCCTCGGTGTGGTCGAACTGACGGTGGCCTTGCATTGGATTTTCGATACCCCGCGCGACCGCCTCATCTGGGACGTTGGCCACCAAGCCTATCCGCACAAGATCATAACCGGAAGGCGCGACCGCATCCGAACGCTACGCCAGCCGGGCGGGCTCTCTGGCTTCACCAAGCGCGACGAAAGCGAATACGATCCCTTCGGCGCGGCGCATTCCTCGACCTCGATTTCGGCGGCGCTCGGCATGGCGGTTGCGCGCGATCTCGAAGGCGGGTCGAACAACGTCATTGCGGTGATCGGCGATGGCGCCATGAGCGCCGGCATGGCGTATGAAGCCATCAACAACGCGGGCGCGCGCGACGAGCGCTTGATCGTCATACTGAACGACAACGATATGTCGATTGCGCCGCCGACCGGGGCACTCTCGGCCTACCTGGCACGCGTCACATCGAGCGGCACGTATTTGCATCTGCGCGATCTCGCTAAGCAGCTTGCCAAGATGCTGCCGAAAAAGTGGGAACGCCGCGCGGCACGCATGGAAGAGTATACGCGCCACCTCTGGCAGGGCGGGCAATGGTTTGAAGAGTTGGGGTTCTATTACGTGGGCCCGATCGATGGCCACGACTTGAATCAGTTGCTGCCTATTCTTAAAAACGTGCGCGACGCTAAGCAGGGTCCGATCCTGCTGCATGTCATGACCAAGAAGGGAAAAGGCTACGCGCCGGCAGAAGCCTCGACCGACAAATATCACGGCGTCAACAAGTTCAACGTCGTCACCGGTGTGCAGGTGAAGCCGAAGCCGAACGCGCCAACGTACACCCGCGTTTTTGCCGAGAGCCTCATTCGCGAAGCTGAGAAAGACGAGAAGATCGTCGCGATTACGGCTGCCATGCCGGACGGGACCGGCCTCGATCTTTTTGAAAAGCGTTTTCCCCGGCGTATGTTTGACGTTGGCATTGCCGAGCAGCATGCCGTGACATTTGCGGCCGGACTTGCGACCGAAGGCTACAAGCCGTTTGTGGCGATTTACTCGACGTTCCTGCAGCGCGCCTATGATCAGGTGGTGCACGACGTGGCGATCCAGAAGTTGCCTGTGCGGTTTGCGCTTGATCGCGCGGGACTTGTCGGCGCGGACGGCGCGACGCATGCGGGCTCCTTCGATCTCGCGTATCTTGGATGCTTGCCGAATTTTGTGATCATGGCGGCGGCGGACGAGGCAGAGCTTATGCATATGGTTGCGACGCAAGCGGTGATCGACGACGGCCCAAGCGCGCTCAGGTATCCGCGCGGCGAAGGCGTTGGCGTGGAGCTGCCGGTTGAAGGCTTTCCGCTGGAAATCGGCAAGGGGCGCGTACTGCGGCAGGGTTCAAAAGTGGCGCTGCTCTCGCTTGGCACGCGACTGCAGGAATGCCTCACGGCGGCCGATCAATTGGCTACCTTCGGGCTTTCGACCACAGTGGCGGACGCGCGTTTTGCCAAGCCGCTCGACAAGGATCTCATCAAGCGGCTCGCGCAAAACCACGAAGTCCTGGTCACGATTGAAGAAGGTTCTGTTGGCGGCTTCGGCAGTTTCGTGCTGCAGTATCTCGCCGAAGACGGTTTGCTGGATCGCGGTCTCAAAGTGCGCCCGATGGTGCTGCCGGATGTGTTCATCGATCACGGCAAGCCGGACAAGATGTACGAAGCCGCTGGACTTTCGGCCGACGGCATCGTCGCGACGGTGTTCAAGGCTCTGGGCCGCGAGAAGCTGACGGGCGAGCTCGGCGGCGGGCGGGCGTAAAGTTACCCACTTACTGTTCGGCACTTTCTCAATGACGAGAGATTTTCTGCGTTATGACTCCCCTCCCCACCGATGCGAAGCATCGCTCCGCGATGACGGGGAGGGGCCGGGGGTGGGGAGACGCCGGGAGACAGGTGGTGGCAGCAACATCAAAAAATGAGCGTCATTTCCGGATTTCAAAAATGCCGATCACGCCGAGCTCGTCACCCCACCCCTAACCCCTCCCCTGAGCAGGGGAATCGCATTTGAAAACGGTTAAATTCGCTTGAGTGGCGGCGAATCATGGATTCTTGAGGAGGCTTCCGGAAAAGAGGGAGGCTCCGATGCTTTCGCTTGTTGCTCATTT
>JANOKZ010000025.1:0-5125 GCA_031419515.1 Hyphomicrobium sp.
CAGGTTTAACTGCGTATTCAATGTTTAACGCGATTAGCGGGCCCGGGCGGTTGCCACCACCGGGCCTGCTTGCTAGAAGCCGCTTGACAGACGCCAGTTTGGGGACGTTCGGGGACTTGTCATGCCCTTTGATGCCCGGGACGGAGACGCCCCTAGAGAGAGCCGGGGAATACACGCAGTGAAGCTCGTCGCCGGCAACAGCAACCGCCCTCTCGCCGACGCGATCAGCGCATATTTGAAACTCCCTTTGACCAAGGGACAAGTGAAGCGCTTCGCCGACCTTGAGATCTTCGTCGAGATTCAAGAAAACGTGCGCGGGCAGGATGTTTTTGTCATCCAATCGACGTCGTTTCCGGCGAACGACAATCTCATGGAACTTCTTATTCTTGTCGATGCTTTAAAGCGCTCATCCGCAAGACGCGTCACGGCCGTCATTCCCTACTTCGGCTACGCCCGCCAGGACCGCAAACCCGGACCGCGCACGCCCATATCCGCCAAGCTCGTCGCCAACATGATCGAGCGCGCAGGCGCGGACCGTGTCCTTACACTCGACCTTCACGCCGGGCAGATTCAGGGCTTCTTCGACATCCCGACCGACAATCTATTCGCCGCCCCCGTCATGACGCGCGATATCGAGGAAACCTTCGGCAAGTCGGACGATATTGTCGTTGTCTCTCCCGACGTCGGCGGTGTCGTACGCGCGCGCGCACTTGCCAAGCGCATCAACGCGCCGATCGCCATCTGCGACAAGCGCCGCGAAAAGGCCGGCGAAAGCGAAGTCATGAACGTCATCGGCGAAGTCGATAAGAAGCGCTGCATTCTGATCGACGATATCGTCGATAGCGGCGGCACACTCGTCAATGCGGCCGAAGCCCTGCTGAAGAACGGCGCGACGGAAGTCTCAGCCTACATCACGCATGGCGTGCTCTCGGGCGGTGCCGTCAATCGTATTCAGAACTCGCGGCTCAAGTCGCTTGTCATTACGGACTCAATCTTGCCGACCGAGGCAATCAGAACCGCCAAGAACATTCGCGTCCTCTCGATCGCCACACTCATCGGCGAAGCCATCGCCCGCACGAGCCGCGAGGAAAGCGTGTCGAGCTTGTTTTACTGAAGCACCCCCTCTCCCCATCATTCTTCATGATGGGGAGAGGGGTGGGGTGAGGGGCAGCCGCTTGTTCTTAATGCTGCCACCCCTCACCCTCTCTCCGTAAAGGACGCGGAGAGAGGACGAAAGGATCTCCGATGCGGCTTTTCATTACAGGTTCTCACGGACAAGTCGCCCGGTGTTTTCTTGAAGCAGCGCCCGCCTCTCCGGGAATTACAGCGTGTGCAATCGGCCGCCCAGCCCTCGACATTTGCAGCACGCCAACGATCGAACGCGCCATCGCCGATATTAAGCCCGACGTCATCATCAATACGGCCGCCTATACGGCCGTCGATGATGCTGAAGGCGAGCCGGAGCGTGCGCACGCGTTGAATTGCGAAGGTGCGCGCCTTTTGAGCGAAGCCGCAAACCGGCGCGGCGTGCCGATCATCCACCTTTCAACCGACTATGTGTTCGACGGATTGAAATCGTCGGCCTATGTGGAGGGCGACGCAACGGCACCAAAGTCTGTCTACGGCCGCACCAAGCTTGATGGCGAACACGCGGTTGCAGCCGCCAATCCCCGGCACATCATTCTGCGCACGGCCTGGGTCTATAGTCCGTTCGGCAAGAATTTCGTGAAAACGATTTTGAACAACGCGGTCAAGGGTAACCCTCTGCGCGTGGTCGAAGACCAGATTGGCAGCCCAACCTACGCACCTCATCTGGTCGAAGCCATACTTGCTATCGCTGAACAGATTACCGGGCCTGCCGCGAAATCCGATGCCTGGGGCGTCTATCACGCAGCCGGTCAAGGCACGGCGAGCTGGTTTGAAGTTGCGCGAGAAATCCTGGCCCAATCAAAAACCGTGGGCGGACCTCAAACCGCGCTTTCGGCCATCGGCACGGACGAATATCCAACCCGCGCCGTGCGCCCGAAAAATTCCAACCTCGATTGCGCAAAAATGAAACGCATATTCGGCGCGGAGTTGCCGCACTGGCAGGCCGGCGTTGCGCTTTGCGTCAATCGGCTCCTTGAGCAGCCTGCCGCTTAACGCACTCGCACATAGCTATGGAATGACGCCCGGCGGAATGACCGGCGGCGTGTAAGTCAAAGTCCCTGCGAAGAACCAGAGCATGAACAACACGACCGGCACGTGGATGATGAACTGCAGGAACGTGAAGCCGACAATCTCGCGCGCCTTCAAGCCGAGAATGCCGAGCATCGGCACCATGAAGAGCGGATTGATGAGATTGGGGAGCGCTTCAGCGGCATTGTAGGTTTGTACCATCCAGCCGAGGTGCACCTTAAGCTCGTTCGCTGCTTGCATGACGTATGGCGCTTCGAGAATCCATTTTCCCCCGCCCGAGGGCACGAACAGCCCGAGAAACGCCGAATAAATGCCAACGACGACCGGGAACGTGCTTTGCGTCGTCGTGCTGATGAAGAAATGCGCGAGCTGATCGGACACGCTGACGCCCGCGGCATTCTTGGCGCCTGTCAGGATCATCGCGATGGACCCATAGAGCGGGTACTGCACGAGAATGCCGCCGATCGCCGGCATCGATTTCGAAACCGCATTCAAGAAGCTTCGCGGCCGCCAGTGCAGCAGCATGGCGAGCGTGATGAATAGAAAATTGTAAGTGTTGAGACTCGAAACGACTGTGATGACGCTTTGAGTCGCAAATTCCCGCGCGAACCAGAGCACGCTCAAAGCGACCAACACCAGCGTCAGCAGCGGCGAATACTCGAGCCACTCGGCAGGCTTGTCTGGCTTTGCAACCTCGTGCGAAGCCCGGCCGATGTCCGCGCCGAGGTGTTCCGCTGTCACGGCGTTTGCCGCAGACGGCGCCGAGAGCCAGGCAATGACCACCGACAGCACCAAAATGATCGCGCACATCACCATCGACTGCCAGAGGAAGATCGTATCGGTGAGCGGGATGACGCCCGTTATCGCCAGGATGTTTTTCGGCAGGCTTCCCGCGTTCGCCTGCAACAGCGCAGCCGAGGACGAAATTCCGAGTGCCCATGTGGCCCCTAACCCCAAATAACCGGCGGCACAGGCAGCGCGAATATCCATTTTGAGTTCCGGCCTACGCGCGCAGGCGCGCACGAGAAACGCGCCGAAGATCAAACACAACGCCCATCCGATCAGCGACACGAGCATGCTCATGGTGGCGATAAACGCCACCGCGCCGCGCCCGGTTTTTGGAATGCCGCTCAGCCAGTCGATGGCGCGCGCAACAGGCGGCGATATGGCGACGACGTAGCTCGCCACCACCATGAAGACCATCTGAAACGTGAACGTGATCAGGCTCCAATATCCGTCGCCGAACGACTTGCCAATGTCGGACGGCGACGCCCCATTGAGCAAAGCGGCAATCGCCACGATCGCGACCGCGATCACGCCGAAAATGAAGGTATCGGGAAACCAGCGCTCGGCGACCGCTGCAAAGCGCAACGCCGTGCGCTCCATTGGCCCTTGGGACATGGGCCCTTGCGAATGGGTCACGGGCGATTGTGTTGCAGGAATATCTTTCTGCTGCATGGCGGCTCCCCCAGATTTTTGCCTTATTATATACCTCGTCCCGCGGTCGGGCGCGCGCTTCCAAAGGACTTAAAAAGCTCTAATTCCATGGGGACAGTGGCCGCCAGGCCCTCGCCCAGCTCGTGCGGGGAGTAGGCAGCCTCCTGCGCATCAGTTAGTTTCACACCGTTGTGCGCGCGTATTGACCGGGAAAGATAGGGAAATGGCTCGCTCACGATTGCTGGTTACCTGTGCATGGGTTGCCCTTGCATGGATTGCGTCGATATCCGCAGCGCCTCAATCGGCATTTGCCGAATGGGTGCCGAAAGCCACAACGCCCGAGCCGGCAAAAACCGAGACCCCCAGCGAGGCAAAAATTGAAACGGGCGCAATCCCAGCACCGGACGCGCCAGCCGCCGATCCTCTGACAACTGCGCTGCGCCTGAAGCTCGGCGTACTTCCCGCTACCCCGAGTGACGAAGACCAGCGCGAGTCCGCGGCCCTCACGGCGTTCTACGAGAGCCGCAATGCGTCGCCACTCTGGGTCACGCCAACCGGCCTCAATGACAAGGCAAGGTCAGCGATTGCGGAAATTGAGAATGCTGGCGCCTATGGGCTCGATGCGAAGACCTTTGCCCTGCCCGCCCCAACGGACGGCAACACACCTGAAATGCTGGCCGAGGCTGAATTGAAACTTTCAGCCGCAGCCCTGCTCTACGCCCGGCACGCGCGCGGCGGACGCATCATGAAGCCAGCCGAGATGCTGAATTCGAATATCGATCGACGGCCGCAATTGGTCGAGCCCAAGATCATCCTTGAGGGCCTCGCCAGCAACGACGATACGGGCGCGTATCTGAGATCGCTGCATCCCAAGCACCCGCAGTTCGAAAAGCTGCGCCAAGCATACGTGGCGGCGATTGGCTCCAAAACGGGAAGCACTGACAAGCCCCTCAACGCCATGGCAAAGCGCCTGCGCGCCAACATGGAACAGTGGCGCTGGATGAACGAGGACATGGGCGACGTGCACGTCCTGAACAACATCCCCGAGTTCATGCAATATGTTTACAAGGGCGGCGACATCGTCCGCTCGGAAAAAATCGTCGCCGGCATGCTCGACAAGCAATCGTCGATCTTCTCGCGGCCGTTGAAGCATGTGGTGCTGCGGCCGATGTGGCGCGTGCCGGAATCCATCATGGTATACGAACTCTGGCCGAGCCTGCGCCGCGGCGGCGGCCTGATGCGCCAGTACGGCCTCCAACTTGAGACCAAGGACGGCAAGGTGCGCGATTGGCGCAGCATCGACTGGAGCAAGGACGACATCCGCAATTACATCGTCAAGCAACCTCCGGGCGGCCAAAGCGTGCTCGGCGTCGTTAAATTTTCGTTCCCGAGTCAGCACACGATCTTCATGCACGACACACCCGACAAATGGATGTTCCGCAGCGCGCGGCGCACCTTGAGCCACGGCTGCCTGCGCGTGCAGAAACCTGTCGAACTCGCCGAGATCATG
>JANOKZ010000026.1:0-2551 GCA_031419515.1 Hyphomicrobium sp.
TTTCTGCTGCAGAGCAGCTTGCCGCTAACATGAACCTCGGCGCCTTCTCGAAGGCCGAGGATCTGAAAAAGCGCATCTGGTTCACGCTGGCGGCCCTGGTCGTTTTCCGGCTTGGAACGTTCATCCCGCTGCCCGGCATTAATATCGCAGCCTACGCCGAAACCTTTAAGTCTCAGGCCGGCGGTATTCTCGGCATGTTCAACATGTTTTCGGGCGGTGCGCTCGAACGCATGGCGATCTTCGCCTTGAACATCATGCCCTACATCTCTGCGTCGATCATCATGCAGTTGATGAGTTCGATCAACCCGCGCCTCGAAGCCTTGAAGAAAGAGGGCGAAGCAGGCCGCAAACAGATCAACCAGTATACGCGCTACCTCACCGTTCTCCTCGCAACATTCCAGGCGTACGGTATCGCCGTCGGCCTTGAAGGATCGCGCAATTCAGCCGGTGGAGTCGTCATCGATCCAGGCGCCTTCTTCCGTGCCACAACGGTCATCACGCTCGTTGGCGGCACGATGTTCTTGATGTGGCTCGGCGAGCAGATCACGCAGCGCGGCGTCGGAAACGGCACTTCGCTCATCATTTTCGCCGGCATTGTCGCCGGTCTCCCCGGCGCCGTTGTTCAGCTTTTTGAACTCGCCCACACCGGCAGCATCAGCGCAGTGACGCTAATAGGCTTCATTCTGTTGGCGCTCGGCGTCGTCGCCGCAATCGTCTTTTTTGAGCGGGCACAGAGACGCTTGCTGGTCCAGTATCCCAAGCGCCAGGTTGGCAACAAAATGACAAGCGGGGACTCCTCCCATCTGCCCTTGAAGCTCAATTCTTCGGGCGTCATCCCGCCGATCTTCGCGTCGTCCCTTTTGCTGCTGCCAATCACGATAGCGCAGTTCACCGCCGGCCAAGGGCCTGAGTGGCTGAACAATGCCGTTGCCGCGCTTGGCCAGGGTCAGCCGTTACACATGCTGGTCTACGCGCTGCTGATCGCGTTCTTCGCCTTTTTCTACACGGCCGTCGTCATCAATCCGAAAGAGACGGCCGATAACCTGCGTAAGTACGGCGGCTTTATCCCCGGCATCCGACCTGGCGAAAAGACGGCCGAATACATCGACTACATCTTGACCCGCATTACGGTCATCGGCGCGCTCTATCTGGCAGCCGTCTGCGTGCTGCCCGAAGTTCTCACGTCCTACGCCGGCATCCCGCTTTACTTTGGCGGTACGTCGCTGCTCATCGCGGTCAGCGTCACCATGGATACGGTGGCTCAGGTGCAAAGCCATCTGATCGCCCAGCAGTACGAAGGGCTGATCAAGAAGGCCAAGCTTCGCGGGGCCTCGTCGCCCAAGGGGCGTCGATGAATCTAATTTTGTTGGGGCCACCGGGGGCAGGTAAGGGCACGCAGTCCCTGGCCATCAGCCAGAAAAGCGGCATCCCTCAGTTATCGACGGGCGACATGCTGCGTGCCGCTGTGAAAGCTGGCACACCCGTCGGTCTTAAAGCCAAGGAAGTCATGGCCTCGGGCGGACTTGTATCGGATGCCATCGTCATCGGCATCATCTCGGACCGGATCTCTGAACCGGACTGCGCCAAGGGCTTCATTCTGGACGGTTTCCCGCGCACCCTGGCGCAGGCAGATGCTTTGGATAACCTGCTGAAACTCAAGGCGAAGAAGCTCTATTGCGTCATCGAACTCAAAGTCGACGACACCATTCTGGCCGAGCGTATCGAAACCCGCGCCCGCGAAACGCTGGCAGCTGGCGGCACCGTCCGGGCCGACGACAATGCAGAAGCGCTCAAAACGCGACTCATGGCTTACTACCGCGAAACAGCGCCGCTGGTTGGTTACTACTTCGCCCAGAAATTGCTGAAAAGCGTCGATGGCATGGCACCCATTGCCGACGTGACGCAGCAAATCGACGAGGTTTTAGCAGGATTTCAAGTTGCTTGAGGACAATTGTGGCAATTGACGGAAAAGGAAGGCCGGGCTACAACGCCCCCATATTTTAGCGAAGGCTCAGTGTGATCCGGACCCGGGTGAAGAACCTGGGACTGCGGTCTCTGCGCTTTTTTGCACTTTGGACAAGACAGTTAAACAAACACGTGGAATTGGCGATTCAGGTCACCTAATGCCCTGGCGAGCTTGACGAGACGACGACACAACAAGGCAGACGACGACGCAACGCAGTTAACACATTCAAAGCCAACTCGACTACGGCAGGAGACTTTCAGTGGCCCGCATCGCAGGCGTCAACATCCCAACAGCTAAGCGCACCGTCATTGCGCTTCAGTACATCCATGGCATCGGTTCGAAATTCGCGACAGAGATTTGCGCGAAGGTCGGGATCCCTGCCGAGCGTCGCGTCAATCAATTGACGGATGCCGAAATCCTGCAGATCCGCGAAACAATCGACCGCGACTATAATGTCGAGGGCGATCTTCGCCGCGAAGTGCAGATGAACATCAAGCGATTGATGGACCTCGGTTGTTACCGTGGCCTCCGTCACCGCAAAGGCCTGCCCGTTCGCGGTCAGCGCACGCACACGAACGCACGCAC
>JANOKZ010000027.1:0-5401 GCA_031419515.1 Hyphomicrobium sp.
TCACTTCAAGCCAACAGAATGCGCAAACTATCTGCACAACAGCGGCTACGGTTCCATATGAACCGGAAAGACTCTAGAGTCTGATGGGAGCATCGCGTCACACTAACTCTTCAGCTTACGCTATTGGCGCGGGCGTGAGCACGTCCCAGCCTAAAGCAGCATCAATTTTTGGCGTATAAATTCCGTCGCTGCGGCCTTGTGAGAGTAACTTTTGTTTTGTGTGCAGCAGCTCGGCCGTGTCGGGTCCAAACTTTCCATCCGGCCCGGCGACTCCAAGCCGCATCTGCAAGCGTTTTACGGCCGCGCCTGTCGAACCCAAACGCAAACGTCTCAAGTCTTGGCTCGCCATCGGATCGGCAGCCGTTCCGGCGCGGCGAAGTTGTGACGCCAATAGGGCTTCGCGGCCCGTCAACAGGACGTAGTGAAAAGCAGCACCCGGTTCGCCGTTGCCGTCTCTTAGGCCCGCCGATTTCCGGAAATGGGACCATGGGCCTGAATGCGATCCTGATGTCGTCGCAGAACCCAGTACGACTTGACAGCCGAAGGACGAAAACCAACCGGGCTCGTCGGAAAACGCCGGATGAATGTTGTCTCCGGGCGCCATATTGTGCACAAAATCCGTCGATTGATACACAAGATCGTTGGACGACCTGCGCACAATCACGCGCCGCTTTTCGTCAAGGGTCTTGCGCAACAGGAAGCATCCGGGTTTGCCGTTGTGGATGCCGCAAATATAGCCATAAAACCCTGTCGCCAGCATGTTGCCCGAAGCGCGCGTCTCATACCAGCTGATGACCGACTCGGCATGCGGAACGGTTGATGCCGGATAAACCGCTATCTCGCGCGTAGCACGGTTCCAAACACCCATGACGCAGCGCGTCTCGAAGTGATTGGGTCTTTGATCCTTGAGCACAACTTCTTGATGCCAAGCGCCATCCCTGGCGGAACCGCCAGCCGCGATAGCCGCCCCGCGTAATCCAAAGAGTATGGGACGTTCGCCCGCGACGCTGACATCAAAGCCATTGAGCTGGCAGAGGAGTTCCAAATCGAAAGCTGTGAACGTAAAGTCGATGCCGAGCGGCAATGAACTCTCAAGATGGGCATAGTCGAACGACTGCGGATCGGCCGCCCACTTCACCTGAGCGAGGGTGCGGGCGCGCGCGGCGGCTGCAACAGGAGAGAGCACGCGTGCCCTTGCCCGCATCTCTTCTTCTGTCGTGTCGAGCCAGAAGTCTTCATCCGACCAACTTGGTGACCGATCCGGCGGCACATCAACGGACGGCTCCACGGGAACTGTATCCGACGACTTCGGCAGCGTCCCCTCGTTGGTCAGCCGGGCGTGGAGCGACAAGACTTTCGAGACGTAATTCGGGTTCTCGCGCGGCGGAGCCCAGATGTCGGCAACGAAACGGAAGAACTCTTCCCCCGTTGCCGTATGCCGGCGCCATCCGTCGTAAGCAGGATGCCGGTCGAGCCTGGCCCAGTATCCTTTGATGAATTCGGCAGGCCCCGCGAACTGGCAATAATATTCCACGCCGTCATGCGCCTCGTAACGCACTTTCGTGGCAAGCCCCTCCATGAACGGCCGCCATTTCATGCCCGCGAAATTTATGTATTGGGTCGCAAGCCGTGACGATCCAAAACCCGATTCAAGCGCCCACTGTGCAAACGCGATGCCTTTCAGCTGTTGGAACTCGATCGGCTCGTTGGTGGCGGCTGTGCGCAGCTGATCCCAAAGAGTTCCAACAATTGGCGGCGCGGGTTGCGGATTGGGCGGTAGAGGCACTGGCGTCACGCCGCCATCAACAGGCAATCCGGCGTGCTTGGCAAACGCGGCGACGAGAGCTGCCGCGAGAGCATCTTTATGCGTGACGCCCAGTTCGGCGTCATCACGCTGGTGCCCGAAGAACGGCTCGATCAGTGCTGACGGCTGCACGTCGTTCGTTAAGCTGACAATGCCCCGGCCTTCAAGGTTTGCGTCTTTGAGACCGCGATTTTGGTTGCCTTGCCGGTTATACAGCGCAACCATCTGATCCTGGATCACGCGCGCCCATCCTATCGATCCGGCTCTGCCGTAGAGTGTTTCAGTGCCGCGCGCCGAAGCAGAGTCTGCGGAATTGAAATGCAGCTCGACCGCCGCCAACGGGTTCCAAGCCTTGGCCTGCCGGTACGCTTCCCGGACGCCCACGCTGCCGTTGCGTTCGCGGCGAAAAATTTCGACGCGTATTCCCCGCGCGCGGGCAATGGCGGCCATGCGCTCCGCCAATTCCTTATTCCAATAATATTCGCTCTTTCCTTGCGTCGAGGCTGCCGGGAAGGGTGGCGAAATTCCTTCAGCGCCACGGTCGCCTTGAGGACTATGGCCGATGACGATTGCCAAACCATCCGGCGAGGCCGCGCGCAGGCCTCCAGATCTCTCCCTGCCAAAGACAGATTCATTTGGGCTTGGCGCCGGAGCTGGACCTGCCCGAAGAAGTTCCGAAATGTCTTGTCTCAACTCCTCGATGTAACGGCGCCGCTGCCCGATGCCGGTTACGAGTTCCTCGCTGATTGGGACGCCCCAGGTTCGCTGCGTTTCTAAGGATTCGACGCGATTCGCGAGTTGCTCCTCAAGCAAGCGCATGAGGTTATTCAGTTCGTCGATGTCGAATTGCCGTCCTGCTGGATTTGGCATGATTGAACCCCGAACAAATATATTCCGCCGTTTAAAAGTGCGTTGCCGCTGTTGGCGGCGAGCGAAGTCTAGGTTGCGCTTCGTTATCAAAAACAAGACATCAGGCAGGCAATAAACCGCGCGCTACCGGACGCCGCGATCCTATCCTTGGTTAAACCCTCAGTCCACGCCGATCCGCAGGAGCAAGCGTGAATATTTTGGCGTCTGTTCCCTTAGTTGCTTGACGTGTTCCGGGCCGTCCCCGGTAGCCAGGGTGATCACGCATTCGGTTCAATTCAGAAAAAACTACAAGCAAAAACAACTTTGCCTGTCCCCCCGGGAACAGCGCCGCCCGGCGCTTTGAACCATTCTCTTCCTCAAGACGACACACGATCAACGCGGCCTGCAGCTAGGTCGCAACACAACCGAGGAGAGACCCCAATGTCCGGAATTATCGCCAGCACCACAGCAATCCTCACAACTGCGGTTACGGTTCTTGTTGCTACATTTCCCGAGGCCAATCTGGCCTTCGCCCCGCTTTTTGAGCCCGGCAACGAATACGCGGCTCTCACCGCCGGCCTCTTGGTGTCCATTCCCGGTCTCGCGCTTCTGACGATCATCGCAGGCGCCGCGCGCGATTAACCGAATTCGCTCTTTCGCACTCTCTCTCAGTACGACGCACTTCCTCCTCCCTCCCCAACTGGCCGGTTCTCGCAAGGGACCGGCCTTTTTCTTTGTGATCGGTCGCAGGTTTGGTTAGCTTTCCGAGGCCGCTGATGTTGGCTGTAATGGCGAGGCGCGGGTTATGGATATTGAACTCACACGGCGCAGAGCGCTGCAAGGGTTAACAGTTGGCGCGGCAGGAGCTGGACTCGCGGGTTCGGCCGCTCCCACTGCGGCCGGAACCGCCGCGGACGCAAATCCTGAAGGGTCATGCGTTCTCTTTCCGCAGGCGGTCGAGGGTCCGTTCTATTTCGATCCCAAGCTGATCCGCAGTGATATCTCAGAGGGCCGCCCGGGTGTGCCGCTGCAGGTCACATTGCGCGTCATCGAAAGCGGCGTGTGCACGCCCATCGTCAATGCCCGAGTCGATATCTGGCACGCGGATGCGCGCGGTCTTTATTCGGGCTACACGGGGCAAGGCGCGACGCGCGATGTGTCCACCAAAGGCGAAAGTTTCCTGCGCGGCACGCAAATGACGGATGCGAATGGCGTTGCCGCGTTCCGCAGCGTTTATCCCGGATGGTATCCGGGGCGCACCCCCCACATCCACGTCAAAGTGCTCCTGGACGACAAGACGCTCGTTACGGGGCAGATGTATTTTCCGGACGCCATGAGTGCGCAAGTTTACACGGAGCGTGCGCCTTACAATGAGCGGTCTGCCGCCGATACCACGAACGCGCGCGATTTTATTTTTACCTCGGGCGAACGCGATGGCGGCGGCATCGTTTTAAGCGCCAACGCCGATGGCGAGACAATCGCCGCCGCTCTCCTCATTGCGGTCGATAGAAGCGGAGCCGCAGTGCGCAAGGCAGCCGGCTGGGGCGGGTGGCTCCGAAGTCTCATCGGCTGGTAAATTTTTCGCAGCTCTGTGCCGGATTTGCTTGCCACGCTCAAAGGCGGGACGGTCCGTTGGTGGCTCGCCCGGCCTACAAAAGCTGTCGCATCGCAAAATAAACTTGCCCGTGCTAGCCAGACCCTACAAAAATCGGGTTGAAATGCCCGGCTAACCGGCAAAAGCGGCGAGCAATTAAGCCCCATGACCCAGATCCCCGACTTCACCAAGATTGCCCTCGACGCGCCACTCGCGCCCGCGAAAGCGCCGACTGTTCCGGCCGACCGCATATGGGAGACGCCCGAGGGCATTCCGGTGAAGCCGGTCTATACGGGCGCCGACACGGCCGGGCTCGACTTCCTCGACACGTTCCCCGGCATCGCGCCGTACTTGCGCGGGCCCTACCCGGCCATGTACGCGCTGCAACCCTGGACCATCCGGCAGTACGCGGGGTTCTCGACGGCTGAAGATTCCAACGCCTTCTACCGCCGCAACATCGCCGCCGGGCAGAAGGGCTTGTCGATCGCGTTCGATCTGGCGACCCATCGCGGCTATGACAGCGACCACCCGCGCGTCAAAGGTGACGTTGGCATGGCGGGCGTAGCAATCGACTCGATCTATGACATGCGCACGCTGTTCGACAGCATTCCGCTTCAAGACATGACCGTATCGATGACCATGAACGGCGCGGTGCTGCCAATTCTCGCGCTCTACATTGTGGCGGGCGAGGAGCAGGGCGTCTCGGCTTCCAGACTCGGGGGCACGATTCAGAATGACATTCTGAAAGAGTTCATGGTGCGCAACACCTACATTTATCCGCCCGCGCCTTCGATGCGCATCGTGTCGGATATTTTTGCTTACACCGCCGAGCATATGCCGAAGTTCAATTCGATCTCGATTTCCGGCTATCACATGCAGGAAGCGGGCGCGACGGCGGACCTCGAACTCGGCTACACCATTGCCGACGGCATCGAATATGTGCGCGCTGGCGTGGCGTCCGGCATGGACGTCGATGCGTTTGCTCCCAGATTGTCGTTCTTCTGGGCGATCGGCATGAACTACTTCATGGAAATCGCCAAGATGCGCGCCGCGCGCCTCCTCTGGGCGAAGCTCATCAGGCAAGAATTCAACCCCAAAGACGCGCGCTCTCTGTCGTTGCGCACGCATTCGCAAACAAGCGGATGGAGCCTCAC
>JANOKZ010000028.1:0-14182 GCA_031419515.1 Hyphomicrobium sp.
TCACAAGCCTGCAAAAAAAGGCACATCAGCGGCTATTTTTTGTCGAACGGATTTTCGCCCGTGCGCATATTGAAGCGGATCGGCACTCCGGGAAGGTCAAAGGCCTGACGCAAACTATTGGTCAGGTATTTGACGTAAGAATTCGGAAGTGCCTCTGCACGCTGACAAAAAGCCACGAATGTCGGCGGCCGCGTCGAGGCTTGCGTCATGTAGCGAATTTTAATGCGACGGCCTGACACAGCCGGGGGCGAGTGACGCGACAGCGCTTCCGCGAGCCAACGGTTCAGCGCGTTTGTCGGCACACGCCGGTTCCACGTCTCATGGGTTTTAGCGACCGCGGCCATGAGCTGGTCGATACCTGTTTCCGCCCGCGCCGACAAAGTCACAAGCGACACACCCGGAACCTGCGCCAAGCTGTCCGCGACCGTCTCGCGCAGTTCCTTCAGAGCCTTCTGCTTGTTCTCCACCAGGTCCCACTTGTTGACGGCCAGAACCAGCGCGCGGCCTTCGTTGGCCACCATGGAGCCAATAGTGAGGTCCTGCTTTTCAAAAGGGCACTCGGCATCGATCAGCAATACAACGACTTCGGCAAAACGAATGGCGCGCACCGCGTCGCTCGCGGAGAGTTTTTCTGCCGCTTCGGTGATGCGTACCTTGCGGCGAAGGCCTGCCGTGTCGAACAGACGGATCGTGCGCCCCTTGTATTCTATATCGCTCGAAACGCTATCGCGCGTCAGGCCGGGCTCCGGCCCCGTGATCATGCGATCTTCGCCAAGTATTGCGTTGACCAAAGTGGATTTGCCCGCATTCGGGCGGCCGACAATGGCGACGCGAATGGGCCGGGCCTTTTCCTCGGCAACGGGCGGTGCTGCGTCCTGCTCGTCATCGGCGGCGTTACGGCCTTTGCGCTTCCATACCGGGAATTTAAGGCCCAGCGCCGCGCCGATATCGACGATCAGATCGCCGATGCCTTCGCCGTGTTCGGCGGAGATTGCGAGCGGCGCACCAAAGCCGAGCGAGAAGGCGTCGTAAAATCCGTCCGTCCCTTGCTTGCCTTCCGCTTTGTTGGCAACCAGGATGATGGGCCGCCCGGAGTTGCGCACCAAACGCGCAAAGGCTGTGTCGGTCGGCGTCACGCCGGAGCGCGCATCAACGACGAACAGAACGAGAGCGGCGTCTTCGATGGCTTTCTCTGTCTGCTGGCGCATGCGCGCTGCAATCGATCCGGGGGCGGCCTCCTCGAGGCCGGCCGTATCGACGAGCGTAATCAATGGGCCGCCGAGATCTGCTACACCCTCGCGCCGGTCGCGCGTCAGCCCGGGCATATCGGAAACGAGTGCCGCCCGCGACGCCGTCAAACGGTTGAACAGCGTCGACTTGCCAACATTTGGCCGGCCGATAATGGCGACGACAGGGAGTTGCGACATGGGACTAGGCGACATGGGACTACGCGACATGGGACTGCAGAGAGCCTCAAACAGCGAGGGCCCCTTTAGGGGGCCGCTCTGACGTTCCCGTTCTGTAGCCCAATTCTCAATTTAGCGCGATGAGTTTCGCGCCATCTGTCAGCACGAACATGCGGCCCTGCGCCACAACAGGGGGAATATAAACAGGGCCCCCGAGGTCAACTTGGCTCCCGACCTTGCCGGTTGCGGCATCGACGCCGATTAACCGCCCTTTGTTGGAGGCGAGCCATAGCGTGCCCCCGGCCATGACCGGGCCAGACCAAGTTTTGGATTCAGGCAGGTTCGCCGTCCAGCGCGTCTTGCCGTCCCGGCGATCGAGCGCCATGACGCGGCCAGCCGTATCGACGACATAAACCGTATCGCCGGCAACCCAAGGCGCTTGAATGCCCGGCACATTAATCGACCACAACCGCTCGCCGGTTTTGGAGTTGGTCGCAATCATGCGTCCCGAATGACCGACCGCAAAAACCGTTCCGCCATCGATGGCAGGACGCGCTGCGTCACTCATAGACGCCATCTGCGAGGTGGAGCGCGTGCGTGCCAGATTTTCTGACCACACCGGCGTGCCGTCGGAAATCTTAAGAGCCATCAAGTCACCGGACGGATAGGGCACGACGACAATATCGCCATCAACGGCCGGGCTCGTCGACGTCATCAAACTTGCTTGTTGCGGCAGACCGCGCACTGCCCAGAGCTCGGCGCCGTCGGCGCCTGAGAGGCAGAAGGCGCGCCCCTGCACTGTGACGATGAAAACCCGGTCGCCGGCTGCAGTCGGCGCCGCACGAACGGGGGCACCCAGATTTTTCTGCCACAGAACTTTGCCTGAGCCCGGATCGAGTGCTGCCACCACACCATATCCGTTGGCGATATAGAGCCGGCCATTGTCGGCAGCCAATCCGCCGCCGTGTCCGCCGCCGCCGGATTCATTTTCAGGCACCGTCGCGACTTGAAAAACTTTGCCGCCCGACAACGAGAACGCCGTCACCTTGCCTTCGGCATCAAGCGTGTAAACTTTGCCGTCATAGACAATCGGGCTCGCCATGACGCGCCCCGTTTTCGACGATCCCTCGCCCGCTTCTTGGCTCCAAACTTGGCGGACCGAACCATTCAACGTCAGATGGCCTGGCGCGTTATTGGCGTCTCCGCCCGGCTGCGTCCACGTATCGTTGGCACGCTGCGGAGGCAAAACGATCGGCTGATTGGCTTCGGCAAGATTGCTGGCGATGCTCTCGGTTGTTTGCACGACCGGGATGCGCCGCCCTGGCAGGGGTTGCGCCTTTTCCTTGAAGGGATTGAGATCGGCAAGCTTGGGCAAGGTCGGACCGTCACTCGCACAGCCCGTCCCAAGAAGTGCAACGAACAGCAGGGCTGCCGCCTTGGCGCTGGTCCGCATCTTCTTTCCCCTCGTGCCGTTGCCCAACGTGTTTCTCCTATTTCTTTTCCGGTTCAACCGTCGCGGCGGGTGCCGTTGTGGCTGGTGCCGGAGCCGGCGCTGCGTCCGGCGCAGAAGCCGGTTGGCTCGCGGGAACCACCCCCGCTGGTACCGCCGGCGTCTCAGCCGCCGTGATTTGCGCCATCACGATTCTGATCCGCTCTTGGATCGCGCGTGATGCCGCCGGATCAATCAAGAGTGGCTCAAGCTGTTTACGCGCGTCGTCGAATTTTCCGCTTTTGAAGGCTGCAAATCCCAGAAGTTCACGCGCGGTTGTTTTAAAAGGACTGCCCTCTCCTGCGAGCACGCCGAGACGACTCTGCATCTCAGCATAGTCTGCTTCGCCCAGGCGCAGCGATGCCGCTTGCACTTGTGCAAAGCTTTTCAACAGATCATCGGCGCCCGGCTCCTTGGCCAGTGCTTCGAACGTGGCGAGAGCTTCGGCGGTTTTGCCGGCTTTTGCCTGAGCCCCGGCGACCTGCAATTTGGCGAGGGCCGCGTAACCGCTTGGACCGCTTGTTGCGATCTTCTCGAAAGCCTTTTGCGCGTCGTCGTTCTTGGCATCCGCTGAAAGCTGCGCCGCCGCGGTGAAATCGGCGCCGGCTGTTTCAGCGGCTGAGATGCGGCGGCTTTCGAGAAACTTGTAACCCCCAACGCCCACTACAATCAGAGCAGCGACGCCGAAAATGAGCCCGCTATAACGCTCCCAGATTTTGTTCATCTGGTCGCGCCGAAGTTCTTCGTCCACCTCGCGCAACAGGCTGTCGCGATCGTCGGCCATGTAATCAACTCTCCCGCTTGCGTTCTTTTTGTTTGTTCGTCCCGTCCGCGATGATAGGCGCCAAAACCATCGGCGCCTCGATCAAAGCGCCTTCAGTCCAGAGCGTCCATTCGGCGCGCATAGTTACGCGCATAGATAGCTGAGCAGGCGGCCAGGGCAAGCCCGCACGCTTTGTGCCCCCACAAAAGCAATGCGCCCTTTTATTTCGAGTGCTTGTAATCAAATACAAGCGCAATCAAGTGCTGGGGCTTTTCGGCTTTTTCGTGACTTTGGCGCTATCCGGCCGTATCCCGCCGGCAGATAGGGCCGTTTCATCGCCTTTTAGAGCGTAGGTGTGCTCTGGGGCGGGGAAGGTCCGGCCCCTGACCTCGCTGGCATAACTGCCAATCGCCGACTCAATCGCCTTGCCGATGGCCCCAAACTCCTTAACGAACTTAGCGATCCGGGGCGACAATCCGAGCATGTCTTCCATGACCAGGATCTGCCCATCGCATCCCGGGGATGCCCCAATCCCAATCGTTGGAATGGCGACCGACTTCGTAATGCGGTCGGCAAGTGGCGCCGCCATTGCTTCAAGCACAACGGCAAAGGCACCAGACTCTGTGACCAGCCGCGCGTCTTCTTCGATTGCGGCCCACTGGTCCGTGGTGCGACCCTGGGTTTTAAATCCTCCGAGCACATTGATCGATTGGGGTGTCAGGCCAATGTGGGCCATCACTGGAATTCCCCGATCCACGAGAAAGCGGATGGTTTCGGCCATGCGCCGTCCGCCCTCGAGTTTCACGGCCCCGCAGTCGGTTTCTTTCATCACGCGCGCCGCGTTTCGGAAGGCAACCGCCGGGCTTTCCTCGTACGTGCCAAAGGGCATATCGATGACGACGAGCGCACGCTTCGATCCCCTGACAACGGCGCGCCCGTGCATGATCATGAGTTCGAGCGGCACCGGCACTGTCGTCTCATAGCCATGCATGACCATGCCCAGGCTGTCGCCAACCAGCAGGAAATCGCAATACTTATCGGCAATCGCCGCAGTATGTGAATGATAGGATGTGAGCGACACGATTGGGCTGCCGCCCTTCATGGCTGTGATGTCGGGAGCGAGAAACCGTTTGAGTGGAGCTTGTGCTGACATGAATTTTCGACGTGTCTCCAGAATTACCCGCGCCACTCTAGGCCGAGTTCTAGGCTCAGTCTCTACCACCGCACCAGGACCGCATTCGCCCTCCGCTTAAGGCTTGGTAAATGATTGTCCCGATTCCGTTGACATTGAATAGTTACCAGCAAAGCGTTGATTTATCGCCACATATAGCCACCAAGTTGCGCAATTGGGGGGCCAAAACGTTGCAGGCCGATTGTCTTGTCTGATAACTAAGGCGTAGGTTGCTTGTTGTAAGATACCAGACGTTGGAATTTTTGGGTCCAGCCGGGGTGGATTTGTTCTGTGAGTAGCGTAATCGGCAAACTGGGGAATTGCCATCTTGGCGCCAGCCCGGCACGGGTTCTGGCGGCTATGCTTGCCATGACACCGCTCGTGCCGCTGTCAGCGACGATGCTGCATGCCGAAGCACGCGACATCACGGCCAAGAGCAAATCCGCAGCTATCCCGGCGAAGCCCGCCACTAAGCCTATTGCGCAGACGCCGCGCCCTGAGACCAAAACCGGCCAGACCCCGCTGACACTTCTTGTCTCGATCAGAAAACAGCGCGTGCGCGTGATCGACGGTTTTGGCGAACTGTCCTCGTCGCGTATTTCCTCCGGCAAGCCAGGTTTCGACACGCCAACCGGCGTTTTTTCGATCCTCGAGAAGCACGAGTATCACGAAAGCAATATCTACGACGGCGCGCCCATGCCTCACATGCAGCGGGTGACGTGGTCTGGGATTGCGCTCCACGCAGGCGTCGTTCCAGGCTATCGCGCCTCGCACGGATGCATCCGCCTGCCGGCCTCCTTTGCGCGATCGCTGTTCAAGCAGACAAAACTCGGCGCGCGCATCATCATCACGAACGACGAAACGTCGCCAATTAAATTCGAAGATGACCTTCTGCTGAAACCGCTGCCAGCCGTCTCTGCGCTACCGGCGCAAAGTTCGGGCGTGCGCGATATGCGCATTGCCGCCAACGACATACCTGATGACGGCGACGTGCAACTGCCGTCGTTCATGCCCGTCACGCCGGCGCAAGCTGAACCAGCGCCGCCCGCCAGCATCCCAGACAGCTCGGTGCCGCTGAAGCCCCGCTCACGCGCTGAAGCCGCCCATATGCTTCAAAGCAAGATCCAGCGGTTGCAATCGGAAATGAAAGCCGCTGAAATCCAAAAGGCCGCTGCCAGCGAAAAGGCTCAGGCAACGCTTCGCCCCGCACAGGAAGCCGAAGCCCGTTTAAAGACGGCGCGTCAGCCGTTCGAGGGCGTGTTGCGCAATGCGGCGGCGGCAGACAGCGCCAGAAAGGCCGCGATAGATAAGTTTCGCGCCTTCATGACAGCCGCCAGCCCCATCACGGATCCCAAAGCGCGCATTCAGTCCGAAGACAAAGAAGCCGAACTTGAGGATCGCATTCTCGATTTGACGATCGAGGCCGATGCCGCGCGCGCCGAGGCAGCCAAGGGCGAGATGATCATCGCCGACGTGCACGCGACATATGCGGCCGCAGACGCTGCCAAGACCCGCGCCATCGACGAGGTCAAAACCGCGGTTGCGCAGTTGCGTTCGGCTCAAACCGCTTTGATCGAAGCCCAGAAGGACGTTGCACGCCGTGCGCGCCCGTTGTCGGTCTTCGTCAGCTTCAAGACACAAAAGATCTACGTCCGGCAGGGTTTCGAGCCTTTGCTCGAAGCGCCCATCGATATAGCCGACAACCCTGGCGCCATCGGCACGCACGTTCTGACAGCAATAGACTACGAGGCAACCGGCGACCGCTTCTCATGGCAGCTGATCAGCGCGCAGGCCCCGCGCCTGGCTTTAGCCGACCAGGATCAGTCCAAGAAGCGCAAGCAACGCGAGCAAAGAGTGCCCAATCTCAATGACGAGGCTGTGCGCGTCGCCCTTGAATCCTTCCGCATCCCGAAAGACATCCAAGACACGATTGCCGAACTGGCAAAGCCCGGCATGTCCTTGATCATTTCGGACCGCGAACTCAGCAAAGAGACCGGCAAGGGTACTGAGTTCGTCGTCCTCACGCGCTAAGCCGAATTCAAGCGAACTGATAGTCGGCCCACGTCTAAAGCAAGATCAACTCAGTGTGAATCGCAACGGGTAAAGATCCCGGATAGCCGCGCTCGCAACGGCCTGAGTTACACTTAGAGACACAGAAGCGCGTCTTCCGGGAACGCGTGCGCCTATTGACGGGCAATAAAACTATAACACCCGCTTCCCCGGCCAGAGGTCCGCTTCAGCGGGCCGGAGAGCCGGGGCCTTTACCTGATTGAAGCGGATTGCGATCGCCGCTTCAATGCAAAATGATCATGCTCTAACCGGCGACCGGAGCAACGCCGATCAGCCATTGGTGCCCGCCCATCAGCAATGCCACGTAGAGCGCCGCTCCTACCCCAACAGCCACCACATCGCCCATGATGCCCTTAGGCTGCTTGTCACCCAGCGGGCCGAGTGCGCCCCGGCTCTTCACCGATATGCGGTCATAGATGGCGTAGGCCAGGAACGATCCAAACAACAGCAGCGACGCGAGATCGCCGTTCGCCAGCAAGTGCGCGAGCGCCCAGAGCTTAACGGCAAGCAACATAGGATGCTTGACTGCCGTCCGGATGCGCGAGGGAACATTGGCCGCAACAAGCAGGATCATTGACGGCAGCATCAAAGCAAGCGCGATGTGCCGCGTCCATGTGGGCGGATCCCAGAGAACCGGGTTCTTGCCCGGATACAATTGCATCTTGTGATACCCGAGCACGATCACCACCAGGCCGATCAGCGACAAAATCGAGAACACCGCCTTGTAGGTGTTGGCGCCAAGACGCTCCATGAAACTCGCGCGTAGTTCCGGGGAAGTCGGCACCAAATGCACGCCTAAAAAAAGAATGAGCCCCACAATCAAAACCGTCATGCGCCTTCTCCCTCTATCTCAGCCCTATTTTCGCAGCACTGGAACCGTCGCCAATACTTAAGCAGCCGAGCTTCGCGTGTCGAGAGCGCTCCGGCCGATAACGCCTGTGGACACGCGCACTTGTGTCACTTGCCATGGCGAACCAGCCCCTAAGTTCACCGCAACCGAATCACGACACCCGAGGCAGTCATGCGGCTCGCAACCTACAACGTCGAGAATTTGTTCGCGCGCGCCCGCGCCCTCAATCTCGAGGACGAAACGCTCGCCCGTTCGATCCTGGAAAAGTTTGCCGAGTTAACGCGCCACTTTGAAGAACCCGTCTACACTGACGCCAGTAAAGCGCGCATGCTGCAGCTGCTGGCGGACTTGGGCATCGATAAGAAAAACGACAGCCGCTACGTCATCCTGCGCGAAAATCGCGGCCAGCTGGCGAGCTATTCCAAGCTCAAGGGCTCGCGCATTGTCGCCACCGGCCGCGCCGATTGGGTCGGCTGGCTCGAAATGCAGAAAGACGTCATCAACGAGATCGCGACACGCAACACCGCGCAGGTCATCCGCGACGTCAATCCGGATGTGCTCGCTGTCATCGAGTGCGAAGGCCGGCAGGCGCTCAAGGAATTTTCCCACCAGCTTTTGCCAGCTGTAGGCGGCGTACCGTTCGAGCACATCATGCTGATCGACGGCAACGACGACCGCGGAATCGATGTCGGGCTCATGACGCGGGACGACTACCGGATCGGCTGGATGCAAAGTCACGTCGACGACAAGACGACGCTCGGCGACACGGTTTTCAGCCGCGATTGCCCCGAGTACGGCGTGCGCACAAAAAGCGGCGAAACCGTTTGGGTGCTGGCCAATCACTTCAAGAGCAAAGGCTACGGCGGCCAGGACGCGTCGAACCGCAAGCGCTGGCTGCAGGCGGAATCCGTGCGCCGCATTGTCGATCGCCTTGCAGCAGAAACAGCCAAACTCGTCGCCGTCGCCGGTGATCTCAACGATACGCCCGACAGCGCAGCACTCGCGCCACTCCTCAAGGAAAGCGGGTTCAAGGATATCTCAGAGCATCCCGCGTTCGATAACGGCGGTCGTCCCGGCACTTTTGGGCGCTGCTCGGAGCGGGAAAAAATCGACTACATCTTGTTGTCGCCGGCGCTCTTTGCGCGCGTCAAGGGCGGCGGTGTCTGGCGCAAAGGCGTGTGGGGTCCAAACAAAAAACCGCTGTGGGAAGTCTATCCGGAAATGAAGCAATCGTTCCACGCCGCGTCCGATCATGCGTGCCTATGGTGCGACCTCGACGTTTAGGATTATTCAAAGATCGTGCGCCGCACGCATCGCTTCAAGCGTTGGCAGCCTTTAAAATCGGATGGCGTGCCGGCAGGCTCTTATCAAGCTTCACCCCGGCGCGGCCATTGCTGCTCCACATAATGCGGCCCGAAACCAAATCGTCGCCCGGCAATTCGATTGTGATCGCGGCACCGGCTTCGCTGGCCCTGATGCCGATCAACCCAAGACCCGTCTCAGAAGCGTTCTCGATCACGACGATTTGCTGACCACCTTGAATGAAAACGCGCGCCGACGAGCGAAGAGGATAACGCGGGCTTCTCCGGCTTTCCGCCCATCCGGGCACCGCAATCTGTCCATCATCGCTAACGCACGGCCTGCCGCCCGCCTGCGCGGCGCGCAGCAAAGATTCAGCATGTGGATTTGCAGGCGATGCACAGTGCACGCCCGCCTCTATCAACCAGCCTCGTAGCGCGCGGGCAGCAATGAGCGACGTCCCGCACACATGCTGCCAAGCGTCTTCGAGCTTCTCGAGTTCGGAAACGCGCTGCTCTGGCGAAGGTGCGGGACCAGCGTCGATGATTGCGCGGCTCAAGCGCCGGGCAAATGCGAGACGCAGGTGATACGCTTGGACCGGCAGGATCACGCCAGCGTCAAGTCCGTCACCCAAAATCTTGGCTGCGAAAACCGGATACACCAGAGGTTCGGAGGGGGCATAGGTGTCGAGATCCTTGGCAACGGCTCGGGTCAATACCGGGTCGAGCAAGGCCGTCGCGATGCTTGACGACACGGCGGCAAAGACGCCTGCTTGCTCAATCTCATCTAAAATGGCGTGCAGCGCGCCAAGCGTTGCGCCGTCCCGGGCAGCGGCAAGCGGGCCCGCATCACCGGGGGTGTCAGATGCCGGCACCCACGTTTGCAGATCTGTAGCCAAGAGATGGAGGTAGGTCATGGCCCGCTCGCTTCGTTGCAGGCCGGACTTTACTAAAAGAAAATAAACGCTCCGATAAACGGGCCCGTCGAGATCGAATTAAAACCGAGGCATCGCCATCATGGCGACGGCAGAGACCGCTGTCAGGGCAGATATCCTTTATTCAGGTCAAGCGCCTGCCGGCAGATAGATTTGCCAGCCTTGTCTAAATGCACCGCCGTCCAGGCGAGATGCGTGCCCGCCGCTTCTGATGAGGTTGAGCGCAGCGACAGCAACACGGATTCACCCGGCCCCACCAACATCGGCGCCAGCAAGGGAAAATAGAGCTGCTCCCAATGCGTGCGCGGCGCACCGGGCCCCGTCGATAAACTGACACCCGCAACCAAGTCCGCCGTCCACCAGTAGGCAAAGCCGTAGATCGCTTCGCTCTTTTTCAGACGCCAGCTGACTTCACCCTTGCGTGCCGAACGGCGACCGGCTCCAAGCTCAGCGCGGTCCCATTCCTTCGCCGCCGCGCCACCATCGAGAAGTTCGCCGGGCTTCAGAGTGCGCACGTAAACATTGTTGCGGCTCATGGTTTCCGCGATCGAAAGATCGAAACCTTTGCCAGCCGACTGCCACGCGCGGAGTTCCGTATCGATACGCGGCCCAATAACCGGCACGGCGAATTGCGCAACGCGCGAGGGGATGATTACGCCGCCGTCTTTCAGAAAGCGCTTTTTGGCGTCGCTCAGAGTATCGATCATGTTTTCTTCGAACGCATAGTTGCCGAGCGTTTCCGAGACGACGACATCGACGCGCGGCGGATCTTGGAACTCTGTCGAGTGGCATGGGAAGATGTGGCAGTTCTTGGCGTTGTTGGCTTTGAGGATTTTGGCGGCGACACCCGCAACTTCCGCCGTCTCAAAAAGATAAACGTCCTTGGCGCCGAGCTTCGACGCCATCAACCCGAGCAAGCCGGTCCCGGCACCGATATCGGCGACAGTGGTTTTGCCCGGCACGATGACAGCCTTCAACGCCTTGTAGAAAGCCTCGTTCCTGACTTTGTCGGCGATGAGCGTGCGGTGATATTCGATGCGCATGATCAGATCTTCAAATGCCGGCCGCGAACCTGATAAAGCATCAAGGCCGTGGCGATCGCTAAGTTCAAACTATCAAGCGCTCCAGACATCGGGATTTTGACGCGCCGCGTTGCGGTCTTGGCCACCTCGTCCGATAAGCCTGGCCCTTCGCTTCCCATAACCACCAGCTCGGGTCCGCGATAGGCGGCGGCGCGGAAATCTTCTGTTGCCTCAAGATGCGTCGCCACCACATCCCCCGGCCAAGCTTTCGCCAGCGCCAGAAAGGCCTCCCGCTCGAGTTTCACCATCGGCACGGCAAAGACGGAACCCATGGTCGCGCGAATGGCTTCAAGCGAATAGGGATCGCAACAGTTGCCAATCAGAATGACGCCCGCAACACCAACTGCGTCGCTCGTGCGCATGATCGTCCCCAAGTTGCCGGGGTCACGCACCTCTTCAAGTGCCAGCCAAGTCGCGTCCTCAGCGACGGCCTTGGGCTGCGGGGCGAAAGCAAACTTTTGCCGGAACACACCGAGCATTGTTTGCGGATTGTCTTTTGATGCGAGTTTTCCGAGCACCGCTTCTGAAACTTCAAGCACCTCGGCGCCTTCCTTCAGCGCCCAGGTGACCAGACCCTTGTTGATCCCGCTCTCAACAGATCCCGCCTGATAGACAATGGTTTCCGGTCTGAAGCCTTGATCGCGCGCGGTAATCAGCAGCGACGCGCCCTCAGCCACGAACAGCCCCGTCTCCTTGCGCACCTTGCGCATCTCGAGTGCGCGGATGGCTTTGACGCGATCGTTCGTCAGGCTGGTGATGACCTTTGGAGCGCTCATGCGCTGCCGCTCCATCTGACGAACAGCGACGTCGGCACGGCGTGACCGCCTTGCGCTTGAATGGCCAATTCTCCGCTATCAAACGTGCCGCGCTTATCACGCAGCGTATCGCGCATCAGCTGATCGAAACTCAACGCGGACGCGCGGATCGCGTACACCGTCAGCACCATGGCCGCATCCGGCGCCAGCAACTTGGCGCAATCGTTCAGCAGCGCGGGCAAATGCGTGAAGAGGTCCCAGACCTCCCCTTCCGGCCCGCGCCCGAACTTTGGCGGATCGACCAGGATCATGTGATAAGTTTTGCCGCGCCTAACTTCGCGCGCCACAAATTTCGCCGCGTCATCGACGATCCAGCGCACCTTCGCCGCATCGAGTTTTGACGACGCCTGATTTTCGCGTCCCCAGCTAATCGCTTTCTTTGAAGCGTCAACGTGCGTGACTTCGGCGCCGGCTTTTGCCGCGAGCAGCGATGCGGCGCCAGTGTACCCGAACAGATTCAAAACCCTGGGCGTTTCACCTTTGATCTTTGCGAATTCTGAGAGCATCCACGCCCAGTGCGGCCCCTGTTCCGGAAACAGCCCGAGATGCCACAGCCCTGCAAGCTTGCAGAGCATGGTGATGCCATCGACTTTCACCGGCCAACTCTCCGGCACGGGCTTGTCGATGCGCCATTTGCCCTTCTCATCGTCCTCACCGGACGCCGAGAACACGCAGTTCGCCTTTGCCCACACCGCCATGGCAAGCCGCGGCTGCCACAATGCCTGCGGCTCGGGTCGATCGACGATGACCTTGCCGAAGCGCTCAAGCTTGCGTCCGCCGCCAGAATCCAGCAGCGCGTAATCGGGAAACCCCGTCGAGGTGATGAGCGACAACTGCTTGAGCGGCGGCATGGGCGGGCAAAGGGTCCGGAAATTTATCGAGGCGTTTCGGGCAGTCCTAACCGAACGCCTTTAGCACTCTTTCATCCGCGCGGGCGACCCTCCCGGCACCGGGCGCGGCCCCGCGAACCGCTCTAATTGGTCGCGGCCAAGCGAGAGGCGGCGGCCGTGCCTTGGTTAAGAACACGCCGCCCACGGCCCCTCCATTTGACCGCACTCAATGAGGAGCGGGCTAGCCCCGGACTTGATCCGGGGGAGGGGCAGCAACACGAAGAATGCGTAACGCCGCATGGATGCAGTCATAGCCATCGCAAAGAGGGGAAAATGTAGGTTGGGTAGAGGGCGTTTGAGCGCTTCCGGCCGGCTCTCGGAACGAGTGTCGGAAGCGCCAAATAAAAAGCGCCCGAAACCCAACGCCAAGAGCTCGGAATTGCAAAGGCACGTGATCTGCGTGAGGTGTTGGGTATCGACTCGCTGGCCGCGCGTCCGCGCCTCATTGAACCGCAAGCTCCGCTTCTTCGTTTAGCGTGCGGATGCTGGTTACGCGAGCAACCCGCTGGCTTCCATTGAGGTGCCCGCTATGATATTCTCAACTTGTTTGTAACGGTGCCACGGCCTTCGTAAACTTGCAGAATTGATGTTAGCCCATATGTCCCCCGCATGATGCCAATTGATTTCATTCAAAAATTTATTGGCAGTTCCATGCCACATCTCGAAGGCTGGACGTCTATATTTTTTGTATGCCTGACGATATCCGCCTGGATAGCCTACAAGTTTATACCTAACGTCCTAGCCGAAAAAAAAATGAGTAGTTTGAATGAATGGCTAGAAACCATAGCCAATGGATATTCACCACTGGACTATTATAAAAAATTTCTCAAGGCGATGATGGAAGTATTCTCTAGATTTTTCGGCCAACCGTTAAGTTGGAAGTCCTTTAATCGATGCTGTCAGCTCGCGTTTCTCTATCCCATTCTTTGCATTATCTTTGCTTGGGCAATGGGAGGTCCCACCCAATTTGGCGGCCCGCATTTGATGCCCGAGGACCTCCCAACTTGGCACCGGTTCATATTCGTACTCGCGTTGAGCGTGGCATCATTCGCGGTATTCTATCTGTTCTATTTTCATGGTGCCATCGGCCGTAAACTCGCAGCATTGTTAGGCCGTGCCGATTCAGTTGTTTTCAGCAAAGCATGCGGTATTGCGACGATGTTTGTTGCCGTGTTTCTGGCTGTCTGCGTCACATCTTATATTACCAATTCTCCGCAGATTATTGGAATTGCGATGGGTGCCAGTTTACTTGCAGTTCCCACTGCCGTTCTACTAGGTCACAGACTCATTAAACCGCATCCAAATGCGGATGGCAGCAAGTTTTATAGAAGCCATGAAGTTGGCATCGTGGCGGTCGAAGCGTGTGGCGATAGCGCGATAGTGCTTGAGTTTGTTGAAGAAGCGTTCGACGCG
>JANOKZ010000029.1:0-2378 GCA_031419515.1 Hyphomicrobium sp.
CGGTTACCCGCACGTGCCTAGCAGCAATGTCGCGGACCATTGCGGAGCCATCCCATTGTGACCATTTGAACGGACACAAACCTCCAACAGAAAGGAGTGGTCATGCGCAATATTCTCCGTGTTCTCGACGCCCCTCGTCCCCATTGGGTCGGCGACGGATTTCCCGTCCGGTCGCTGCTCTCGCACCACGCGCAGGGCTCTGCCATCAGCCCGTTCCTGCTGCTGGACTACGCGGGGCCCTACGCGTTCGATGCCACCACACGTCCGCGCGGCGTCGGCGAGCATCCGCACAAGGGCTTCGAGACCGTCACGATCGTCTACAATGGCGAAGTCGAACATCGTGACTCGACCGGCGGCGGCGGCATCATCGGTCCGGGCGACGTGCAGTGGATGACGGCGGCGTCCGGCATCCTGCATCAGGAGTTCCATTCCGAGGCCTTCACGGCCAAGGGTGGACCCTTCGAAATGGTGCAGCTGTGGGTCAATCTGCCCGCCAAGGACAAGACGGTTGCGCCGGGCTATCAGTCGCTCGAAGCCGCCAGCATTCCGTCGGTCGCTTTGCCGGAAGGCGCCGGCAACGTGCGTGTTATCGCCGGACGCTTTGACGGCCGCGCGGGACCCGCGCGCACTTTCACGCCCATCGACATCTGGGACGTGCGGATGAAAGCCGGAAAGACGGCAACGTTTGCAATCCCCGAAGGGCATACGGCGGCGCTCGCGGTTCTCGCAGGCACTCTTCTGGTCAATGGTGAAAAGATCGCGCTCGAAGCCCAAGTCGTCATGTTGGCACACGAGGGCGGAGGGGTCACGATCGAAGCCAACAACGACGCAAAGCTGCTCGTGCTCGCTGGCGCGCCGATCAACGAGCCTGTTGCCGCCCACGGTCCGTTCGTCATGAACACGCAGGCCGAAATTCGTCAGGCCATTGCCGAGTTCGAGAGCGGCAAGTTCGGCGCGATTTCCAGCTGACCGGCCTGCCGCGTCAAACACAAATTTGCCCGGCGGGTACTTCCCCCCTGCCGGGCCGAAGTCTTTTTGCAACGCGACGTGGATGCAGCGTTACTTGCCGCCATTTTTGATCTGGCCATCGATTGACGCCTGCATGCGCGCGATGAGCACATTGAAGTCGTTCGTGAGCTTGGCACAGGCGTTTTGCTCGGCGCCGCACACGACGTTGTACTTCAACGTCATCTGTTCCCCGTCCTTGACGAACTTGCGGCACACGGCCGACGGATGCGCCGGGCTCTTGTCGGTCGTAAAGTTGTACATCACGGTCGGATTCTTTTCGTCGTCCGCGTAGGTCAAGAATTCGGCGCTCTTGTCGACCTGCTTCAATCCGGCCTTCGCCATATAGAGATTGGCAAGTTCGTCCGCCTTGCCCGTTGGGTCGCCGCAGAAAGCTTCGGCCTTCGCGATGGTCGGGCCGGCTGCCGGCGGCGGCGTCGCTTCCGGCTTTACGGCCTCTTCGGCCGCGAACGCAGATGTGGAGACAAGTGCAGCGGCAACGGCGGCGGCGAGAAGCGACTTAATCGGCATGATAGGCATGACCTTTTTTCGAACGTTAAACCCGGCGCTTTCTATAGCGGCTCGGCCGCCAGAAGAAGCGTGAAATTTTGGAGAGGTTGAGGCGGCTATCCCGCCAGCCTTGCTTCTATGGCTTTAAGCGCGTCACCGGCCTTGGCGCCGTCAGGCCCGCCCGCCTGCGCCATGTCAGCCCGCCCGCCGCCGCCTTTGCCGCCAAGAGCCTCTGCTCCAACTTTAACCAGTTCGACCGCACTCCAGGTTTTCGTCAGGTCGTCCGTGACGCCGACCGCGAGGCCCGCTTTGCCGTCTTCCGTCACGCCGACAACGGCAACGATGCCCGAGACGACTTGCTTCTTGCCGTCGTCGATGAGGCCGCGCAGATCTTTCGGGTTTAAGCCCTGTACGGTGCGCGCGAGAAGTTTAACTGCACCAATTGTCTTGATGAGCTCTCCAGCTCCTTGAGCCGAGCTGCTTCCAGCAGCATGGCCCACGCCGCCGCCGAGCGCGATTTGACGCTTTGCATCCGCCAACTGTTTCTCAAGCGACTTGCGTTCTTCGACAAGTGCCTTCAAGCGCTCGACCAAATCTTCGGGCCGCGTGCGCAAAACGCTTGCGGCTTCGCGTACGCGCGAATCCTGTTCCGCGAGATACGCGCGCGCGCCTTCGCCCGTCAGCGCTTCAAGACGGCGCACGCCTGCTGCACTCGCGCTCTCGCCGATAACTTTGATCAAGCCGATGTCGCCCGTGCGCCGGACGTGCGTTCCGCCGCAGAGTTCAACCGACCAAGCCTTGTTGGCGCCCGGCCGCACGGAGCCCATCGCCACGACGCGGACTTCGTCGCCGTATTTTTCGCC
>JANOKZ010000030.1:0-12484 GCA_031419515.1 Hyphomicrobium sp.
GGCTTTCGCAGAAGCGGAAGTCCTCGACATGGGCGCAGGGGTGAGACCCGCTTTCCCGGATAACGTGCCGCGTGTTGAGATTGCAGACCAAGGGAGTCTCATCCGCGTCAACGGCGCTTACCGGCACGGCTTTCTGCTGGCGCCGGTCCTTGCCGGGGCCGTCGCTGAATTCCTCAGTTCAGGCGTGCGACAGCATCCGCTGATAGCCACCTAAAAAATCAAGCCGGAACACGGCTGACCAGCTTCTCCTTCGCCGCCGCCAGCGCCGCTACGTAGTCTGGCTTACCAGAACCAAGCAACGGAATCTTATCGACAACAAGTATGTCGGAGGGAACCATGAGTTCGGTGGCACCCTTGCGCCGCGCGAATTGAGAGAAGGCGTCGCGCGTGCATGCGGCGTCCGTCGTCAGCAATGCAAGGCGCTCGCCCTTGCGCGGGTCGGGCAACGACACAACGACCGTAATGAGATGCGGCCAGAGTTCCGCCGACAAAGCTTCAACCGCCGACAGCGACACCATTTCGCCCGCGATCTTGGCAAAGCGCTTGGCGCGGCCCTTGATGGCGATGAAGCCCTGCGCGTCGATAGTGACGATGTCGCCGGTATCGTGCCAACCGTCGGCGGGCGGCTCAAGCACGCCAGGGTTCTCAGCACGATAATATCCGAGCATGACGTTTGATCCGCGCACGTAGAGGCGGCCGCCTTCTTCGATACCGGGTACAGGCTCAAGGCGCGCTTCCATCAACGGGGATAACCGGCCGACGGTTCCGGATTTATTGGAAAGTGGTGTGTTGATCGCGAGCACAGGCGCGGTTTCGGTAACGCCATAGCCCTCGAGTATGCGTACGCCAAAGCGCTCCATGTAGAGTTGGCGCGTGCGATCTTTGACGGCTTCGGCACCAGCGAGAACGAGGCGCAGTCGCGCGAAATCATAAGGGTGGGCGGCGCGCGCATATCCCGCAAGGAACGTGTCGGTGCCGAACAAAATGGTTGCGTTCGATCCGTAAACGAGTTCCGGAATGATGCGGTAATGCAGCGGCGTCGGATAGAGATAAACTGGAATGCCGCCGGTCAGCGGCATCAGCAAACCGGCCGTCAGTCCGAACGAGTGGAACACGGGCAGCGCATTGAACACTTTATCCGAGCCGTTGCAGGCAACGCGCGTCAGGCTTTGCGCACAGTTCGCAAGAAGATTGCGATGCGAGAGCACGACGCCCTTCGGCGTGCCTTCCGATCCGGATGTGAAGAGAATGGCCGCTGGTGCGTTTGGATCCGTTTTGACGAGCGGCTTGCCGCCGGCCAGTAGCCCGCGCACTTTGTCAGAGAATGAGATCGTTGCACGCACGTCTTCGAGATAAACGACGCGGGCAATGGGTTCGATCGCTGCGATCAGTGGTTCGAGATGACCTTTTTGCACGAATACGCGCGAGGTCAGCACCACCTCGATTTTAGCTGCTTTACAGGCGGCTGCGATATTGGCAGGGCCAGCGGTGAAATTCAACATGGCAGCAACGCGGCCGATCGACTGCAGCGCGAAGAACGTGACGGCGACGCCGGCCGAGTTCGGCAACATGACGCCCACGGCCGTGTTGGGTGGTGAAAGCGGAGCGATCTTCGCGCCGAGCACTTGCGCACCTATGATGAGTTTTTTGTAGGAGAGCGTCGTCCCCAGCGGGTCTTCGACAGCGGGCCGTCCGGTGTCGCGGGTTGCCTTTGCCATCACGAGCGCTTCGAAAAGCGTTTGGTCGATGGGGGTGGTCATCACCGCGCTGTCGGTCATGACGTCCTGCAGGGCGAGGCCTGCGGCTTGGCGGCGGTTCTTGCCGCGCAAAGATTGATCGACGCCGAGTTTCACTGCGGGAAGAATTGTAACGGTCGTCTTCGGGAACCAGACTTTCTTAGTCTGCTGCGCACTCAAATATCCAAAGCGCGAGCGCTCGAGGCCGTCAATGCGCACAGGGATAATCGGCGCGTCCGCTTTGTCGGCAATCATCGCCGTGCCGTCGTAGACTTTCATCAAGCCGCCGGTGACGGTGAGACGCCCTTCCGGGAAGATAACGAGCGCATTGCCGTCTTTAACGGCCTGGATCAAGTGGCGCGTGCCAAGCGGTTTAGTTGGGTCGACGGGGTAAGCCTTGACGAGTTTTAAGAACGGCTTCACCCACCAGGTATTGGCCATGCCAGTATCGATGGCGTATGACGCGTGAGAAGGCAGGAGTGCGTGCATCAGGCCGGCGTCCAGCAGGCTGACGTGGTTCGGTGCTATGATGGCTCTTTCGCCGGCCTTCGGCAGGTTTTCGAGCCCCTTAACTTCAAGTCCGAAGAACGTCTTGAACAGAAACGCGGCGACGTCCTTGACGCCCTCGTTGCCCCAGGCGCGTAAGACAAGACCGGCAGCCAGGAGATTGGCGGCGCCGAGGCCTGCGTAAATGAGCGACAGCGGAACGTTCGCGTATTGCAAGCCGGCGATGACCAGCCCTGCGGCCGTCATAAACGCGGCCGACATGACATTGCATCCGGCGATCACGCGCGCGCGCCGGTCAACCGGTGCCCAGGCCTGGACGGCTGCGAACGACGGTACGATGTACAAGCCGCCCGCGAATGCGAGGCCCGCCAAGTCAACGAGCATTCGGATGCCGGAGAATGTCGCCAGCAATTCGCCGGCGCCGAGCGGCATTGCGGCAGGCGTCAAAGACGACGTGAGCCACGCAAGGTCGAACGAGAACAGACCCATCAGCACGGCGCCGATGGGCACAAGCGCCATGTTGGGCCGCGTCTTGCTTGCTTTGGCCGCGACGATGGAACCGGCGGCAACAGCGATCGCGAACACGAACAGCGCTAGCGTATAGACCTCGGGCTTGCCGTTCAGGATCTTTGGAATGAGCGTTTGCAGAAGCGCAAGGACAACGGCGCCGACAAGCCAGAACCAGGATGTGATGAGCGCGCCTTGCCAGATTTTTCTGACTGCCTTGAGGTCGGTCAGCAGCGTTTTCGTAGACGAGACCACATTGCGGTCGATAACAAGATCGGGCGCGGCACGGCCGGTTGCAGGGATCATGCGCGCGGCAAGCCAAGAACCGATGGCGATGACGACGATGCTTGCTGCAACCATATAAAGGTGCGTATCGCTTGAGCTTGCAAAATTGCCGCCCATGGTGCCGAGCAATATGGCCATGAAGGTCGCGCCTTCGACGAGCGCGTTGCCGGCGGGGAGTTCCTGCGTTTTCAAGTGCACGGGCAGCAGGCCGTATTTCGCGGGTCCGAAAAATGCGCTGAGTGTTCCAAACAGGATGAGTGCCACGAACAACAACGGCACTGATGGCGCGACAAGACCGATGGCCGCAAGAATGGCAACTGGAATTTCGTAGAGCTTCAGCCGTGCGGCCATGTGTGCCATATCGAACTTGTCGGCGAACTGACCGGCAAGAGCGGAAAAAATGAAGAACGGCGCGATGAGCGCGGAGCCGGCCAGCGTGCCGATGACCGGGCCGTTGTCCATCGCGAGCTTATAGACGACAAGCATTGCGAGGGCGTTCTTCAGCAAGTTATCGTTGAGTGCGGAAAGGAACTGGCACCAGAAGAGCGCTGCAAAACGGCGGGCCGACATGAGAGAAGCGAACATGGGATACCTCGGTTGAACCGGTCCGAAAGGAGTGGGTGAAGTGCGGCGGATTCTGGACTATTTCGTCCTATTGACCGTATTCGCTGTAAAAAAAGCCTCAACATATTGCCAACGGAAACTTAGCCCACCATATGCGTTCGCAGATTTCTGAGGTTGGCCGCATATGGGAATTGCCCTTAAGGGCATGTTTGAGGCGGATATGGACGTGGTTGTGAACGGCAAAGCGATTGAGACGGCGGCGCGGGTTCTGAGCGAACTCGTGGCCGAACACGCGCTAGGGAATGGGAAAGTCGCAACCGCCCTCAACGGGAGTTTTGTGGCGGAAACGTCAAGATCTGCGACGCCTCTACAACCGGGCGATAGAATAGAGATCGTGTCGCCGCGCCAAGGCGGCTAAGCTCGTCAAATGAGTTTGAACCAGAGTTTTCATCTATGAACGCGCGCGACCAGACCATGCATGACACCGGCGGCCTCGCCTTTTACGGGACGCCAATTGCCTCGCGCATTCTGATCGGCACAGCGGTCTATCCGTCGCCCGAGGTCATGGCTGCGGCTGTTAAGGCCTCTGGTGCCGAGATTGTGACCGTGTCGCTTCGGCGCGAGGCGGCTGGCGGCAAGGTCGGCGAACGCTTTCTCGAACTCATCACGGGCCTTGCCAAGTACGTGCTGCCCAATACGGCCGGCTGCCGTACCGCGCGCGATGCCATCGCCACGGCGCAGATGGCGCGTGAAGTATTCGGCACAGATTGGATCAAGCTCGAAGTCATCGCCAACGACGACACGTTGCAACCAGACGTGTTCGGGCTGGTCGAGGCCGCTGGCGTATTAACGCGCGAAGGCTTCAAAGTATTTCCCTACACGACTGAAGATCTTTCCGTCGCCGAACGTCTGTTACGCGCGGGTTGCGAGGTCATCATGCCATGGGGCGCGCCCATCGGCACCGGCCGGGGAATTGCCAACAAACCAGCAATGCAGAGCTTACGCGCTTATTTTCCGGGTGTTCCGTTGGTCGTTGATGCGGGCCTTGGTGCGCCGTCGCACGCGGCCGAGGCTATGGAAATGGGCTATGACGCGGTCCTGCTCAACACGGCGATTGCCAAGGCTGCCGATCCTGTTGTCATGGCGAGGGCATTCGCGGGCGCTGTTGAAGCGGGACGGCTCGGATACAAATCCGGCGTCATGAAGCCGCGCGATATGGCACAACCCTCGACGCCCGTTGCTGGAACGCCGTTCTTCGATCTCGATAAGTCCAAATGACCAATGCCACGCGCATCCACCTCAACCGGTTCTATCCAATCGTGCCGGATGTGACGTGGTTGAAGCGGATCGTGCCGCTCGGCGTCAGGACCGTTCAGCTTCGTCTCAAGGATGTGGATGCCGGCGAAGCCCGCCGCCAGATAGCCGAGAGCTTAGTCGTAACGCGCGCCTTCAATTGTCAGCTCGTCGTCAACGACTACTGGCAATTGGCAATTGAAGAAGGCGCCAACTTCATCCATCTCGGCCAGGAAGACTTGGCGGGCGCGGACATAAAAGCCATCAGGGCCGCGAAGCTGCGGCTTGGAGTTTCGAGCCACGATACAGCGGAGCTTGAGACGGCAATCGCCTCGGCGCCCGACTATGTCGCGCTTGGACCGGTTTATGAAACCAAACTCAAGATTATGAAATGGCAGCCTCAGGGGCTTGATCGCGTCAGGCAATGGAATAAGCGGTTGGGCAGCATTCCCCTCGTTGCTATCGGCGGCATCACACCGGAGCGCGCGCCGGCTGTCATGGCGGCCGGGGCCGATTCAATCGCTGTCATTACCGATTTTCTCACCCATCCCGACCCCGAAGGGCGCATTCGAACGTGGGTGGCTTGGGCCGAGACTCAAAGCTGACCTGCACTTTTCGTGGGGACTCCGTTAACCATACTGGACCCCCCCCTCGATTGTGACAGTGCGCTATGATTTGGGTGTGGCTGCAGGCTTCCCAGGACACTCATGGCCTATAGATTCAAACTCGACGAGCTCAGTGCCAAGGGATTCCGGCGCATCGCACAGGAACAGATCCAGCGCGCGCTGACAGAACTTGGCCGAACGGAGATGACGGCCGCTAGTGTCCACGAGACGCGCAAGGTTGTTAAACGGCTCAAGTCCCTGCTTCGTTTGATACGCCCCGCCCTTCCAGAAAAAATGTTTCGCACCCGTTACCGGCGCATTTCGAAGATTGGCGCTGCGTTGGCGCATTCACGCGATACACACGTCATGATCGAAACGATCGGGAAACTTGAAACGCGATTTGGTCCTGAGAGCATCAGAGTTCTCCAGCCGCTGCGTCCTTTTCTGTCTCGAAGCAGGGACGCGACGCACGAGCGGACCGATCCGCTCGCAATCCGGCGCGCGCTTGCAACGGCCTTCTTCGAATCGCAAAAGTTCGAAAAGATCGCGTTTAAGAAAAAGGGTTTCGAAGCGCTCTCGGCCGGTGTTGAAGAAACGTATCGCGCGGGCCGGCGTAATTTGGCGCGCGCCTACAAACGGCCATCCGACGAAGCGTTTCACGAACTGCGCAAGACGGTGCAATGGCATTGGCGCCAGATGGCGCTGATCTCGCGTGCATGGCCCGAATACTTCGAAGTCCGGATTGCTGCCGCCCGGCAGCTCGCAGAATTGTTAGGCGACGATCATGATCTGGCAGTGCTCGAAGCAGGGGTCAGAAAACTGAGAACGCATTTGCCGGAAAATGCCGGACCTATCGAAAATTTGATAATCTTGCGCAAGGATGAGTTGCGTAAGGAGGCTCTCCCCTATGCAGAGCGGCTATTTGCCGAGCGGCCTAAAGAGTTCGTGCGCAGGATCGCGGCCTACTGGACGAGCGCTCGGAAAATGCGCCAGCTGGATCGCGATGCCAAGGATGATGGCGGGACATACAAGCAGGGCAATGCAACCAAGGCCACCGATTCTGGTCCCTTAGCTGGCCCTGAACCTCGTGGCGAAATCACACAACCGGTCCCAGTCGCGCCATCGCGCATGTTCCGCTAAGCTCTCTCTGCCATTCGATGGCGGTTAGGGGACGCGGATGAACGATCACAAAAAATGGGCTGACTTCAATGAGGACAAGTCCGCGTGGCCATCGGGTCATCCGGACGTCAAGCTTGGCCGCATCGGTGTTCTTCTGCTCAATCTCGGCACGCCAGACGGCACGGGGTATTGGCCCATGCGCCGGTACTTGAAGGAATTCCTCTCCGACCGGCGCGTCATCGAAGAGCCCCGGTGGAAGTGGTGGCCGATCCTCAATCTCATCATTCTGACTGTGCGTCCGGCCAAGAAGGGCAAGGACTACGCGACCATCTGGAACAAAGAGAAAAACGAAGGTCCGCTGAAGACCATCACGCGCAGTCAGGCAGAGCAGCTTTCGCGACGCCTCGAAGCTCAACCCCGGATTATCGTCGACTGGGCCATGCGTTACGCTAACCCGTCAACCGAAAGCCGCATCGAAGCGCTGAAGGCACAAGGTTGCGATCGCATCTTGCTGGTCCCGCTCTACCCCCATTATGCCGCGGCGACCACTGCGACCGCTGCCGATCACGCGTTTCGCGCGCTCATGAAAATGCGCTGGCAGCCGGCGGTGCGCGTGGCGCCTTCGTATCACGACGACCCTGTCTATATCGACGCGCTCGCGCGCTCGATGAAAAGCAGTTTGGCAAAGTTGGCTTTTGAACCGGACAAGATTATTGCGACGTTTCACGGAATGCCTCAGAAATATCTGGATAAAGGCGACCCCTATCATTGCCAATGCCAAAAGACGTCGCGATTGCTGCGCGAGAAATTGGGAATTGGCAAAGACCGCTGGTTGACGACTTTCCAGTCGCGCTTTGGAAATGATCCCTGGCTCCAGCCCTACACCGACAAGACGGTCGAAGCCCTAGCGAAAGCCGGCGTCAAGAGCGTGGCGCTTGTCGCTCCTGGCTTTTCGGCGGATTGCCTGGAAACTCTTGAGGAGTTGGACGGCGAGAACCGCCACATTTTCACCGGCAATGGTGGCGTACAATTCGGCTATCTCCCGGCCCTCAACGATAGCCCGGAAGGAATAGACGTTATCGAAAACATCGTCCGGCGCGAATTAATGGGCTGGATTTAGGTCCGGCTATGAGACCGCCACTGATACGGCATTCCAGGCCGATATTGGGATATATACCGTTCCGTATCGAAATATATCGCCATTTCATCCAATATTTACGAATTATTTGGACGAGCCCCTGCAAAAGCGAGAAATCGGACCTAATTAGTGATTCGATATTGGCGCGGCAGGAGATTTGGCCATGGATGACATTCTGAGCGGGTTTGGCGTTTTCGGCGTTGCGCTCTTGGCGCTAGTCGCTTGGGCGCTTTGGTCAACGATCAAGATCGTGTCGCAAGGATCGAACTACACGGTCGAGAACCTCGGGCGCTATACGCGCACGCTCCAGCCCGGCATGCACATTCTTATCCCCGTCATCGAACGCGTTGGGCATCAGATCAACATGAAGGAACAGGTGATCGACATCCCGAGCCAGGACGTCATCACCCGCGATAACGCCATGGTGCGCGTCGATGGCGTTGCTTTCTTCCAGATCTTAAATGCGGCGAAGGCGGCTTACGAAGTCGACCAGCTCGAACATTCGATGGTCAATTTGACGATGACCAACATCCGCACCGTCATGGGCTCGATGGACCTCGACGAGTTGCTTTCCAATCGCGACAAGATCAACGCTCAGCTACTCAATGTCGTCGATGCGGCGACCGAAGCTTGGGGTGTCAAAGTCACTCGTATCGAGATCAAGGACATCGCACCGCCGCGTGATCTCATCGACAGCATGGCCCGCCAAATGAAGGCGGAACGCGAAAAACGCGCGCAAATCCTGGAATCGGAAGGCTTGCGCCAAGCCGCTATCCTCAAGGCAGAGGGAGAAAAACAGGCGCGCGTACTTGAAGCCGAAGGGCGCAAGGAAGCCGCGTTCCGCGACGCAGAAGCACGCGAGCGATCGGCTCAAGCCGAAGCCAAGGCAACTGAGTTGGTCAGCAACGCGATTGCCAACGGCAATGTCCAAGCCATCAACTACTTCGTCGCCAACAACTACGTGAAAGCTCTGGAAAGTCTCGCCTCCGCGCCCAACGCCAAGATCATCATGATGCCGCTTGAAGCGTCGTCTGTGATCGGCTCGCTTGCCGGTCTCGCGCAGATCACGGGCGAAGCCTTTGGCGGCGGTGGCGCTGGACCTAAGCCCGCTGCATCAAAAGCACCGCAGCGGCCGGGCGGCGTACCGTTGGGCTGACCGGAAATGACGGCACTTCGGCGAAGTTAACTTCGGCTAGGATTGAACGATGCAAGTGATCTCGGATCTGATTTCTCAGTTTGGCGCTTGGCTATGGTTCGCCGTTGCGGTCATTCTCATCGTTCTTGAGACGATCGTGCCCGGCATTCATTTTCTGTGGTTCGGATTATCGGCCGCGGTGATCGGTGTTCTGGCATTGCTGATGCCTATTTCAGCGGCGTGGCAGTTGATTTTGTTCGCCCTCATTTCCGTTGCGACCGTCTTCTGGGTGCGCCGCTATAGCCGCGCAGACGTTGCCAAAACCGATGAGCCTCAGCTCAACATTCGTGGCGCCCAGTACATCGGCCGCAAGGTGATTGTGGAGGATGCGATTCGTAATGGCCGCGGCAAAGTCCGCGTCGGCGATACCATCTGGGCGGCTGAAGGCGAAGACGCGCCCGGCGGGTCTGAAGTCGAGGTCACGGGCGTCAACGGCACTGTGCTCGTTGTTAGCCGCACGGACGAGGATTGGGCCGAAACTAAATAATGCCCGCGCGCAAGAGATCGTGGACGTGAATGATGCCGACCGGCTTATCGTTCTCGACCACGAAGAGCGCGGTGATGCGTGAAGCATTTAAGATTTCGAGTGCGGCGGAGGCCAGCATGGTGGGGGCAATGGTTTTGGGCCGGCGAGTCATGATATCGCCGACGCGGGCATTTAATAGATTTGGTCCCATGTGACGGCGCAAGTCGCCGTCTGTGATGACGCCGGCGAGACGGCCTTTTTTGTCGGTGATGCCAAGGCATCCGAAGCTTTTCGCCGTCATCGTGACAAGCGCCTGTGCCATGATTTCACTCTCGGCTGCAAGCGGCAGCTCAGCGACTTTGTGCATCACGTCGGCAACGTGCTTGAGGTTGGCGCCAAGCGAGCCGCCAGGGTGGAAAACCTTGAAGTCATGCGCTGTAAAGCCCTTAGCTTCAAGCAGGGCAATGGCAAGGCTGTCACCAAGCGCGAGCTGCATGGTGGTCGATGTGGTTGGCGCGAGCCCGTGCGGGCAGGCTTCCTTTGCGCGCGGCAATTCGAGCACCACATCCGATTGCTGGCCGAGCGCTGAATCGGCGCGCGATGTGATCGACACAAGCGTCACCGCGAAACGGCGCGAATAAATGATTAGCGGCTTCAGTTCCACGGTCTCGCCAGACCACGACAGTGCCAGAATGAGGTCTGCGGGTGTGACCATGCCAAGGTCGCCATGCGACGCTTCGCTCGGATGTACGAAGAAAGCGGGTGTGCCGGTCGAGGCGAATGTCGCGGCAATTTTTTGTCCTACGTGGCCGCTCTTACCGATACCGGTCACGATGACACGGCCTTTAGTGGCGGCGAGGCGCCGGACGGCTTCAGAGAATTGCGCAGACATGCCGGTCTTCAGTTCGTTTGCCAGCTGCTCGAGTCCGTCACTTTCAAGTTTCAACGTGCGTAGCGCCGACTGCACTGGAGCCGGGGGCTCATTTTTTGGCTTACTCTTGCTTAGAACCTTGGGGCCCCGTGGAGCCCGGGGCGGCCTAGCAGCGCGGCTAGACGATGGAAGTGCTTTCTGCATGGACGATCCAGGTTCGATCCGAGGCGCCGGACTTTAATCCGAGGCGCCAGACTTTTTGCGCGCTGACTTTGCGTCTGCTGACGCGGCGAGCGCCATGAGAGTCTTTAGCAAATGCTTTGCGTGCCCGCCACCCGCGCGATTTTTCCAAACTGACTTAAGCCGGTATTAACCTAGACTTTCTAGTGTCCTACGGTCTGTTGTGTGGCGTTTCAGTGATCTGTCAATCATGAGAGCGCCAGAATTATGGGCCGCCAGCGTGTAGCTTGGTTTTCTATCGGTTTTGCAGCGGCGTGCGCTTTGAGTGCATTTGCCGGCGTTTCCGTTGCGCAGGCGCAAACCGAAAGCTCGCGTGGAACCGATCCGTCGGGTCCTTCCGCCACAAGCCGTGCCCGGCCAACAGCACAAGACATTGACGATAACGACGCGGCGCCTGGCATTCCGCCGCCCATTCCTCAAGACGACCCCAGCGAAGTCCAGGAAGAGCAAGACGGGCTTGATCCAGCTCCGCGTGCTGGGCAGCGCCCTGTCGTTCAGGATGGCGATCCAAATTTCAACGCTGAGCCGCCCGTGGTGCAAGATGGCATCGTCGACGTTGGAGAGCCATTGCCGCCCGAAGATGGGACCGACCCGTCGGTGGTCGATACGCGCCCGCAGGAAGATGTGGACGCGTTCGAAAATCCGCCGGCCGGCCACGATCCGCTTTTGTTCAACCAAGTCGAAGACCTAGACCCGATTCTCGACAATCGCAGCGTCCGCCGTCTTGCGAGCCTCGATCCCTATGACCCGGTTGGTATCAGGATCGGCAGCTTCCTGCTGTTCCCGGAAGCGGAATTCGGCACGTCTTGGTACTCGAACGTTTTCCGCGCGCCTTCAGCAAGCTCCGATTGGGCGCTTGACGTTGCGCCCTCTGCGCGTTTGGCTTCGAACTGGACGCGCCACGCATTGGAATTCCGCTCGACAGGGGATTTAAGCTTCTTCAACGAGTTCGACTCCGAGAATGACAAGGGCTACCTGCTTGAGTCCCGCGGCCGCCTTGACGTCACCCGCCGCACCAACCTCCAAGGGTTATTGAGTCACGAACGCACGCAGGAAAGTCGCTCGGCGCTCGACGCGAGCATAGTGGGAAGCCGCGCCAACCAGACAACGGATCGCGCCGAAGTGGCGCTTAATCATCGTTTCAACCGTTTGTCGGTCCAGCTTCGCGGAAGTGTCGGCGATTTCGCATTTGGCGACGTTGAAAATCTCGGTCTAACATCGTCGAATTCCGATCGCGACTACACCGAATATGAACAGACTGCGCGCGCGTCCTGGGAATTCAAGCCGACCTTCTCTGCGTTCACAGAAGTCGAGGTCAATCAGCGCAACTACGAAGCCGTGGCGCAGTCCGATCTCATCAACCGGTCGTCGAATGGCGAGCGCTACAGGGCTGGTGTTTCGTTCGGCAATACGGGCCAAATCCTGCGTGGCGAAATCGGTCTTGGCTACGGTATCCAAAGACCGGACGATAGCCGGCTCAGAGATATTGATGGCCTCATTGTCGATGCCAACGCCACGTGGCGCATGACCGAATTGACCTCCCTTCTGTTCACGGCCCGCTCGGATATTTCCGAGACGACCACGACAAATGTCGGCGGTTCCAAGTTTCAATCCTTCGGCATCGAGGCACGCCACGCTCTACGCCGCAACATCATAGCATCGGCCGGCATTACCTATGCGACACAGGATTCCCAGGACGGCCTCATTGACGAAAGCGAAGTGCGCTCCACGCTCAGCTTGGAGTATTCTCTTAATCGCGAAGTCGCGCTGCTCGGGCGCTATGCCCATACCAACTTCGACGCCATCGGCGCGGCGAGCGACTACACGTCCGACGAAGTGCATGTCGGCATGCGGATACGGCGCTAGTGTTATGTCACACACATTTGAATCTGCGCATGCCGCGAATATGATTCAACGTTTGCATGGCACGCACGACACACGAAATCGCGCTTTCGCGC
>JANOKZ010000031.1:0-1595 GCA_031419515.1 Hyphomicrobium sp.
GAACCCATCGAACGCGCCAAGCGCCGCGACCTGGGCAATTGCAGGAGCTGCAATAAAGAGGTTCTGCGCTAAGCGCTCGACAACCCGCACAAGTCCTGGCGGGACAATCATCCAACCCACGCGCCAGCCCGTCATGGAAAAGTATTTCGAGAAGCTGTTGATGACGATCGCGGAATCGGAAAACTGCAGCGCCGTCGCGGCTTGGCGCCCATAGGTCAGGCCGTGATAAATCTCGTCGGAAATGAAGGCAATGCGCTTGGCTTGGCAAATGCGCGCAATCTCCCCGAGCCGTTCCGGAGTCAGCATCGTGCCGGTGGGGTTGGCAGGGCTTGCGATCAGCAACCCATCAAGTCTGCCGTTCTGAGCCGCCGCTAAAATCTGATCCCCGTCCGGCATCCAGCCGTTTGCCGGCCCCGTCTCGAGAATGGGCGTTTCACAACCGAAAGCTGAAAGAATGTGCCGGTAACACGGGTATCCCGGCGACGTCAGACCAACCCGCGCTCCCGCATCGAACAGCGCCAGGAATGCCAAGACAAAGGCCCCCGAGGAGCCGGTTGTCACGACCACCCGCTCCGGCGCAATCGAAAGGCCATACCAATCGCGATAAAGCTGCGCAATGCGTTCCCTAAGTTTTGGCATCCCTAGTGCCAGTGTGTAGCCGAGGTTGTCGCTTTCAAGTGCGCGCGCGGCGGCAAGCCGGGCGGAGCGTGGCGCGGGCGTGCTGGGTTGCCCCACCTCCATATGGATGATGTTGTGACCCGTGGCCTCACGCTCGGCGGCGGCGCGCATGACATCCATGACAATAAAGCTGTCGATGTCGCTGCGCCGGGCAGCGCGCCTTAGCAGTTCAATTTCGGGCAATGGTCCGGTTTCCGTCATCGTGCTGTGCCGCCTCGCACCGGTAAATCGCTCATTACCATCAAGTAAGGCCACCCGCCGTGCCTTGCTGGTGCCCAATTGTGCATTGCTCATGTGCCCAATTCGTGGGGTGTACCGTTTCACAATCTTTTCGAGCTTTTGGCTAGGGGCGAGCGTGACAATGAAACGAAATCATACGTTTGACGGGGCCCAGCGGGGCGCATAGCGTTGTACGATCGCGGCGCCAAGCCGGGGTCTAAATCAGCCGGGGCAATCAGGGCCGCAAGGAATGACAGCCATACGCATGCCAGCGAAAAGATACCGCTTCTTCAAACACGCGCGCCGCACGCTGCAGGCACGCGCACTTGTGGCCTCCATTTTGATTGGGCTGATGCCCGCCTCAGTTCAGGCTCAGGGCCTCTCTCTCATCCGCGATAGCGAGGTTGAAGCCCTCCTCAACGATTACGCCAAACCGATATTCCGCGCTGCAGGTCTCGGATCGGGGCGCATCACCATGCGCATCGTTAAGAATGATGCATTCAACGCTTTCGTGCTGGATGGCCGCAATGTCTTCGTACACACCGGAACGCTTCTGCTCTCTAAGTCGCCGAATGAAGTCATCGGCGTGCTCGCCCACGAAACCGGCCACATCGCCGGGGGCCACATGGCGTCTCTCAGAGCCCGCATCGCCAAGGATCAAACGCGCGCCCTGCTGACGCAAATCATCGGCATCGGCG
>JANOKZ010000032.1:0-5387 GCA_031419515.1 Hyphomicrobium sp.
TCTTTGCGTTGGGCGGCTGTGGCCATGACAATCTCCCGCGCAAGGCGTGTTGCGCATCAAACGAATCAATTGGGAGAGGCTAGCAGAGGGGGCGGGACGACGCGTGACGGGGGCCAAATTTGCGGTGGGAAAGTGCTATCCCCCTCTCCCCGTTCGCCCGTAAGAGGGCGACGGGGAGAGGGGATTGCTAGCGCTCACCGAAAATCGCGCTGCCAACGCGCACGTGCGTCGCGCCGAATTCGATTGCCGTTTCGAAGTCGGCGCTCATGCCCATGCTGAGTGCAGATAGGCACAACTCCCGGCCAAGCTTTTGCAGAAACGCGAAATGCACAGCCGGCTCTTCTTCGACCGGCGGAATGCACATGAGCCCTGAGATTTCGAGCTTCAAATCATTCCGGCACATCGCGACAAAAGTTTTCACATCGCGCGGCATGACGCCAGCTTTCTGCGGCTCTTCCCCGGTGTTGACCTGCACGAAAAGCTGAAGCTTGCGGCTTTTTTTCAACATTTCGTCGGCGATGGCGCGCGCGATCTTTTCGCGATCAATCGAATGAATGGCATCAAACAGCGCGACCGCCTCTTTGGCCTTGTTGGATTGCAGCGGTCCTATGAGGTGCAATTTCACATCGGGGAATTCGGCTTTGAGAGCTGGCCATTTCCCTTGCGCCTCCTGCACACGGTTTTCTCCAAAATCTCTGTGCCCGGCCGCGAGCACGGGGCGGATGTCGTCGACTTCGAAGGTCTTTGAGACGGCGACGAGCGTGGCGGATGCGGGGTCGCGCTGCACGCTTTTTGCGGCTGTCGCGATCTGTCCTTGAATGCCCACAAGCTTTTGCGCGACCGAGCTTTCGATGCCCATAATTTTCCGGCCCTTCTGCCTCAAACACGGGCTCACCTTGACCAGTGGCACCCTTTCAGGCTCTTTACGCGCCGAAACCCTAAAGATCAAAAGAACAAAGAGACCCTGAGCCCCTATGGCATCCGAACGCTACAACGCGCCCGCACGCGAGAAACATTGGCAGCAAGCCTGGGAAAAGGCTGACATTTTCCGCGCCGGGGCGAACGAAAAAGGCCCCAAGTGCTACGTCCTTGAGATGTTCCCCTACCCTTCGGGGCGCATCCACATGGGTCACGTGCGCAACTACGCCATGGGAGATGTGTTCGCCCGCTACAAGCGCATGAAGGGCTTCAACGTGCTCCACCCCATGGGCTGGGACGGATTTGGCATGCCGGCCGAGAACGCCGCCATGGAACGCAAAGTCCATCCCGGCAAATGGACTGACCTGAACATCGACACCATGCGCGGGCAGCTCAAATCCATGGGGCTGTCGCTCGATTGGTCACGCGAAATCGCGACCTGCTCGCCCGACTATTATCAGCATCAGCAGAAGCTGTTTCTCGATTTCCTCAAGAAGGGCATCGCCTATCGCAAATCGTCGAAAGTGAATTGGGATCCGGTCGATCACACCGTGCTGGCGAACGAACAGGTCATCGACGGGCGCGGCTGGCGCTCAGGCGCGCTTGTCGAACAACGCGAGCTGACGCAGTGGTTTTTCAAAATCACCGACTATGCGCAAGAGCTGCTGGACGATCTCGAAACACTGACCAACTGGCCGGAAAAAGTGCGTCTCATGCAGGCGAACTGGATTGGCCGCTCGGAAGGCATGTTGATCCGTTGGGCGCTTGACGCCAAAACGGCGCCCATAGGTATGAGCGAAGTCGAAGTCTACACGACGCGGCCCGATACGCTTTTTGGCGCGTCGTTCGTCGCCGTCGCTGCCGACCATCCGATCGCCAAGGCCGCGGCTGTAAAGAACGCAGCGCTCGCCGCGTTCTGCGAGGAATGCCGGCGCATGGGCACGTCTGTCGCCGACATTGAGGCCGCTGAAAAGCTCGGATTCGATACAGGGCTGCGTGCCGTTCATCCCTTCGACAAAGAATGGCAAGTGCCGATCTACGTCGCCAATTTCGTGCTCATGGACTACGGCACCGGCGCGATCTTCGGGTGCCCATCTGGCGATCAGCGCGACATGGATTTCGCGCGCCGTTACAATCTCCCCGTTGTGCCCGTGATCCTGCCGCCCGGCGAAGACGCCAAGACATTCGCGCTGAAGAACAAAGCCTACGTCGATGATGGCGTGATGATCAATTCGCGCTTTCTAGACGGACTTTCGACGACGGCGGCGTTCGAGGAAACCGCGAAACGTCTCGAAAATAAAAAACTCGGCGCGCAGCCGCAAGGCCAACGGAAAGTCAATTTCCGCCTACGCGACTGGGGTATTTCGCGCCAACGCTATTGGGGCTGCCCAATTCCGATTGTGCACTGCAAGGATTGCGGCGTGGTTCCGGTCAACGAAAAAGACCTGCCAATTGAGCTTCCGGAAGATGCGACGTTCGATAAGCCAGGCAATCCGCTCGACCGGCACCCGACGTGGAAAAACTGCGCCTGTCCAAAATGTGGGAAACCCGCGACGCGCGAAACCGACACTATGGATACCTTCGTCGATAGCTCCTGGTACTACGTGCGCTTTACCGCGCCAAAATCCGATGCGCCGGTTGACAAAAAAGCCGCGCAATACTGGCTGCCAGTCGATCAGTATATCGGCGGCATCGAGCACGCGATTTTGCATTTGCTCTATTCGCGCTTCTTTGCCCGCGCCATGTGCGACACAGGCCATCTCGCGTTCCAGGGCAACACACGCGAACCGTTCGGCGCGCTCTTTACGCAGGGCATGGTGACTCACGAAACTTACAAGTCACAAGACGGGTACTGGTTGCTGCCAAGCGACGTAAAATTCGAAGGCGAAGGCGGCGAACGCAAGGCCATTGAGATTTCGAGCGGGCGCCCGGCCCTGATCGGCTCAATTGAGAAAATGTCGAAGTCGAAAAAGAACCTCGTCGATCCGGACGATATCATCGCCCACTACGGCGCCGATTGCGCCCGCTGGTTCATGCTGTCCGACAGCCCGCCCGAGCGCGATGTCATTTGGACTGAAGCCGGTGTTGCAGGTGCCGGCCGCTTCATCCAGCGGATCTGGCGCATCGTCGATGAGATTGCTGAAAAATACCCGGCCAAGCTCGGGGCGAAATCAGCAAAGTTCGGCGCCGAAGCGATCGAAGTGCGCAAAGCCGCCCACCGGGCCCTCGATCAGGTTGGCAAAACGATTGAAGGGCTCCGGTTTAACGTCGCGGTTGCCCAGGTCCATGAATTCGCCAATGTGCTCCAATCCGGCCTATCCAAGTCAGGTGAAGGCCTCGATTGGGCCGCCCGGGAGGCCGGAGAACTGCTCATTCGCATGATCGGCCCGATGATGCCGCATTTGGCTGAAGAATGCTGGGCGCGGCTTGGATACAACACGTTGCTCGCGAACGAACCCTGGCCCGCCCCCGAGGCGGCCCTGCTCGTTGACGATCAAGTGACCATTGCCGTACAGGTAAACGGCAAACGCCGGGACGAGCTCGTGATTTCCCGGTCCGCCGCCAATGCGGACGTGGAAGCAGCGGCATTAAAGCTTGAACCGGTTATCAAGGCACTCGAAGGCCGGCCGGTTAAAAAGGTTATCGTGGTGCCGCAAAGGATCGTGAATGTTGTCGGCTGAAATGAAAATCGGCACTGCTTCGCGGTTGGTGAAAACCTTGCGGACTGCTGGCGCGGTGCTTGGACTTGCAGGCGCGCTGGCAATAGCTGGTTGCGCGGACGGCGGGTCAAGTTTCCGCCCGCTCTACGGCTCGTCAGAACTTGGCGGGGCCGGGGTCCAAGAAAAACTGGCAACCGTCGATATCGCGCCCATTCCCGGCCGCATTGGCCAACGCCTGAGAAACGAATTCATTTTCCAGGCAACCGGCGGCGGCGAAGCACTACCTCCCGAGTACCGGCTCGATGTGGCCGTACGCGAATCCGTATCGTCAACGCTCGTCAAAATCGATGGCAACGCGCGCGGCCAGATATATAACCTCGACGCATCTTATACGCTGGTCCGTATTGCCGACAAAAAGGTGGTTCTAACCGGCCGCAGTTATGGACGCGCGGGCTTTGAACGCCTGACATCGATTTTTGCCAATGTTCGTGCCCGCGAAGACGCTGAGAACCGCGCCGCCAAAACAGTAGGCGAGGAACTGCGCACACGCTTGCTGGCGTATCTAGCTCAGCCCGTTTGACGTTGGGCGGGCCAACGCGTCTGCCGCGCCTGAGGTGCCTTCAATGGTCGCTGTAAAAGCCGGGCAGGCAGCATCGTTTCTCAAGTCTCCACCAGCTTCGCTCGTTGCTGTCTTATTTTTCGGCACAGACCCAGGGCTGGTCAGCGAGCGCTCTGGACAATTGGCGCGCCTTCTGGCGGCGCGCGAAAATCCAGAAGGTGAAATCCTCCGGCTCGATGACAGCGACCTGGATGAAGATACCGGGCGCCTCTTTGTCGAACTCGAAACACGGCCAATGTTTTCTGGGCGCAAGATAGTGCGTGCGACGGCCGGACGGCGCTTGTCCGCTGTGCTTCTCAAGCCCTTGCTCAATCAAGGCCAATTGGAAGGCTTCCTGATCGTCGAAGCCGGCAACCTTAAAGCCGACGACGCCCTGCGGTCACTCTTCGAGGGCGCCGCACACACCGCAGCCGTCGCCTGCTACCCAGACGATGACGCCGCAATTGAAGGACTTATCAGCGAAGTTCTTTCGTCGTTCAAAATTCGCATAACGCCCGGCGGACGCGAGCTCCTCCTGTCGCGTCTTGGCGCCGACCGGTCGCTGTCACGAGCCGAAATAGAGAAACTCGCCATTTATGCCAGCGGCCGCGAAACCATAACGGCCGAAGACGTCGATCAAATCGTCGGCGACGCCGCCGATTTGGCACTCGAAAAGATCCCTGAAGCCGCAGCAGGAGGAGACTCGACACGGGCAATTACCGATCTGGGCCGCGCTATCGCATCCGGCGAAAGCGCCCAGGCAATTATTCTCATCACGCAGCGCTATTTTCTAAAACTCCACCGGATCCGCGGTGAGATTGATCAAGGGCGCAGTCTTGACGACGCTCTTCGAGGCCTGAGACCGCCACTCCATTTCAAACAACGCGATGCCTTTGCCAGCCAATGCCGCCGCTGGACGCGGGGTGGCCTCGATCAAGCCTTGAAACGCATCGGGGAAACAGCGAAAGCGGCCCGCCTATCCTCGTCACTGGAAGACACGCTCGCTGAACGCTTGATCTTGGCTTTAGCCGGACTTGCCAACGTGTCGTCGTCCGCCGCGGCACGCCGCTGCTAGAGCCGATTCCGCTTGATGTGGCTCAGCTCCGGTAACCGGCGTGACGAAAGTAGTTGGCGCATTCGTCGGGTGCAAACGATTTGACGAGCTTACCGATCAACTTCCAGAGTTTGGTCACCGTACGCTTTGCGCCTTT
>JANOKZ010000033.1:0-3438 GCA_031419515.1 Hyphomicrobium sp.
TTACGCTGCGCGGCTTAGCGCTCGCGCGCTGCGCGACGTGCCGCTTGTTTTTAGTCCCAGCATATTTTTCAGGCGCCGCACGTTTTGCTTTTGCGGCGCGGGTAATAACGGGCTTGGCGGATCGTACTTTGCGCGCAGGACTCGCGGCGGTCGCATCGCTTTCCCGCGCATTCGCGACGCGCTGCTGCTCTTGTTCTACCAAAGGGCTGTCCAGGATCGCCGTGACGCACGGGTCCGACAGATGTTCGAACGCGTGCGCCATGCAGTCCCGCGCCGTCGCGCTTTCGGGCGCATGGGCGCTGCAATGGGTCTCGTAGTCATCCTTGCACGCATCCTTGACGGCTTGCGGGACCTCGCCGGCTGCAGCGGCCGCCGTGGCGGGCTCCACGGACTGTGACACGTCCTGAGCCGTTGCGGGCGATATGAGCGCCAGTGTGAGGGCAGCGCAGATTGCGATGGACTTGAGCATAGGGAAACCTACCGAGGTTTAGAAGCGAGCCAAACTGACGGACACAAGTTGGCTGACAATAGACCGCTGCGGGACCCCGATACAACCTGCGGCAGGCGAGATGTCGCGGGCCGGAGTTTGCGGCGTGGCGGCCTATTGCGCCTCGATGAACACAAATAGCGTGCCGCGCAGGCCGCCGGTTTTGAATCCGGTTGCTTTGCTTGCGGGATTTCGCGGAATGTAATGCGAGGGGCCATGTTATCGTACTTCGGCGCAGGGGCCTTGGAGGCGAACCTGCTGTTACAATGGCGAATTCAATGGCGAAGGGGATTTTGATTATGCCGTCACGCCGCTCGACTTCCGTATTGTCCGCCGCCGCCGTGTTTTCGCTTTCAGCGCACTCGGCACTTGCCATGGGTTACGACAGCCTCGCGTGCCCAGAACTCGCCGAGCGGCGCATCGAATTCTTCACCAACAATGGGTTTTGTGACCCCGCGAAAGCGGACGCCAAGCATTGCAAGCCAATAGTGCCGGACTCGGAAGCAGAATTACCCGAAGCCGCCCGCACCCAAGTGACAATGATCGTGCGCACAGAATTGCGCAAAGAGTGCCCGGCGAAATAGTTCGCCCCGAAGTCCGGCAACGGTTCGGCCAGAAAAAAGCCATCCCGGTATTTCACCAGGATGGCTTTTTTGATTTCGTCGTTCTGCGATCTGGAGGATCAGTTCGCCGGAGCTGGTGCCGGAGCGGTTGCTGCCGCTGGCAATGGAACAGCCTTCACATCGAGCTGGACGATGCCAAGGTGAATGAGCGAACCAAACAGCACTGCGAAGATGAGCGCCGTCGTCAGCGCGTTCACGAAGCGGTTCGAGAACGACAGCATATTGCCGATGAGGTCCAGAAAAAATACGACGGCCGCGCCGATGAGTACCGGCTGGAGCCATCCGAGTTCTGCGAGCATGAGACTTCCCCAAGATTCGAGTTCTGATTGTTTGCGGTCAGGAGCTGACACTCTTCTAACGGCGAAAGTATAGCACGTTTTCCGTGCTGGTTTGCGCGGCATATGGTTAAAGCTAACCATGTGAGTGGGATCGTTAAATAGGCGGTGCAGGTGAGGGGCGGCTGCGAATCGCGCTGGCGGTTCTGGAGCGCGATAGAGCCCCTTCGCAGGAAGCCGGTCCCACCCCTAGCGAGGCCGGCTGAAAGGGCCTCCAGCAGGCATTACGCAAGACTAAACAGATATTGCTGCGCCACTCCGCAGGCGGCTCGTAAATTCACCCGGTGTCGCGTTGAAACCGCTCGGCTTCCGAACCCATACTGTTATGATATAACAACCCACTGATTTCGATCACAAAAAGTTTGGAATGCGTGAGAGAAAAGCTATTGGCTTTTGCGCGATGGACCCGCTACACACCACGTCAACAGGGGTTCCCTGTGATCTGAAATTCTGAGGAGAGACATCATGAAGACCTGGATGAAACCGGAAGTTCGCGAAACCGAAGTCGGCCTCGAAGTTACGAGCTACCTCCCAGCCGAAATCGACTTGATCTAATTCGACTGCGAACCGAAAGGTTCTAGAAATGGCGGCCCAAAAGGCCGCCGTTTTTGCGTTTTGAGGACTATCCCCAGGATTGGAAAGGGCTCAGGCCTCGCCGGGCCGGTGTTGGCCAGCTATAAGACCCCATGAGCAAACACGAATCCCTGAAGCCGAACGCCCGCGTAAGCGCTGGTAATGTGATTTTTGCCAACGACGCGCCCATCGCAGTGCTGGCGGGGCCGTGTCAGATGGAAAGCCGCGCACACGCCCTTGAAATGGCCTCCGCACTGAAGGAAATCGCGGCGCGCCTAGGCATTGGCTTAGTTTTCAAGGCCTCTTTCGACAAAGCCAATCGCACGTCACTGGGTGGCAAGCGCGGAATAGGCCTCAAGGACGCACTGCCGATATTTGCTGAAATCAAAGAGACGCTTAGGCTGCCAGTCGTGACAGACATCCACGACATCAGCCAGTGCGCGCCGGTCGCCGAAGTGGTGGATATTCTGCAGATTCCAGCATTTCTTTGCCGCCAGACCGATCTTTTAATTGCGGCGGCACAAACTGGCCGCGTGATCAAGATCAAGAAGGGCCAGTTCCTTGCTCCGTGGGACATGAAAAACGTCGTTGCCAAGGTGACGGGTAGCGGAAATGCCAACGTGCTCGTGACAGAGCGCGGCTCAAGCTTTGGATACAATACGCTTGTTGTTGACATGCGCGCCCTACCGCAAATGGCGGAAATGGGCGCGCCTGTGATTTTCGATGCGACCCACGCAGTGCAGCAACCGGGCGGACAAGGGACATCGTCGGGCGGGGACCGGCGCTTTGTGCCGGTTCTTGCGCGGGCGGCGGTTGCGGCGGGCGTCGCGGGTCTCTTCATCGAGACGCATCAAGATCCCGATCATGCGCCGTCCGACGGGCCGAATATGGTGCCGCTCAAGGATTTTGAGCGCTTGCTGCGCGAACTCCAAGAGATCGATGGTATCGTCAAAAAGCAGAAGAGCGCAGGCTAGCAAGGCCTACGCTCTTTCTGTTTTTGCACTAGACCAAGCCGGCTGGCGGGGAGAGAGCACCCGCAGATCGATCAGTCCATGCGTTTGTTGTGCCGCGGCGAGCGCTGACGCCGCGGGCAGTCACATCATATTTTTTTGGACCAGAGGATCGCTGCTACCGCTTCGACATGGGCCTTGCTCGTCAAGCCGCCATAGGCGCCGCCGTATGGGCTGGCTGGCGTCTTGGCAGCAAGGGTCACACAGGCAACCGGCCCGCAATTGGCCGGAGACCTGATCTTTCCGACGCTGACGGCCGCCATGGCCACCGTCGTCGCAAAGAGGCTCATTGTCGAAAGGCAGGAGACATAGGCAAGGGCACGCGAGAGTACTTCATATTGCATCGGACCACCTCGATAAGCTGAAACAATGGGTGACGACACTTCCACTTGCAGTTCACCGGGTTTGAG
>JANOKZ010000034.1:0-3275 GCA_031419515.1 Hyphomicrobium sp.
GCCATCAGCCGCGCAACTGCCAACCCACCACTGCCCACTGCCTATTGCCTCGCCCCAGCCAACGGCGTTTGCGGCGGCAGCAGCTCGGGCCGGTATTCGAAGTGCATCGTATCGTAGTGATGCCACTTGCCGCCCCAGATAAAGCCGTGCTTCTCAAAAATTCGCACGATCTCCATCGGGATCTCATTCTTGTATGTAATCGGGCTCGCGGCCGCAGTCTTTGTCCAGCGCCAATAGTGCGCATGCTTCAGCGCGATATCGATGGCGATGCCATAGCTGTGCGCCGACATATTCTTCGTGCCGGCAACGACGCGGCAATTATATGTACCGGCCGATGGAAAGAGATACGCGTCGAAGGTCGCCGGCAAGGCGTCGAGTTCTTGCGATACGGCTGCGAGGCGATCAGCGGCGCCGTTGGTCTTGGACACTTTCAGTTTTTGCCCGGATTTCTTCGGCAGCCAGACGACATCGACCAGGGACTTGGCAAAGTTACTGCTGCGGCAATCGCCATAGACATGAGCGAAGAACGCGCTGTTGCGCGCGCGGCCTGGATCGGAGTTGATCGCTGGCGAACTTTTCGCGTCACCAGCCACGTATGGAATACGAAACATATCTTCGATATCTGGCGCCTCAAGCCAGTCATCAAAGCTCTTATTGATTTGACCGTCGTCGAGTGGAAGCCGCGTGCCGTCGGCAAAGACGACGTCGTTGCCGTCAAGATCCTTGATCAAGCCGGGATAGGCGCTCTTTAGACGGCTGGCGATCTGTTCGATGGGCAGGGCGACAGCATTGCCTGGTTCTGCGGCAGTTGCTGCGTTGCTGGGATCGCAAAGCCGCCCCCAGAGGACTGCGGTCAGCGCCACTGTTATTGAACATACCAAAGCTGCAACGAGCGGATGCGGTTGGGAAAACATGAGGGCGAAACTCCGCGGCATTTGCAAACACAATGCTTAACTTCGCTAAGGCCCGCAACCCGCCGCTTTACGCACCGCTGCGACCTGATAAGGTAGGTTCAAGTTTGGTCCAGAAACAGGCCTGATGATCGCAGCTGGCGCTCGACAACCGAGCGGCGCTGCTATGCCAGGCCCTGGAGACGTGGTGTGAATACAATTCATGATCCCTCGGGCGCCCGCAACGGGCAGCTTGAGACCGGAACGGCATCAAGCGGCTCACCCAACGGCGCCGGAGAACCGGGCGCAGTCAACGTGGCGTCCGGCCCAGCCGGTCAACCACATCAACCGCTGTCACCTCAGCACAAGCGCGCGACTGCGAAGAACAGCGTTTATGGCGCGCTGGATCTCGGCACCAACAATTGCCGCCTGCTGCTCGCCCGTCCGTCGCGGCGCGGCTTTCGTGTCGTCGATGCCTTCTCGCGGATTATCCGCTTAGGCGAAGGCTTGGGACAAAACGGGCATCTTTCTGAAGCCGCCATGCACAGGACGATCGACGCACTCAAAGTGTGTGCTGGGAAGCTCGAGCGTCATGAGGTCTCGCGCGCAAGATTTGTTGCGACAGAAGCTTGCCGTGTGGCCGGCAACGGGCCGGAGTTCATCGCCAGAGTGCGCGATCGCTGCGGGCTCGATCTCGAAATTCTCAGTCCCGAACATGAAGCGCGGCTGGCCGTCTCGGGGTGCGTGTCTCTGATCGACCCGGCTGTCGACTATGTCCTCGTCTTCGATATTGGCGGCGGGTCGTCGGAAATCATATGTTTGGATCTCACTCGCGACGGCGCGCGGCGGCGCGGGCCGGGCGGCCGGCTTGCGGCAGATGAAGCCATAGCCGCGTGGACGTCGCTGCCTGTCGGCGTCGTCAGCTTGGCCGAGCGTTTTGATGGACGCAGCGTCACGCATCAAAGTTTCGAAGCGATGGTTGCGTCCGTGACCAATATGCTCCAGCCCTTTGAAGATCGTCACGCTTTCAGGCAGAAATTCGCCGGCCGGCCGGTGCATTTGCTTGGCACCTCAGGAACGGTTACGACGATTGCCGGAATCCTACTCGGGCTTGCGCGCTACGATCGCAATAAAGTCGATGGCTGCTGGTTGAAGGTACCCGACGTTGCGGGCGTGACGCAGTCGCTTTTGAACAAGACATACGAGCAGCGTATTGCGGAACCTTGCATTGGCCGCGATCGCGCCGACTTGGTTCTGGCGGGCTGCGCTATTCTTGAAGCTGTGCTCAGGATGTGGCCGGCCGAGAGATTGCGCGTCGCCGACAGGGGTCTGCGTGAAGGCATTCTCACGTCTCTTATGCTCGAGGACGGAGTTTGGCGGCAGGGACGCAGACGCCGCACAGCGCGCCCAATGGGCTTTAGCAACGATGGACCGAACGGAGACGTAACGTGAGCAAGGGTCCGGCAAAAGGTCCGACGAGTAAGTCGATTCTCGGTCCAGGCGGCGGCCAGCGGCAAATGCGGACCAGCCTTAAGAATGCGCGCAAGCATTCCGCGTCCTCGCAGCGCTGGCTTGAGCGGCAACTCAACGATCCCTATGTGGCCGCTGCCAAGCGCGAGGGCATGCGTTCGCGTGCGGCTTACAAACTGAAAGAAATTGATGCGCGTCATCATCTGCTGAAAGCGGGGCAGCGGGTTGTCGATCTCGGCGCGGCGCCGGGCGGCTGGAGCCAGATCGCGGCAGAAAGCGTCAAGTCTCTTGAGGGCAAGGGCCAAGTTGTCGCCATCGATTATCTCGGCATGGAACCGATTGCCGGTGTTGAAATTGTGGAGTTGGATTTCACGGACGAAAGTGCGGAAGCCAAGCTCAAATCCATGCTGCGCGATGGGGGCGCCGACATCGTGTTGTCCGACATGGCCGCGCCGACGGTAGGGCACACAAATACGGATCACTTGCGTATTATGGGTCTGGCTGAATTGGCGGCCGCCTTTGCGGTCGATGTTTTGACACCAGGCGGGACGTTTCTTTGCAAAGTCTTTCAAGGCGGGACGGAGCACGATCTGCTCGATCTGCTGAAGAAGAATTTCAAATCCGTCAAACACGTCAAGCCGCCAGCGAGCCGCGCGGATTCAGCCGAACTTTACGTCTTGGCCACGGGCTTTCGCGGCGCGCGGAAGTGAGGGGGCAACCGTTTAGGCGGCAATCTCCGCCTGCGGCGCCAGCACCTGCGTGAGCGAAACTCTCAATTTTCATTGTCGCTGCTGTCGGGATCGTAATACTCGTTTCGGTCGTGGCGCTCGTGACGTCTCAAGCTGTAGCAAGTCAACGGGACGCAATATAACGGGGGCGAAGGCTCGACACATCACCCGGACCCGTCAAATGTGC
>JANOKZ010000035.1:0-7196 GCA_031419515.1 Hyphomicrobium sp.
CATCAAGCATTATCGTGCCGTTGCGACACGCTTCGACAAGCACGACGCCAACTTTCTGGCATCAGTCAAACTTGCTGCGATTCGAATTTGGATGCGATTTAATGAGTCTATGACCTAGTCCCTGTGAATAAAACTCCTCACCTCGCCCTCGTCACAGGCGCCAATCGCGGGATTGGGTTGGAGATTGTGCGCCAGCTCGCGGCGAGGGGCGTGCGTACGGTGCTCGCAGCGCGCGAACTTGATAAGGGATTGGCCGCAGCGGGGCAACTCAAGGCGCAAGGGCTTGATGCGTCCGTTGTCACTCTTGATGTGTCGCGGGCTGAAAGTATTGCGCGTGCCGTGGCGCAAGTCGAAGGTGATTTCGGCCCCATAGATATTCTCGTTAACAATGCGGCCATCCTGATCGATGGCCCCGGCGGGTTCGATGCGAGTGTGTTCGATCTGGTACCAGAGACGATGCGCGCGACTTTTGAAACCAACCTCATCGGGCCGCTAGAGTTGATCCGTGCCGTTGTGCCGGGCATGCGGCGGCAAAGGTACGGCCGCGTCGTCAACGTATCGTCGGCGGCCGGGCAGCTTGCTCACATGGGCATGGGTTTTCCCGGCTATCGCATTTCAAAAGCGGCTTTGAATGCGCTGACGTGCATCGCCGCTGCCGAAGTCGCGCACGATGGCGCCGACATAGAGATCAACGCCGTTGATCCGGGATGGGTGAGAACGGACATGGGCGGACGAGATGCCGCCCGGTCTGTTGAGCAGGGCGCCGAGACGGCGGTATGGCTGGCAACGTTGGCTGCCGATGGGCCCACGGGCGGCTTTTTCCGCGATAAGAAAAGTATTGCGTGGTGACGTGAGGTGCGTGGCTCAAAGCCCGTTGACGATATTGCCAATCATGAGCGTGAAGTAGGCGGAAATCGCCAGCCAGAATTCCTGATGCGGCAGGTAGCGCGGGATCGGAATGAAGCCCAGTTTGGTAACGAGAGCCAAACTTGCAAGTGCCAACGAGATCAGGAACAAGGCAATTGTCGGCGGATTGAGACGCATCGCTCGGTCCTTGTCACTACTGTTGCTGCTTCGTCGTGATGGGCGCCATCACGAAGGACTGCGGGCGCTATAAAAGCGCGCCGCGCAACTCGTTCGTTTATGCCGGGCTGCTCACTGCCTGACAAGGCCGGCTCGGGACGAAGCTTAAAGGGTCTTTGCCGGTGCGGCCGCCACACCTTGTTCGGGCGAGGTCTCAAGTTCCATCACAAACCGGATCGGGCGCGCGCGGCTGTCGCTGGTATCGCGCGCTGTTACTAGGACGAGGCGTACGGAGCGTGTGCGGGTATCGATCTCGGTGGTTTTGGGATCGAATTCCGAGACGGACGCGACTTCGAGGCTTTTCTCAAGTCCGCTCAAGGTCATGGAAATGCGATCGCCGATGCTCACGGATTTTGAAACAGGTTGACCGCCGTCGTTGGTCCCATTGCGTGTCAAGGCGGTGAGCCAAAAGTCTTCGCTGCCTGAAACTGGGATGCGGGACGCTTGGGTCACAGGAGCTTGCGCGCTCTTGCGAATGGCCTGATCAAAGCTCGATCGCAAAAGATTTTCGGAGTTGCCGGCAGCGAACAGTACGCCACCGAAAGCCGTCAAGGTGAGTGCCGCCAAAAGCCGGCTTGAAATCGAGGTCCGGATCAATCGCTTCCACATGACGGTTTCTCCTGTTGCGATTCGAGTATACGGGGATTCTGTGCTTTGCGGACCAGCACAGTGATGGTCTCCTAAAGAGACCGTTTTAAGAGACCGTTAGACGATCTACGTAGAAATTGTGGTTTAGGTTTGTGGCGATGCCGGTATTGCCTACGATTGAGAGCGCTTGCGCGGATTGGCATAGGCCTGACGCAAATGCCGGATCAAGGCCATATTGAAGGCGGCTAGAACAGAAAAAGCAAGGGTTAACAACAGCCAAGAGGCGGTTGCATCGGTCTGCCGGTAGACCGCGCCGTCCGCTGCATTCGAAGCCTTGAAGGCGATCTTCGTAGTCTCCAGGTCGCCGGGCACCGCAAGCGCGGGATATGCGAGAGCGGTAACCGCCGGTATTGGGTTCAAATAGCGGTGGGGGCTGGCGGACGAGGGGGCGCTGGTCAGCGCCAGGGACACGAGCACAAACAGGCCGAAAGCGGCGCAGGCATCGAGTGCGGGCCGGAAGACGGCATATCGCAGTTCGCGCCGGCCGGCGCTGACGCTGGCCCCGTTGTTGGGGTCCGTTTCACTTAGTCTGGCCTCAGAAACCGTCATCGGCTTGCCCTCCGCATCAAATTCGAAAGCGACTCGAAGCTCTTATGCTTCGAGTTGAACCTGCTATCTTGGCCAGGGTTGGCCGAGATTGTGGCCATTGCTGTGCATTTGACAGATCGTCTCAAGTCCCAGCCGCGTGTTGCCTGGAGGTATCGCCGCCCACTGCTTGCCAAATCGTTACCCGTGCCGCTGCCGTTGGATCTGTCGAAAGGCCTTATTGAAGTCCAAGGGCGTTGGGCGTAGCTTCCGCGCCGCTCATTTCGCAAGCGCGAGATGAAGTCGCCGACACCTTCCCGAACTCTAGACATTGGGCATGCCGACATGGGCTTCATCGCCGACAGTTTGAATCGCATTCAACCCTCCGCAACGATTGCGGTCTCGACCAAAGCCCGCCAATTGAAGGCGCAAGGACGCGATATCGTTTCGCTGTCTGCGGGCGAGCCGGACTTCGACACGCCGCAAAACATCAAGGACGCGGCCAAGAAGGCACTCGACCAGGGCAAGACCAAGTACACCGACGTTGACGGTATCCCGGAACTGAAGGCTGCGATCTGCGCCAAGTTCAAGCGCGAGAACAATCTCGACTATAAACCGGCCCAAGTTTCCGTCGGCACCGGCGGCAAGCAGGTGCTTTATAATGCGCTGCTCGCGACACTGAACCCGGGCGACGAAGTGATTATGCCGGCGCCGTGCTGGGTGTCGTATGCCGACATCGTACTGCTTGGCGGCGGCAAGCCGGTGTTTGCCGAGACGACGCTTGAGGACGGCTACAAGCTCCGGCCCGAAGCGCTGGAGACGGCCATTACGGCGAAGACAAAGTGGTTTGTCTTCAATTCGCCGTCAAACCCGACAGGGACAGCGTATTCAGCCGCCGATCTCAAAAAGCTGACGGACGTGCTCCTGAAGCATCCGCATGTGTGGGTGTTGACCGACGATATGTACGAGCACTTGCTTTATGATGGATTGAAGTTCGCAACCATCGTGGAAGTTGAGCCCAAGCTTTACGACCGCACGCTGACGATGAACGGGTTGTCGAAAGCCTATTGCATGACAGGCTTGCGGCTTGGCTATGCTGCGGGGCCCGAGAACCTGATCAAAGCCATGTGCAAGCTGCAATCGCAGTCGACGTCAAATCCGACGTCGATCGTGCAGTGGGCAGGCGTCGAAGCGCTGAATGGCCCGCAGGACTTCATTGCCAAGAACAACGCCGCTTTCGTTGCGCGCCGCGATCTCGTGGTGTCGATGCTCAATCAGGCCAACGGCATTGTCTGCCCGAAGCCCCAGGGCGCGTTCTACGTCTACCCGAGCATCAAGAAGCTCATCGGCAAGACCAGCAAGGGCGGCGCAGCCATCAAAACCGACGAGGATTTCGTCACGGCGCTTCTGGAAGAAGAGGGCGTTGCGGTTGTTCACGGTGCGGCCTTTGCCGGTTCGCCCTCGTTCCGCGTGTCCTACGCGGCGTCGACCGAAAGTCTCAAAGACGCTTGCACACGCATTCAGCGCTTTTGCGGGAACCTCAAATAATGGCTGAAGACGCGGGACAGAAATCCTGCGCCACCTGCCGCTTCTGGCGCTGGGGGTTGGCGTTGACGCTGGCGGCGATTGCGGCCGTGTGGTGGGTTGGAGTGTGATTTCAAGTCCTCAGGTTAATTTGAAAATATCGACGTCGACCAAACCGCTGTAAACGTCCCATTTGAAGACGAATGCTGATTATTGTTTCACCCTAGTAAGGTTTTCCCAAGCTTAACGGGCATCCTTAACGACCACGAAGAATCTCTGCTGTACACTGATGTGTGCATTGAGATCCTAGTGAAGGGTTCCGTAATGAAACAAGCCATTCCAGCACTTGCAGTTGCGGCAATTATCAGCTTGCTTTGCAACGGTGCAGCCCGCGCGAATTGGAATTCGGGTGAGAGAACTGGCCAGACGGCGGTTGTGCTTGGCACCGTATTGAACTGTGTCGTGGCCGATGATGGATTTGGCTATAATCTTGTTTACTCCCGCCCGGCCTTTAACGCTTCGGCTGCGCCGCTTCTGCATCTCGCGACATTTGCGGAATGTCCGGCCTCACGCCAACTGATACACGTTGCCGATAAATCGGAACCCGGCAAAGTGTCTCCGCCGAAAGACCGGCGCGAAGAAAGCCCTCTGAGCGGGATTGCGGTTCCCTTTGATTTCAAGAAAACCATGAACACCGCCGGTAGACGGGAAGCCGTGACGTCTCCCGACGACGAGTTGGCAGAAAGAAGTCGGATACGTGAAGAAGCGCGTTGGCTTTTTATTACCTATGACGAAGGCAACGTTGATAAACTGGAAGGGCTCTTTAAGCAGTATCGCGAAGGTAAGCAGCGTACCGAGAGCGGTGTTTGGAAATTGAGCAAAGCCTACAATTTTCTTGAAACGTTGGAAAGAGATTGGACTAGAAAAGAGGATCCCAATCTTCCAGATTGGACAATGAAGCGGCTTGATGAATGGAAATCAAAATATCCAGCTTCGCCGACGCCCTACCTCTTCGATGCTGCGATTAAGTTCTACAAAGCGACCGGTGCACTCAACGACCGGATGGCTCGCAACACCTATCCAGGTGGTATTCCGGCCCTGAAGGCCAAGGTCAAAGAAGCGCGTTCGTTGCTCGAATCGAATAAGGCAGTGGCATCGGCCGACCCTCAATATTACGCGCTTCTCATCCTCATCATGAGAAATTCGCCGGAATCGATTGAGGACATTCTGCAGGTTGCTGTCGAAGGCGCTGAGCGCTTCCCGGAGTATTTGGATGTTTATTTCGAAGCTTCGAATGCCATCGGACAACTTTCCCGAAAGCCCTTCGACGACGTAGAAGCACTTGCCAATACAGCAGTCGAAAAAACCCGCTCCGGTCTAGGAGACGAGGTCTATGCACGCATCTACTGGAACGCAATCCAAACAATTTTTGGTATGCAGTCTGTTCCAAGTCTCAAGTGGGATTGGGCAAAGATGAAGAGCAGCATGGACACGGTGCTCTCCCGTTACCCTGTGCAATGGAACATTCACAACTTTGCACAGTTCTCCTGTTTCGCGGGTGACGCCGAAGCCACGCGCAAATACATGGATCAGGTTAAAGGGCTTCCTTTGGCAATTGTCTGGTCTCAAGCAGAATTTTTCGACGCCTGTCGCCAGTTCGCCGACGCTACCCCAGAAAATCCTGCAGAACGCGATACGCGTAAAGCGGTTCTTAAACCCCGGTGATATTCTAGGAAAGCTGGAAAAGGTAACATGATGACCTTGTCACTTGCTCGCGTTCTCGCTGTCGTTCTTGCTATTTGCGTCAAAGGCGCAATGTTTGCCAAGGCGGATGATCTTCCCGAAGGCGTGGACGCGCAGGAGGTCTACATTCAGCAATATGTTGATAGCAAGTTGCAAAACGGCAATCCCGATTTCGAGGCTTTGGAAGTTTTTGCTCGCGAACTCGCCACAAAAGCGGCTCAGCATCAAGTCTACGAGAACGCGTTAACGACTTTCTATTCCCAAATTGGGCTCGTGTCTTTGAATCCGGAGGCGGCGGGGCAGATTGAGCGCTGGATGCACCTGTATCCGAAGTCCGCTACACCCAAGCTAGCAGAGATCACTGGAAGGTACCTGATGGCACTTGGAGACCTACAGTTGGCACTGTACTCCAGTTGGACTTGGCATGAAGAGCCAGGAGCGCGTGGCGTACTCGAATCGTCCCGTTCGCTGCTGCTGGCAACCAAAAATTATACCGCCGAAGACCCGTATTGGTACGTGCTCATGGCCGAAATCACGATTGCCCTGCGTCGCGATATTTCTGAACTCGATTCCCTCGTTGAAGAGGGCCTAAAGAAGCATCCGGCAAACTTCGCACTCGTGTCGGCCGCCACAGCTGGCCACCTAACTAAGTGGCAGGGTAGCGCGGAGAGCCTCGAAATTTTTGCACAGAATGTGCTCGCGTTGTCGCCACCCTCAGACGGGCTAGCAAATTATGCGAGAATATACGGTGTCGCTTTGCGGTCTCAGTACGGAGCGCTGCTCTTTAATCTTGCAAAACCTGACTGGCAGAAAGTGATGTCGGGTACGCGCGACCTGATTGCCCGTCACCCCGATGAAGCGCACATCAATCAGGCGGCAGTCCTTGCCTGCGTTGGCGGTAACCGAAGCCTTACACGTGAAGCTTTGGAGCACCCAAAATTTGCCCACTCCGATGTGCATTGGTACGACATTGGGACGGAATATGCTCCGTACGAAATATGCCGTCAGTGGGCCCAGAATACCCAGCCAGTTGAGAAGTAACAAGCACGTGCGGTGCCACCAGCAGATCCATGACTTAATCATTGGACTTCGGATTGAGCCGACAGCACCGACAGCAGACACACGAGCGTCACCTCAAATCCCCAATGGGGGGCACTTATGCTCAGCCATGGCATCGCTCGACGACGTGCGTGGACCCGGCACAGAGATTGATGCGCACCAGCCCACCTCCCCAACCCCCAAAAAAAGAGCGCACATACTTGCGCGCCCTCTAACTCAGCCTTTGGCAAGGCCGGAGAAAAAAACTCGAAAACGATCAAGCCGTCGCGCCGCTCGCGAACCGGCCCATCACCCACGACCACGCATTCGCGGCGTGCAAGTGCAGCGGCTGACGATGATCGGCAGCAGCCAACACAGGCTGCCAAACGGTCAAAGCAGTCGCAGGCGCAGCCTCAAACGTGTTGGGCGTCGTCTCGTTGCCGAACGCCTCGGGGAGGTCGTCTTCGGCAACCATTACATAACCCGCTGCATCTACAGCGGTCATCAGTGCCTCGATACGCATTTTACGTCGCCTCGTCCTTTTCCAGGCCATTTTCCCTCTGGCCCACGCCGTGACGCGATTGTGTGCCCTTTATCAGCCGCAACACGACCCCATCACTATTGAGTCAAGTGTG
>JANOKZ010000036.1:0-7557 GCA_031419515.1 Hyphomicrobium sp.
GTCGCTGGGCGAAGCCGCTGCGGCTTGGCTCGACGTGGTGCTGCCAAAGGCGACGGGCCAGCCGGTGAACGGATCGAAGATCAAACTGTCCGTGCCGCGGTAGGAAATAACTTTGCTGCCGTCGGCCAGGGCGTAGGCGACGGCGTAGAAGCCAGCGGAGACTCCGACCTCATCTGGGTTGATGTCGCTTTGGAGGAATTTCGTAGCAGTACCTATCTGTTCACCTACGCCAAGGACACCTGGATTGTAGCCCTGGTTGTAGGCGTCCATTGCGAGGATCGCGCGGAGTAAGATGTCATTCATGATCTATTCCTTTGGCACTTTAAACGTTCCAGAACTAAGTGCGTTGGCAAGCGAGGGCGGAGGCACTGCGTGAGCTACTGAGCGATCACCATCCAATCGCATTGCGTAGTATTGCCCCAACCACCCCAACCGCTTCTCAATACTCGTCGTGACGGCGTCACTCGTCGTTTCCATGGTGACGCGCTTCAAGCGCACGCCGACTCCAAAACTTGCGGCAAGGTTAGAAGGATCGACGGCTTCGACAGTCTTGGGGTCCTTTTCATCACGAAAGCGCACGAGGAATGGAATGTGCTTCAAGGGCACTTCGGCCTTGGCTTTGAGCAACATCAACTCGAAGATCTTTGATCGCTCACAAGCCTTCACCCACAAGTGCGGCGCCAGCGTTTTGATGAAGGCGGTGGCGGGGTCCAAGCCCTGATCCGGTTGACCCGTCGTTTCATTCCGCCCAACAAGTAGCGCATAGAATGTGCCGCGCTGACCTAGGTCGACGGTGACGGCTTCACCCCGGCTCACACCCGAATGACCGCAACTGCTACTTCCCAGAAACTGCGGAATGACAGCATAGTTGAGCCGCACGACCCCCGAGCCGCTCTTCATGCCATCAGGCGTTTCGACATCGAGCGTCAGACGGTAACTGGTGTATGCTCCTGGATACGCCAAATAGAGAAGCGCGACGCCCAAAGCGAACGCCACGAGCAATCTCTTCCAGCCACCACGGCCGCGCCCCAGCTTCCAGGCGCCGAACCCGAGCGCGGCGAGAATTGCCAGGATAACAAGAATCACAATCAGGATCGTCATCCCGCCCTCGCGAGGATAAGCGGCGCGTTGTCGCTGGGCGAAGCCGCTGCGGCTTGGCTCGACGTGGTGCTGCCAAAGGCGACGGGCCAGCCGGTGAACGGATCGAAGATCAAACTGTCCGTGCCGCGATACGAGATGATGGTCTCGGTGCCGACCGTGTAGGCGACGGCGTAGAAGCTGGCTGCCTGTGCGGTGCCCTCAGGAAACACGGTAGCATCTACCGCGTCCCTGAGAAACATAGCGTTGCCAATATTGTTCCCAACTCCAACTACACCGGCATCGTAGCCTTGGTTATAGGCATCCATTGCGAGGATTGCGCGAAGCAGATTGCTATCCATTTTACTTGGTACCCCATCTGAAATGCGAATTATTGAGCGATCCGTAACCGGTCCACAACGGGCCCCAGTCTTGTTTGCTGCGCCGTTCCCACGGCATGTCCAACCACCCCAGCCTCTTCTCGATGCCCATCGTCACGGGATCGTTGGTGATCTCGATCGTCGCCTTGATGAGTTTGACGCCGTCCCCAAAGCTTGCCGCAAGATTGGCGGGATCGACACGCTCGACGGACTTCGGGTCATTGATGTCGCGAAAGCGCACCAGAACCGGCAACTTGGACGCAGGCAGATCTACGCTGCCGCTGAGAGCGCGCAGGTTTCTGTATCGTTCATTGGCACGGCTGAACTTTTCCAAGCCAAACGCCGCCCTCACGATCCGGTCCGCGTTGGCATTGGTATTCTTGTCGTCCCCTTTAAGCAGGACGAAGAGTTGGCCCTTATCTCCAAAATCGACAACGACCGCTTCGCCGCGCGCGCTGCTCAGGTCCTCAGCCGTTGTCAGAATCTGCGGTTGTGTCCAATAACTGACCTCGATCACGCCCGAACCCGTTAACAGTCCTGCCGTTGTCGTCGGCGGTGAGCGTCAGCCGGTAGCGGTGCGTGACCGACGGAAACGCAATGTGCCAAGCAGCGTAAGGCAGGCCAACGGCAAGGGCGAGCGCGACGCCGAGCCGCTTCAAACCGCCCGGCCCGCGCGAAATGCGCCATGCTCCGTAGGCGAGCAGCCCCAAAATTAACGCGAGAATTAGCCACAGCGTCGTCATTCCGCCCTCGTTTCTGATGCCGCCGCGCGGGCCAGGAGGGCGTGCAAATCTTCGACGTGCGGTTTGCCCGATGCATACGGCAAGACGAGTTTGACGTGTTTGTCCTTGAACGGCCCGCGCGCCAGCTCGGCGAGCGCCCCCGCAAGTGCATCCTTGTTGGGATTGGCGAAATACATTTGATCCGCCACGCCGTTGCCGAAGATCGGCGAATTGACGACCATCTCTCCGGCAGTATTGTACGCAAACCTCATCAGGCCGAACAGCGACGTTGCCCATACAGCCTCGCTCCCTGCATACGAGAGCGCCAGAGACGGCACCACGCCGAAGAATGAGAACGTGTCTTCGCCGATTGCATCCGTCACGAGACTGCCGGCCGAGAAATAGAACGTATCCGCGCCCGTGCCGCCGGTCATCTGCACGCCGCCGACGTTCGATTGCAGGACATCGTCGCCCGCGCCGCCGTCGATGATGACGCCCTCGGCCCATGCGACATGCGATCCGCCCATCCCATTCATCTGATTCTCCGTCGTCTTCCTAAAGCATCGACGATTCGCGCAAAAACACCAAAGGCCAGGATTGCTCCCGACCTTTTGGAATTTTCACGGATCGGCGCGAACCTCACATCGGAGACCCAAGCACCAGCGTCCAGAAGGATTTGAATTCGGTCTTCGGGTCCTGCACGAGCGCGATACCCATGTGCTCCGCGTCACCAAGAAGCAGGTTCTTGTTGTGGCCGGGGCTTTCTTTCCAGCCCTTCATCACTTCGGTGAAATCGATCTGTCCCGTGCCGACGTTTTCAGCGGCCAATCGCGCTTTGTAGCCGGAGCGCTTGACGCGGTCCCAGGGATTCGAGCCGTCGGACCCGTAATGGGATATGCGATCCCACTTCGAAAGATCGCGCGAATGACCCTTGGCGGCTTCCGTCAGTTCGGGATTGAGCTTCACAGGCTTCAAACCTTTTTCCTTGCGGTAGCCATTGATGATGTCGCGCGCCATTTCGGCATTCAACTGCGTGCGCGTGTAATCGCGATCGCTGAGTACGCCGGGCGCTGCTTTTTCGTAGGTGCCGGGGGGCGCCTTATCGTCTAGCTTCGCCATCTGGATGGCGCGCGGAACACTTGGATCACCACCGAGACCGACACCTTTGACAGCGGGCCGAGTGACGGCCGCAGTCGTGGTGGGTTTGTCAGGTATTCCTGACGAGAGTGAGGATGAGCCGAGGCTGCAAGCCGCCAGAGAGGTGGCCGCCAGGGCAGAGAGTACAACGCGATACATAACTGCTACTCCCAGCACACAATGTGCGGATCGCGTGATCATTGCCGCAAATCCGTTAACTGCACGTTAACGCTAAGAATGTGCGAATCGCTGGAGGAGGCGCTCGACAAATGTCGGCCAGTGGCAGGCATGAGATGCAGTTCCCTCTTCGACCCGTATACCCGTAACCCCCGTTCCAGAACCACTCGCGCCTTTTGATTATCCCGGCGGCAATGTCGTTCTGGCCCAATACTATCTCGCCGGAACAAGGTGTCGCCATTTTGACGCTGGCGCGGCGAAAGCCTGACTTGTAATTGAAATTTTGAGCCTAATCGCTTCGACTTTGCCCACTGTCCGATGCATGGAGAGGCTTGGTTTAGAGCGCCCTTTCGCCCAGACTCCACTGGCCGAATCAATCGATTCGCCAACGGAGGCACGTCATGCCGGCAGCCCAGGGCAAACTTCAGCGCGCCGCCTCAATCGAACGGCCGCCGCTGACGATTGCGGATCTGGTCCTCGTTCGCGTTGCAATGGGCGGGGCGACCCGCGCCGACCTGCAGCGCGATCTTGCGGCCTTTTTCGCGCCCCAGGTGCCGGGAACAGCCTTCCGGCGCGGGGCGGAACTGGCGATAGGCAACTACACAGCCCAGGGCCTGATCAGCGATCTCAAAGGCAAACTGACAGTCACGCCCGGAGGACTACGCAGCGCCGAAGGCCTCATCGCCCCCATTCCAGTTGCAAAGACCACTTGGGAAACTCTGCGCAATCATGCGCTTCTCATGCGTGCGCTTGGCCTCGCTCATTCGAGCGCCCCTCTGGTAAAGGCTATCGATCGGCCGGATGGTCTGGCTGCCCTTGTGTTGCAGCAGCACTTCGGTTTGGCACTCATGCGGGCGTTGTCGCACAATGACCTCAGAGCCGAGCTCGCAGTCATCGCGCTCGAACGCGCTTTCGGCAACAAGATCAAGACCGGTCTTGGAAAGGGCTCAGGTTTAGCTGGAAATACCGCCCGGCTCCTCGCAGGACAGCTGTTCGCCAAGCCGCGGGAGTTCTCATCCGACGGCAAACTCGTGCGTGCGCTTGCAGCTGAAGTTGCGGGCGCTGCGAACGACACCGATGAAGCCCTTCGGCTCGCTGTCCTGCGCCGCCTTACGGGACCAGCAGGCGGCACGAGCGAAGATGACGCGGATGAAGCATCACCACCCGTTTCCCGCGCCCCAAAGGCGGCGAATGATGCCGCGCCCTTGTCCTCAACTCCGCCAAAGATGGCCGCACCCAGCATGAGCGAATTCGCTAGCGCTGTGATAGATGCGGCACGGCCCATATCGGAGGGCTGGCCAGGCAACCGCAAGGCGTTTATTTCTCGTGTGTGGCAGACGATTCGCGTCGCCCGCCGTGAATGGGAACTCACTGAGATCGCTTTCAAAAGCATGCTCGCCGAGGCGCATCGCAGCGGCCAGCTGGTGTTGGCGACAGCCGATCTCAAAGACAAGACCAGTCTCAAAGACCTCGAGGACTCCAAGATCCTCTACAAGAATACCGTTTGGCACTTCGTACGCGTCGAAGACTGAGAACTTTTTTCCAGGGTCGAAATGGGCGTCGAAGGCAGTTCATTGAAGAAGACACCTTATGCTCCGTCACTCGCGCCAGACAAGCTGAGCGAGGCGTTCGAGCATTCGATTACTTGGGAAGACGACCTGTGGCGCGCCGATCCCGTCGACGTGCCGGAAGTGCACGCCAAGGCGCGCAGCAAATTCAACGACCTCGTGACGACCATCACCTCCGGCCGCGGCTTCCATGTTCAAGACCGTATTCTGCTTTTCCATGGCCAATCGGGCGCTGGAAAAACACATTTGATCCGGGCACTTAGAACGGAATCGCACCGCGCGGGCCGTGCCTATTTCGGCTATGCGCAGATGACGCCCGACGTCACCAACTACGCCGATTTTTATCTGCGCCGCCTCGTTCATTCCTTCGAGAAGCCCTACGATCCCGACCGCTTTGGAGAGAGCGCGCTGTCGCGCCTGACCAACAAGCTGGTGCTGGATTCGCTCGTCATCTCAGCGGCCGATCTCGACACCCTGCGCGACGCCCAGCTTGACGACACGGAACTCGCGCGCCTCATCCTGCGACTCGCCGACGATATTGTCGCGAGCGACCGGTTCCAAACCTGGGAACTCGACATCAACATTGTGCGCGCGCTTCTTTACATGCAGCGCCGCGATCCGCGCATTGATCAGCGCATCCGCCAGTATCTGCATGGACGCCAGCTGACTCCGATCGCGCACGAAGCCGTTTGCGCACTCGACCCCAACGGCGGCGAAGATCGCTCGTTCGAAATCATCACGGCGTTTGGCGCGCTCGTGTGGACAGTCGAACGTTCGGCGCTGGTGTTCTGCATCGATCAGGTGGAAGACTTGCGCTTCTTCGACAACGCCGAAGAGCGGTTCCAGCGCGCCGTGCGCGACGTCATCCAGATCGCCAACCGGCTGACCAATTCGATCATCATCATTTCGTGCCTGGAAGATTTCTACGGCCAGGTGCGCTCCATGGTGGCGCAGTCTTACGTCGATCGCATCGAGAAATCTGGCCCCGTGCTTTTGCGCGAAGGACGAACGCCCGAAGAAGCGCGCCTCATCATCGGCAAGCGGCTTGCCCATCAGGCCGAAGTGCATGGCGCGGGATTGAGCTTTCCCGATGCGTCCGCGTTTTTCGGTCCGCAGTTCTTTGAAGAATTCGCAGGGCTCTCGACACGGCGCCTGCTTGAGCACGCACAAACACGGGTCCGCGAGGCCACCGCCACCGAACGCGACGAGCCCGGGAGCGAACAGGAAAAGCCGTCGTTCATCAGCACTTTGGCGCAGGCGCTTGGGCAAACGAGCGGGTTTGGCGACGAGCACGAACCCTCGGCGGTCTCAGCCGTACAGTTTCGCGAAATGTGGGAACGGTTCGCCAATGAGAGCGAAGCCGAAATGCCGGCCGACGACAACGAACTCGTCGATTTTCTTTCTGCCAGTTTGATGCTAGCCCGCGACGAGTGGGGCCGGGCCATCGACGTCACCGTCAAGCGGCTTGAGCTTGGCGAAGATTTACCCGCCTTCGATTTGACGGTGCGTCACCGCACAGGATTTGCCAGCGACATCCGCGTCTTCTTGTGTAACCGCCCGACCCAAGGCGGCGGCCTGAAGCGTCAGCTCGACAAGGTGCTGGTGTCGATGCAGGGCAAGCCCTGCTTCATGCTGCGCGCCAGCGATTTTCCGCCGAACAAGAAGAACCAAACCGCGCAAGCGTTCCGGAAGTTCCGCGACGGCGGCGGGCGCCAGTTGCTCGTTCCCATCCCCGAGTGGGAACGCATGATGACGGTGCGCGAGTTCACAGCCCACCATCGCGGCGACAGCGGCATGACGCAGTGGCTCGAAGGCGCCAAGCCGCTCTCCAGCCTCATCTCGATCATTCACTTGCTACGGCTCGATCTGCTGGGCCGTCCCGTGCCGCGCCTCGTCGCCAAGGAAATGGACGACCCGCAAGGCTCACTTACCGGCATGGATCGAGCCAACGCGGTCATTGACGCCATTGCCGCCACGCCCGGTGACCGCAACAACCCGGCCAATGACGACGAATTGCCCATGTCCGTCATTCTCGATGAGAACGGCGCCTTCGGCTCAAGCATCCTATCGGGCCGCGAAATCGGCAACCGCGGACGCCCCGTCACGCTCAACAAGAGTGTTTTGAAACGCCACGCCGCATTCCTCGGCGGATCGGGTTCGGGCAAAACCACACTCGCCTTGTCGCTCATTGAACAACTACTATTGCGCGGCATCCCCGCCGTCCTGATCGACCGCAAAGGCGATCTTGCGAGCTACGCCAACCCCGACGTCTGGCGCTCAGAGATCAACGATCTGGCCGAGCGGCGCGCCGACCGGGAAAAACTGGCCGACGCTATCGACGTTGCAGTTTATACGCCGGGCCGCTCGTCCGGCCGGCCGATTTCGATAACGCTACTGCCGCACGGCATCAACGAACTGCCGGATCACGAGCAGCAGCTACTCGCCAATCTCTCCGCCGCAGCACTTGGCGAAATGCTGCATTTGAAGAATTCCGCG
>JANOKZ010000037.1:0-8972 GCA_031419515.1 Hyphomicrobium sp.
AGATCCTGAGATCGATTTTTCCCGTGTGAACAAAGCGTGTGTGGCTGCCGACATTGTCTATGTGCCGCTTGAAACTGCATTTCTCAAATCGGCGCGCGCGCGTGGACTGACGACCATCGATGGCCTTGGCATGCTGCTGCATCAGGCCGTTCCCGGCTTTGAGAAGTGGTTCGGAGTCCGGCCTGAAGTCACAGACGAACTCAGACAAATCATTGTCGCAGACATTGAGGGCCGCTGATGCTGATTGTTGGCCTCACAGGATCGATCGGCACGGGAAAATCGACAGCGGCCGCCCAATTTCGTGCCCGCGAGATCAGCGTGTTCGATGCGGATGCTAAAGTGCATGAACTCTACGATCGTGCGCTCAGCGGCGATATCGAAGCCGCATTCCCTGGAACCACGAAGCACGGCAGAGTGGACCGGGCTAAATTGTCAGCAGCACTTCTCGCTTCGCCGCATAAACTGGCAACACTCGAAGCCATCGTTCATCCGCGCGTGCGTGAGGCAGAGGGTGAGTTTCTGCAGCAGGAATGGGCGCGTGGAGCCAAAATGGCGGTGCTTGAAATTCCGCTGCTTTTTGAGACGAACGCCGAAAAGCTTGTCGATGTCGTGGTCGTTGTGAGCGCACCTGAGGCAATTCAGAAAGCACGAGTGCTGGCGCGGCCTGGCATGTCGGAAGCGAAACTTACCAAACTGTCGCAACGGCAGATGCCGGACGAAGAAAAACGCAAACGGGCAGATTTTATTGTGGACACCAGCGGCCCTGTCAGCGCCTGCAACACCCAGATCGATACTATTATAAATGTGCTGGCGAACCGGCAAGGTGCGGCTTTCCAGAAGCACTGGGCCGATGCTGCGTAATCACCGTTGGGGGCAATAAAGAGTGCGCGAAATCATTCTCGACACCGAAACAACAGGACTTGATCCCAAACGTGGGGATCGCGTTATCGAAATCGGCTGCGTCGAGATCTATAATCGGATTCCCACGGGCCGCGACTTTCATTGCTTCATAAATCCTGAGCGAGACGTTCCGGTTGAAGCCGAGAACGTTCACGGGATCTCGACTGCTTTCCTGAAAGACAAGCCGTTCTTTGCTAAGGTCGTCGCTCCGTTTCTCGATTTCATCGGGTCCGACACGCTCGTCATTCACAACGCGCCGTTTGACATGGGGTTCTTGAATTTCGAGTTGGAGCTGGCTGGCAAGTCAGTGCTGCAGATGAGCCGCGTCGTCGATACGCTGGCGCTCGCGCGGCGTAAGCATCCGGCAGGACCCAACAGTCTTGATGCACTCTGTAAACGCTACGGCGTCGATATGTCGAAGCGCACGAAGCATGGCGCGCTCATCGATTGCATGCTGTTGGCCGAAGTTTACGTCGAGCTGCTTGGCGAACGGCAAGCAGCTCTTGGTCTACAGAGTAAGTCGGCGCCTGTAGCCGGAAGTAATAGCATTCGTGGAGAAAAGGTTGGCGCCGTACAACGGCCGGCGCCGTTGCGCGCGCGGGTCGGTCCGGACGGCATAGCCCAGCACCGCGCCTTTATAGAGGAGCTCGGTGCCAAGGCTGTTTGGCTCAAGTACTGGCAATGAGTCCTGGATGTTCCGGGCAGCAGCTTATGAATCGAGCTTTTGACCAGTTGTGCCGGCGAGGTCTTGTTTGCGCTTAAAATAGAGAGCCGCGAAGTCGATTGGGTCAAGCAAGAGCGGGGGAAAGCCACCTTCGCGCGTAACATCGGCTATGAGGCGGCGGAGAAACGGAAAGAGTGTCATGGGGCCGGAAATCATAAGGAACGGTTCAAGCGCCTGATCCGGGATGCTTTCGATTTTGAAAAGGCCGGCATAGTCTGCTTCAAGGACGTAGATGGTTCCCAGATCATTGGCGGCGGTGGCCTTGAAGAGGATGGCGCTTTCGTAGACGTCTTTTTCGATCCGCTCCGACTGAACGTTGACCTCGATTTTAATGTTGGGTGGCTGGCTCGGACCTGTGAGCAGTTTCCGGATGTTCGGGTTCTCGAAAGAAAGGTCTTTAATGTACTGACTGAGGACCTTCGCCTGGATCGGAATGATCGAATCGTTGTCCAGTCTGCCCGGTTGGCCATTGCTGCTCTGGGTCATCTGTTTCTTGAGTTCCTGTTGCGCCCGTTCGCGCCGTGGCATATGCCACGTCATGTGCGGCGTTGGTGGCTCGCTATCACGGCACGGAAAGAGACGCAAATCTATGGTTTAGCTGATCATCGCTGGCCAGGCCTCGGGCCGCGTGGGTCAACGGTCCGCTCGCCAAGTCGTTCATAGTCGCCGTCGATAACGATTGGCTCAGAAGACGCCTCTGTGGTGGGGCTGCCATCTGAAGGTCGTCGTTTGAACCGCTCTTCGAATATCTGCGTATCGCCCATTGGGCTAGCAACAACGCGCGGCAGCACCAGTCTTGCGACCAGTTTTCGCACCGGCGGTATGAGCAATAGTAGGCCCAGGCAGTCGGTCGTCAGTCCCGGCAGAATGAGGAAAATGCCAGCGGTAACAGCCAGGAGGCTGTCGAACATCGGTTCAAGACCGCTGCGTCCTTCCTCGATTTCCGCAAAGACGCGGCTGAAGACCGATATGCCTCTCTGGCGGACAACCGCAGACCCGAGAACAGCCGTCAGGATTACGATCAGCAACACCGGCCAAAAACCAAGCCAGCCGCCAACCTTTATGAGAATGGCAATTTCTACCAGCGGAAGGGCTAGTACGGTCAGAAATAACGCAAGTCTGAGGGGCTGGGGCATGGCTGTCCGCCGGGTTTGGGTACACATTAGCTGCTGAAACCGGCGCGGCCAATTGCGATAACGAGTTGGCGCCAGGACAAAGCGTGCTTACATTAGGTTGAGAAAAGTGGAGGGTCCCTGTACTGGGGTGTACAATGGTCCTTCAAGACTAGACGGATGTAATTCGGGATGAATGGCCAGTTGGACCTAATTACCCTCATTTCCCTCATAATTGCCGTGGTGGCGATCATGAAGCTGCGGAGCGTCCTCGGGAACCGAACCGAGGAAGATGACGCGCGTGTCGAGCGTCTCAAAACCCGAGACAAGTCTGAATCGGAAGCCTCGGGTGCCAATTCGAAGGGCGATGTCATAACATTGCCCCGGCGGGAACGAGACGAGCCCATTGTACCCGAGGCGGGTGAAGCCGCAATCAGCGCGGGCGAAACGCGAATTCGGGCTTATCCCGCAAGCGATCCCGCAACCGTTGAAGGCTTGCTGGCAATCAACAAATCAGATCGAAATTTTGACCCTGATCCCTTCCTGCAAGGTGCTCAGCGGGCCTATGAAATGATCGTCTCGGCGTTTGCCAGCGGCGATCGCAAGGCCTTGAAAGATCTGTTGAGTCGCGACGTCTATGACGGATTTACAGCCGCAATCGGGGAGCGCGAAGCCCGCGGCGAGCGGGTCGATCAGCAGTTTGTCAGCATCAAGAAGGCCGACATTGTTGGAGCGGAAGTGCAAAACGGCGCCGCATCAGTAACTGTTCGGTTCCTGAGCGAACTTATCACCGCAACGCGTGATCCGGCCGGAGCTATCATCGGTGGCGATCCCCAAAAAATAACCGAAGTCACCGATATCTGGACGTTCAGCCGCGATGTCTCGAGCCGGCGGGCGCTCGACAATCCCAATTGGAAATTGGTCGAGACACAACCGCCGAATTAGAGCAGAATTGGCAGGTGTGAGGGTTAATCAGGTTGTTCACGTCCTGGGGAAACAAGGTCTAGGCACTATCACGGGGACGATTACGGGCCAACTTACGGGGACTGGGGGGGGTTGCAACGTTCGGCACAATGGACGCGGGGCTTAACCAGCGCCGTAGCAAGGGCTGCGGCGTGTTTTGGCGTTGGTCTCTTGGTAGCCGGTCTTGCGCCAAGCGTCGATGCCGGTCAGGGTAGCAAAGTCTTGCAGGGTGCGCGTCCTGCGGACAAGGCCATGACACCCAACCCAACTCCTAAAATGACAGCGAAATCGATAGCGACGACTCCGGTCCCATTCACCGCGTTGCCGGGTTGGGAGACGGATGACCACCTGGCGGCGTTCAAGGCCTTCGTGGCCTCTTGCGGACCAGTCTTAGCCGCGGCCAAATCGGGTGGCCGAACGGGTGCTGTGGGCACGTCTCAGGCGTTGGCCGATGTCTGCCAGTTCGCCGTTCTTCAAGCGAAAAGCGGCAAGACGATCACCCGCGCGTCGGCACGAATGTTTTTCGAAACGCATTTCCGTCCTGAGCGCGTTGATCAATCCGTCACACCGGGACTTCTCACCGGATACTACGAGCCGCTGATCAAGGGATCGCGCGCGCCGTCTAGCGTCTATCAGACACCGATCTACAAGCGTCCGTCCGACCTCGTGAATGTGGTTGCCGAAAGCGAGCGCGGAGCGCAAAGCCATAAGTTCACGCATCTGAGGCAAACGGTAAACGGCTTGGTGCCCCACATGACACGGGCGGAGATCGAACAGGGTGGCCTAAAAGGCCAAAACCTTGAGCTTTTGTACTTCCGCGACCCTGTAGACGTGTACTTCATGCAAGTGCAGGGCTCGGCGCGGATCGAGCTTCCGGATGGTGAGCTGATCCGCATTACCTACGACGGGAAGAACGGTTATCCCTACACGTCAATCGGCCGGGAATTGATTGATAGCGGCACGTTCACCCCAGATAGCATGTCGCTTAAATCCCTCGCGACCTGGCTGAAAGATGACAGGGCCCGCGCCGCGCCGGTCATGTGGAAGAACCAGTCCTACGTCTTCTTCCGCGAACTCAAGGGCGCAGAGGCTGAAGGGGCGATGGGTGCCTTGAGTATTCCCCTGCAAACCGGCCGTAGCCTCGCCGTCGACACAGGCTATCACGCAATTGGCACGCCTATTTTCGTCGCGGCGCCCAGTATTGCCCATGCGGGCAAAGCCGATGGTTTCAACCGGCTGATGATCGCGCACGATGTTGGGTCGGCGATTAAGGGACCGGAACGTGGCGACATTTTCTTCGGCTCTGGCGACAAGGCCGGAAAGATTGCCGGCATAACGAAGCACCCTGGCGGCTTTTATGTCTTGCGGCCCGTCTCTGGAATAAGCGGCACAGAAATCGCGGACCAGTCACCTTGAAGAAGCCAACTGGGAAAGGTGGCCGCCGGCATATCGACGACGACGAGGCAGCCGATTGGGACCACACTGCAAAAACGATCGTACCTCTCAAGCGTGCCAAAAGCCGGGTGCGGGCGGCGCGCGAGGCGTCCACTGATGAGGTGCCGCCGCGGCTTGTAAAGGAGACAGTAACTGCTCCCGTCCGCGGCCGGGCGAAACCACCGGCGGGCGCCGGGCCTGACGCAATGCCAAGCTTGGCTGCGCGCAAGAATGCTGTGCCCCCGATCGCTGATTTCGATCGCAAGAACGCCAAAAAGCTGCGTTCGGGCCGGGTTGAGATTGAAGCGCGTCTGGATTTGCACGGCATGCGGCAAGACGAGGCCCATCATGCATTGCGTGCTTTTCTCGTTCGGGCCCATGGGCGGGGCCTGCGCTGGGTCTTGATCATTACCGGAAAAGGCAGCTTCTCAGGCCGGGCGAACGATAAGGGCGAAGATGTCATTCCTCTACGTGATCGCGGCGTTCTCAAGCGCAACGTGCCCCGCTGGCTGGAAGAGCCCGATCTTCGCGCCCTTGTGGTCAGCTTCACTGAAGCCGCAGCCGCGCATGGCGGTGAGGGGGCTATGTATGTGCATCTTCGCAAGAGCAGATAAGACGCGGTAGGCCGCCTCTTAACAAGACAACACGCTGCAAATGGTGATTGCGCCCCATCTCGTGCGGGAACACGCAAGCCCTGGTGGCCGCAAGGGCGAATTGGCACCAAAGCGTTGTTCTTAGGATCTTGTTTAGAAATGACGGCCAACGTCGTTTCAGGGCTTCCTTACTGATTCGTTGATAGACGTGCGCGTCGCCCGCTTGAAGTGAAATCTCTCGTGACACGATCGCTGGCATTAGCTGTCCTGGCAATGGCATTCGCAGGCCTTCTACAAGGCTGCGCCGTGCACCCCGAGCCCTTGTCCGATGAGTTGATCAGGGCACGCGCCGAGATCGACCTTGCCGAAGTGGCGGCGGACCAGGAAACGCCTGCTAACGCAATCGGGCTCTATGAAGCCATGGCGCGCGCCATAAAGTACAATCTCGACCTCAAAGTCGAAGAGATGCAAACGGCGCTTCGCATCGCAGAACTTGATCTCACACATTGGAATATGTTGCCGCAGGTTGTTGCCAACAGCGGATACGCGGCGCGCAACAATCCCAGTGCCTCTAACAGCGTCAATGTGAATACCGGTGTCGAGAGCCTCCAGACCTCGACTTCACAAGAACAACGGATCAAGACGGCCGATATCGGTTTCAGCTGGAACGTTCTCGATTTCGGCTTGTCTTACGTGCGCGCCCAGCAAGCGGCCGACAAGAGCCTGATCTCCGCCGAAATGAAGCGTAAGGTCGTCCAGCGCATCGTTGAAGATGTGCGCACCACCTATTGGCGCGCGGTCAGTGCCGAACGCTTAATGCGCAAATTGAACTTGCTTGAGCGCCGGGCCGCTAAGGCATTGCAGAACACGCGCAAGCTCTATGACAATCGCGACACTTCGCCCATTACTGCGCTGACCTACGAGCGCGAACTCGTGGAAGTCAAACGCACGATTCAAGAACTCGAGCGCGACTTGAAAGTCTCAAAGACGCAGCTGTCGGCCTTGATGAACATTCCCCCGGACGAGGAATTTTCGATCGTTGTGCCGCCGCGCACCGCCAAATCGCCGGTCCTTGGCATGAACGCGCAGGAAATGGTGACATTCGCCATGCTCAACCGGCCGGAGTTGCGCGATATCGCTTATCAGCGGCGCATCAATGAACGCGAAATGGACGCCGCACTGCTCGAAATGCTCCCCGGTATTCAGCCCAACATGGCTTTGAATTACGATAGCAACGAGTTTCTTCTGAATAACAACTGGGCTGGGTGGGGCTACAAGGCAAGCTGGAATCTGCTGAAAGTATTCCAGTATCCGCAGAAGCACGAGATCGTGGAATTGCAAGACGAGGTTCTGCGCCAGCGCGAACTTGCTCTCACAATGGCCATTCTGACCCAGGTCCATGTCAGCAATGTGCGCTACTTGCATCTGCGCCGCGAACTCAAAACGGCAGATGAATATCTTGATGTTCAACGCCGCCTGATCGAGCAGATGCGCTCGGAAGCCAAGGCGGAACACGTAAGCGAACAAACCCTAATTCGCGAGGAAATGAATACGCTCGTTGCAGAGGTCAAGCACGACATTGCTTTCGCAAGTCTGCAAAATGGCTACGCAAACCTCTTCGCGTCGATGGGACTTGACCCTTATTCGGACGTACTCGATCCGCTGTTGAGTGTGTCCGATCTGACGGCACAGCTGCAGAAACTATGGATTGAACGGGGAGAAAATCGTGTCAAAGCGACAGTCGCAGTGGCTGAATAAGGTTCGTGTTGGAGCCTTTTCTGGACTTGCGCTGCTTGCGGCGGAAGGCCGCGTCACTGCGGAGCCAGCCGATCCCTCGGGCCCGATACGCGGCGTGGTTCGGCCGCAAAGCCAGGCAACAATTTCGACGGACTTTCAGGCATCCGTCGCTGCCGCAAAATTCAAGGAAGGCGACCGCTTCCGCAAAGGCGACGTGCTCATCGAATTTGATTGCCGGCGGCACCAGGCTGAATTGGCAGCGGCCGAAGCGCAGACCCTCGAAATGAGGCTAGCGCTCGAGAACAATGTAACGCTCGACAAATACAAGGCCGTTGGGAAATCGGATCTGGAGATCTCGCGCGCGCGCGTGAAGCGAACCGAAGCGGACGCAAGCGGACTTCGGGCCCGGCTTGATCAATGCAAGGTGGTTGCCCCATTCGACGGGCGAATTGCCGAACTCGGCATTCATGAACACGAAATGCCTGCCCCCGGCAAACCGTTTCTGACAATCATCGAAGATCAGAAACTTGAGATCGAACTGATTGTGCCGTCCGACTGGCTCAAATGGTTGAAACCGGAAATTACGTTCGTATTTACGGTTGATGAAACTCTTGCTGCGTTTCCTGCTCGCGTATCGCGCATCGGAGCAGCCGTCGATCCGGTGAGTCAGACCGTGAAGGTCATGGGATTTTTTGAAGCCGATGCGGCAGCCAGCGGCATTCTATCCGGCATGAGCGGCGCGGCACAATTCGACGAGCCGAGGGGCTGACATGGCCGAGCAGGCAAAGCGCGATGGCATAGCCCAACCAAGCCGCCAGGCCGTTCCGCAGGCGCATGTCCTGCCGGCGCCTGGCCAGAGCGGCGACGACAAAGCCGCTCTTCTACAGTTGCTAGCCATCGAAGCCGAGGCACGTGAAGCAAAAAATCAAGATGACCTTCTGGCGTTGATTGCCAACGAAGGCAGAAAGCTCACGCGTGCGCGGCAAATCTTCGTGCTTCGTTACAACAGAACCGACTTTGTCGTGGCCGCCGTCTCAGGACTTGCGACCGTTGATCGAACCGTTCCCTTGATCCAGTGGGTCGAACGGACCATGACACGTGTCTCTGCCGAACTTGGCGCGCAGCAGATGCGGGAGTTCAATATTTCGGCGTTTTCCGACAAATCGGACCAATCGGCAAAGACATATCCCATGTCGGAAGCGCTGTGGGTGCCGTTCCTCGATCGCAGCGCCGCGGTCATTGGTGGCATGCTACTGACGCGAGAGTCCCCTTGGTTGGAAAGGGACAGTTTGGTCGCTGAGCGGCTGGCAGGAACTTTTAGTCACGCCTGGTTGAGCCTGACCAATTCTGTGGAAATTCTAACGTGGCTGAAGCCTGGCAAAAGAGCTGCCGCGATCGCAGCCTCGCTGTTTGCAATACTTTCGGTGCTGCCTGTTTCCCTGACGACCTTGGCACCGGCAGAAGTGGGCCCAGCGTCTCCCTTTATTGTGGCGGCCACTATTGACGGTG
>JANOKZ010000038.1:0-7780 GCA_031419515.1 Hyphomicrobium sp.
TCTCGATCTCGAAGGCACGTCGAAGGAAAAGCGCCTCGAAGTCGATCAGCCTATCCTGACCAACGAAGACTTGGAGCGCATTCGCGGCATCGGCGCGGTGAAGGACAACAATTTTGCCTCCGTCACAATCGACATCACATACCCCGCCGACAAGGGCGAAGCGGGCATGGGGCCAGCGCTCGATTGCGTGTGCGCGGAAGCTGAAGAATTCGTGCGCGCGGGCGAGTACAACATCATCATCCTCTCCGACCGCGCAACGGGCCCCGATCGCATTCCAATCCCCTCGCTGCTCGCGACGTCGGCCGTGCACCACCACTTGATCAAACAAGGTTTGCGCACGTCCGTCGGCCTCGTTGTCGAGACGGGCGAAGCCTACGAAGTGAACCAGTTCTGCACGCTGGCCGGTTATGGCGCCGAAGCCATCAATCCTTATCTCGCCTTTGAGACACTTTACGAGATGCTGCCTGAACTCGGCGAAAACGTCAGTAAGGACGACGTCAAGAAGCGCTTCATCAAAGCGCTCGGAAAAGCCATGCTCAAGGTCATGGCCAAGATGGGCATCTCTACCTATCAGTCCTATTGCGGCGCGCAGATTTTTGATGCCGTTGGCCTCAGAACGTCGTTCGTCGAACGCTATTTCACGGGCACGCACACGCAAGTTGAAGGCGTGGGCTTGCGCGAAATCGCGCGCGAAACAGTCGAGCGCCATACTGCGTCCTTTGGCGATGTTCCGGTTTTAGAGAACGCCCTTGAAGTCGGCGGCGAATACGCCTTCCGCATCCGCGGCGAAGCACACATGTGGCGTCCCGGCACGGTCGCCGACCTGCAGCACGCGGTGCGCGGCGCCGAAAACAAAGATGCCATGAACGGCAAGATCCCGCAGAAGTATCGCGACTTCGCCAAGTCGATCAACGACCAGTCCGAACAGCTCATGACCATGCGCGGCATGTTCCGCATTCGCTCGGCGGAAAGCATGGGCCGCAAACCCATACCTATTGAAGAAGTCGAATCCGCCGCTTCAATTGTCAAACGCTTCTCGACTGGCGCGATGAGCTTTGGCTCGATTTCGCGCGAAGCCCACACCACGCTTGCGATTGCCATGAACCGCATCGGCGGCAAGTCCAACACCGGCGAAGGCGGCGAGGAATCCGACCGCTTCAAGCCGATGGCGAATGGCGACAGCATGCGTTCCGCCATCAAGCAGGTGGCGTCGGGGCGATTTGGCGTGACGACCGAATACCTCATCAATTCCGACATGATGCAGATCAAGATGGCCCAGGGCGCGAAGCCCGGCGAAGGCGGACAGCTGCCCGGCCACAAGGTCGACGCGACGATTGCCAAGGTGCGCCACTCGACGCCAGGTGTTGGCCTCATCTCGCCGCCGCCGCACCACGACATCTACTCGATCGAAGATCTGGCGCAGCTCATCTACGATCTAAAGAACGTCAACCCGCGCGCGGACGTCTCTGTAAAGCTCGTTTCTGAAGTCGGCGTGGGAACGGTCGCGGCAGGCGTCGCCAAGGCGCGCGCCGATCACGTGACGATCTCGGGCTTTGAAGGCGGCACGGGCGCGTCGCCGTTGACGTCCATCAAGCATGCCGGTTCCCCATGGGAAATCGGCCTTGCCGAAACGCACCAAACGCTCGTCGTCAACAAACTGCGTGGACGCATTGCCGTGCAGGTTGATGGCGGATTGCGAACAGGCCGCGATGTGGTCGTTGGCGCGCTGCTCGGCGCGGACGAGTTTGGCTTTGCGACCGCGCCGCTGATTGCGGCCGGCTGCATCATGATGCGCAAATGCCATTTGAACACATGCCCCGTTGGCGTCGCGACGCAAGATCCGGTTCTGCGCGCCCGCTTCACCGGCAAGCCCGAGCACGTGATCAACTACTTCTTCTTCGTTGCCGAGGAAGTGCGCGAGCTGATGGCGCAAATGGGCTTCCGCACGATGAGCGCGATGGTCGGCCAAACCGACAACTTGGACAAAGACCGCGCCATCGAACATTGGAAGGCGCGCGGCCTCGACTTTGCGAAACTGTTCCACAAACCGGTAGCGGGCAAAGGCGTCGCGATACATCATTGCGAACGCCAGGATCACGGCCTCGACAAAGTCCTGGACCGCAAGTTCATCGAACTCGCCAAGCCCGCACTCGACTCCAAGAAAGCCGTCAAAGCCGAGCTTGAGATCAGAAACGTCAACCGCTCTGCGGGCGCCATGCTTTCTGGCGAAATAGCCAAGCGCTATGGGCACGTTGGTTTGCCTGAAGACACGATTTGGCTGTCGCTCAAGGGTACTGCGGGACAGGCCTTCGGCGCCTGGGTCGCGGCCGGCGTAACGCTCGACCTTTTGGGCGAAGGCAACGATTATGTCGGCAAAGGGTTGTCTGGCGGTAAGCTCATCGTGCGCCCCGATCCCAAATCATCGATCGTGCCCGAAGAAAGCATCATCGTCGGCAACACGGTGCTTTACGGTGCGATTTCCGGCGAGTGCTATTTCCGCGGCGTCGCGGGAGAACGCTTTGCGGTGCGCAATTCCGGCGCATACGCGGTGGTCGAAGGCACAGGCGACCACGGGTGCGAGTACATGACCGGCGGAGTTGTGGTCGTGCTTGGAAACACGGGGCGCAACTTCGCGGCCGGCATGTCGGGCGGCATCGCTTACGTGCTCGACGAGAAGGGCGACTTCGAAAGCCGCTTGAACAAGGAAATGGTGCAGCTCGAGGCTATCTCGACTGACAAGGCGACGCTCGCCGCGCTCGCCAAGGCCAACGGCGACGTCAACCGCAAGCTCGCCGACGTCATGCTTGATATGCGCGAGCAAGATGTCGAACGCTTGCACGCGCTCATCTCGCGGCATGCACACTACACCAACTCGGCGAAGGCGCAGGCCATCCTCAAGGATTTCGCTGGTTACCTGCCGAAGTTCAAGAAGGTCATGCCGACAGAATACCGGCGTGCGTTGGCTGATTTGGCGAAGATGCGGGACGGGGTCTCAGCACGAATGTCATCAGGCAAGATCTGACAGAGCATCGACAAGAAAGGGATGAGGCGCTGATGAGTTGGTGGTGGATAGTCGCCGGTTTTATTGCAGTCCCGGCATTGTACTTCACAGTAGCTTCGCTAATCGGAACAGTAGCTCCAAGGACAAGTGGGAAAGCCTACTTAGTCAAAGCAATGAAGCGACAAGGCTTGGAGGCATCGACGCTAACGGAGCCTTGTCTGGATGAACTGACCGCGAAGGCTATGAAAGTTGCAGATATGATGAAAGAGGTCGGAGGACGTCCTTACTCAACAGCACTTATGGAACATCTCGATGCAACCGCAGCCACGATTCGTCTTTACTTTGACGGACATCTACAAAGCGACTGGGACCGCGACAATTCTGTTGTCCAGACACTTAAGAGACACGGCATTGAGTGAAAACGCTAAGAGACAAGTGTGAGACCGTTTTGATGACACACGAACGTATCAGCGCCGATCCAAAGATCATGTTCGGGAAGCCGTGCATCAAAGGCACGCGCCTGATCACGTGGTTTTAAAAGGATTGGTGATTGTGAGCCCCTCGATAGTTTGTCCGTGCTGCATGTCTTCGCTGTACAAGATTGTGCAGCCGCTCAATATTGCCGTCGCAAGGATCATTGCATCATGCACGTCAAGTTTGTATCTCTCGGCAAGGTTTAGTCCCTTAACGTGCACGTCCTCAGTGTTAGCGACGACATCGCACGCTTCCCGAAGGCTTTCGGATGCATCCCGGACCTGCTTCCAACTTCTCTTGAATTTTCTTCGCAGAACACGAGCGTATTCATTCAAGACTTGCACGCTAACAAGCCCGCCGGCATCCAGCAACCCGGCCGATATGCCGGATTTCCGCGCATCAGACGACACCAGATATATGACGACATTAGTGTCGAAGAACGGCTCACTCGTCATAGGCATCTTTGCGCGAAAATTTGTAGTCCGCCGGGATCAGCCCGCGCATGGCGCGAAGTTTTTCCAGCGCCTTCCGGCGCTGCTCGACCTTCTGAATCTCAAGGCTTTTACTGCGCGCTTTGACGATTTCAATCTCGTCGCCCTCGCAGAGTCCAAGCTCCTCGACAAGCTTGGCAGGCAACCGTACTGCAAGGCTATTGCCCCATTTGGCGACTTGCATCTCGCACCTCCATTGATATACATGCGTTAAATGTATATCATTCCACTAAATCGATCAAGACATCTCGAACCTGGAACGACATGGGCAAGCCAACTGGATTTCTGGAACTCGACCGCGAAGACCGCAAGTACAAGCCGGTCGAAGAGCGCGTGAAGCACTATCACGAATTTGTGGTGCCGCTGCCCGAGGGCGACCTCAAAAAGCAGGCCTCGCGCTGCATGGATTGCGGCATCCCGTTCTGTCACACCGGTTGCCCGGTCAACAACCAGATCCCCGATTGGAACGATCTCGTCTATCGCGGCGATTGGAAACAAGCCGCGCTCAATCTGCATTCGACAAACAACTTCCCGGAAGTGACGGGGCGCATTTGTCCGGCACCCTGCGAAGCCGCGTGCACGTTGAACATCGACGACAAGCCGGTGACCATCAAATCTATCGAATGCGCCATTGCAGACCGCGCATTCGAAGAAGGCTGGGTCTTGCCGCAGCCACCCGAAACAAAGACCGGCAAGAAGATTGCCATCATCGGTTCGGGTCCCGCAGGATTGGCGGCCGCGCAGCAACTCGCGCGCGCGGGCCACGACGTCCACGTTTATGAGAAGAGCTCGCGCCCCGGCGGGTTGCTGGTTTACGGCATTCCCGATTTCAAAATGGAAAAAGACGTGATCGCCCGCCGCGTCAAGCAGATGGAAGCCGAAGGCGTCACGTTCCATTGCAACAGCCACGTCGGCACCACGATTTCCGCCAAAGATCTTGAAGCCAAACACGACGCGGTTCTGATCGCCATCGGCTCCGAGCAGCCGTTCGATTTCTTCGCCAAGTCGCCGGGGCGCGATCTCGACGGCCTGCACTACGCCATGGATTTTCTGCCCCAGCAAAATAAGCGCGTCGCTGGCGAAGCGCAAATGCCGGGCACCCATGAAATATCGGCCAAAGACAAGCACGTCATCGTCATCGGCGGCGGCGACACAGGCAGCGATTGCATCGGCACATCGTTCCGCCAGGGCGCGAAAAGCGTCACGCAGCTCGAAATCATGCCGCAACCGCCAACGAAAGAGAACAAGGCACTGAACTGGCCGCACTGGCCGATGAAGCTGCGCGTGTCATCATCGCAAGCGGAAGGCGCGAAGACCGAGTTTTCGATTTCGACAACCGGCTTCTCGGGTGAAAACGGTAAAGTGAAAAAGCTGCACTACACGCGCGTCAACGGCAACATGCAGCCGGTAGCTGGCACAGAAGGCACGCTCGATGCCGATCTTGTGTTGTTCGCGATGGGCTTTTCTGGACCCGTCGAAGGCGATGTCGTGAACGAGTTCGCTTTGCCTGTCGTCGCGCGCGGCCGCTTCAAGGGGCTTGATGCCTCCGAAAAAGATTACAAGCTCGCGGGTTCGCCGAAGCTCTTCTGCGCGGGCGACATTAGGCGCGGACAGAGCCTTGTCGTCTGGGCCATTCGCGAAGGCCGCCAAGCTGCGAGCGCGATTGATCAGTTCCTGATGGGATCTACGACGCTGCCGCGGTGAGGGGGCTGGACCAAGCACTCACCCTTTCGCCGTGACGACGACTTTGCCGAGCTGGGCATTGGATTCGAGATAGCGGTGCGCTTCCACGATGTCTTCGAGCTTGAAGACCTTCGCAATGACAGGCTTGAAGGCGCCGCTTGCGAAGCCTTGATAGATGAACGCGGCAGCTGCCTCGATTTTCTCGCGCACGGGCAGAAATTCGAACAGCGTATAGCCGCGAATGGTGAGTTGCTTGGAGAGCGCGGGAAAGAGCGGATAGGGTGTTGGTTCGGAACTCAACGCGCCGTATTCGATAATAATACCGCCGGTGCTTGCCGCTTCCGCAAGCTTCACGATCATCGGCCCGGCTGCGGGATCGAACGCAACGCGCGCACCCTTGCCGCCTGTGATGCGCATCACCTCGGCAGCGAGATCCTGCTCATCGGTAACAACGACATGCTGGGCGCCTTGGTCCTTCAACGCTTGCGCCTTGACGCGCGTGCGCGTTGCGGCAATCGAAATGCCGCCGAGGAAATTGACGGCCTGGATCGCTGCGATGCCGACGCTTGAAGAAGCCGCTGTGACGATCACGGCATCGCCTTTCCGCACCTTGGCGATATCGACAATCGCGCCGTAGACAGTGAGATATGCCATCCACACGGTTGAAGCTTCAATGGCGCTTAAGCCCGCAGGGCGATTGAATACAGCATGAACCGGCACAATCGCTTCGTCGCCGTAGACGCCATACTTTGTTAGAGAGAACGCTGGAATGACGCTGACCGCATCTCCAATAGACATGCCAGTGACGCCCGGACCGAGCGCAGCTACTATCGCGGACGCCTCATAGCCGTTTGTCGATGGAAAAACGGGAGCTTCCAGGTAGGCGCCTGAACGAAACATCGATTCCGCGCGGTTTAAGCCGATGGCCTCGATGCGCACGCGCACTTCGCCGTCCTTGGGCGCGGGTAATGTAACGTCTTCAAGTTTAAGGACTTCGGGGCCACCGATCTCGTGGAAGCGAACGACGCGTGTCAAAGCCATATCTCCTATATTGTGCCGTAAAAAGTGCCAATGGTTCATACTTGCAGTTTTACGCGCGAAGAAACATTCCAGCGTGCGCGACAAACCGTTCCGGACTCTGGTACTGCGAACCGTGGTTCGAGTCTGGATAAATGATCAGCTCGGCGTTCGGCAAATTCTGAGCAAGGTGATACGAGTTGATTGTCGGCAGGATAATATCGTCATTGCCGTTGATCACGAGGGCGGGCTGCGTGATGCCCTGCAAATACGCGAAGCGATTGCTGCGCGGGGCACCCCACTCTGCGACGGCCGTGAGCTGCGCTTGAGCCACCTTCAAATCGCTCGGCGGGTCGCGGCCGTCCTTGCGCGCCCGCATCCGTTCCAAAAATGCGCGCCCAGTTGCCTAGCTAGCATCTGATCGGGAGAAAAAGAGATCAAGCCAGATCAGATCGCCTGGCACGTATTTTTTCTCAAAGAAGATCGACTGCACCTCGGGAGAAAATTTATCCATGCCATCGCCGCCCTGCGGCCCCGTCCCGGCCAGTATGAGTTTCCGGACGAGCCGGGGACGGTCGATTGCAAGCTGCTGCGCAACCATGCCGCCAAGCGAAAAGCCGAGCAGATCGCACGACGTCAATCCGAGTGCATCGATAAACGCCGCGGCATCGCGCGCCATGCCGGCGACCGATGTTGGCGTTTCACCATTGGTCGTGGAAATCCCGGCGTTATTGAACAGAATAACTTCGCTATCTCGTGCAAAACCGTCGGTGACTGCAGGGTCCCAGTTGTCCATGTTGCCTGTGAAGTGCTGCAAGAGAACGAGTGGCACGCCGCCCGTTTTGCCGAATCGGCGATAAGCGAAACGGATTCCTGCTGCTTCGACGAATTGGGTCGGTGCAGTGTGATGAGTAGACGCTGACATCGTAAACTCCTGTGGCAGGGTTGGAATTGAAGCTCTGGGCTTTCGACCATTTCGTCTACCGACTAGACGATAGACAATTAGGGCAAAAAAAGTCCATTATGACTTTGCCTTTAAGCCTTTCGCGAGAAGTGTTGCGGTCCTCGAAAATCCGTCACTATCTCCGGACGCGCGCGCCATCAGCATCGCGCC
>JANOKZ010000039.1:0-7082 GCA_031419515.1 Hyphomicrobium sp.
CGCTGAACGAACCCGGACGCCAGAAGCGCTTTGATCTCGGAGCCGAAAATAAGCCGGTCGCCCTGGCGGGTCCAATGCAGGGGACAAATGCCATGCCGGTCGCGCACTAGGAACACGATTCGTTTTGTGAGATCGACAAGCGCAAACGCGAACTGGCCCTTGAGGTGCTCGAAGAGGCCCTCGCCGTATTCTTCGTAGAGATGGACGATGATCTCGCTATCTGAGTGCGCGCGAAAGACATGCCCCTTGGCTTCGAGGCTAGCGCGGACTTCGACGTGATCGAACAATTCGCCATTCGCGATCACGGCAACGGTGCGTGCTTCGTTGAAGATGGGTTGTTGTCCGTCCGCAATGCCAACGATGCTAAGCCGGCGGTGCGCAAGCCCAATGCCGGGCATCGTGAGCGTGCTGGCGTCGTCTGGTCCGCGATGGCGAATGACGTCGGCCATGCGTTCAAGGGTGGCGCGCTCTGGTTGCTTTTGTCCGCCAAGTTCAAGGACGCCAGCAATACCACACATGAGAACTCCAACGCCGGCTTGCACCGTAACTTGTTGAATGGAATGAAGGCGGCCCGGCTTGCGGGAAAAAGCGCCGTGATAGGAGTTTCCGTTCACCGCACTTTGCGGGACGGCTCCAATAAGCGCGATATCGCAACTTAAACGTGGTTATTACAAGGTCAGAATAGTCGCATCAATTTAGGGTTGTGGCGCGATGACTTTGCGTTACGCGTGAGAAAAGTCTAATTGAACGCATCTATTCAGCCGCTTGCCAGATATCACGGGGTTCGCTTTCTCATGACTTCTTCCGCTGTTTCAAAGTCAGCTCTGAAGGCCGCGATCGTCCAAGTGACGCCGTTTCAACAGAACTGCACGCTCATTTGGGATGAGGCGACGAAGACCGGCGCGGTTGTCGATCCCGGCGGCGATGTCGATAAAATCGAAAGCGCGATTGCCGAAGCGGGTATCAAAATCGAGAAGATCTTGCTGACACATGGACATCTCGATCACGCAGGCGGCGCGGATGAGTTGCGCGCGAAGCTCGGCGTCAAAATCGAAGGACCGCACAAGGCTGATAAACTGCTGCTCGATGCGCTTGAGAAGCAGGGAAAAATGTATCAGATCGACGGTCTGCGCAACGTCGTGCCGGATCGCTGGCTAGACGAAGGCGACGCGGTCACTGTTGCCGGGCATAGTTTTGAGATTTTTCATTGCCCGGGACATTCGCCGGGCTCGGTCGTATTTTTCAACAAGGCGCAGAAGTTCGCGCTTGTGGGTGATGTGATTTTTCAGGGCTCGATAGGGCGCACCGATTTTCCCTATGGCGATCACGAGGCGCTGATTTCGGCAATCAAGACCAAGCTATTCCCGCTTGGCGACGATGTGGCATTCATTTGCGGACACGGGCGCCCGAGCCAGTTTGGCATCGAGCGCAAGACCAATCCGTTTTTGGTGTGATTGCAGCGGACGCAGGAAAAATTTCTTGGACAATCGGCAATCGGCACTAGGCAACCGGAGTGAAGGGTTACATCCGCTTGCCGCTTGCCGCTTGCCGCTTGCCGCTTGCCGCTTGCGTGAAATCTAGTAGCCGCGACCGCCAAGGCCGACATCAAGGCAGCCGAAGATACCGCATTCGTTTCCGAGGGTGCCGCGGCCGAGATAAATGTTGTCGCCTTCGTTGAAGTCGATTGATTCAACGCGCAACGTTTCCGAGCAGCTGCGGCGGCAATAAACCCAGCGGCCGGTCGGCAATTGTACTTGGGGGCCAAGCTCCGTTCCCCGCACGGCGCCAGATACCTGGCCGTTGCTATGGCGGCTCTCGGCCGTGACGTAATCGCCGGCGGGTTGGCGGTAGCGGCGCTGACGCGCATCGGCACTAGTGACAATGAGCGGCAAGGCTGTCACGACGGCAAGAGCACCGAGTAAGATTGAAGCGTGTCGCATAGCATTAAAGTCCTCAAGTTTCTCGAGTGCCGGAAGAGCTCGTATCGATTGATCAGCGCGACATCGAGATGTTGATGCCTTTCAGCGCCGAAGCAGCCGTTGAAACGGAAACGGAATGGTTGCCGCTGCCGCCAAGCGAGACCGACAACGATCCTTCAATGCCGCCACTGATCGCAAGGCTAATTCTGTTCGAGCTGGCTTTGCCGGAAACCGTGCCAGACTGGTTATAGGTGCGCTCTTCCCAACTGCCCGAGACGGCGCCGTTGGCGTAGTTGAGATTGGCTCGGAGTTCGACCTTAGCCGACGCATTGGCGCAGCGGATAGAAAGGCCAAGTGCCGAACCGCTGTTGCCGTTCGTGTAATAGCCTTTGCAGCGCAAACTCTCGGTTTTCCCGCCTTCAAGCTGGGCTGTACCGTTGCCGCTCCAGGTTCCGGCGAGCGACGGAAACGGATTGTCGGCGGCCGCCAAGTTGTGTCTTGGCAAAACTGCGAATGCAACTGTGGTGGCAATCAAAATCGCCGTTAAACGGCCGACAACATACTTTGCGCGAAACACAGGTTATTCCCTCCCTGTCGCGGGTGATTTCCAGAAACGCATTATCGACTGAGTTGATGGGTTTGGCGAGGGCTGGAGATACTTTTTAGTGTGGCCAGCCGGATACACATTGCCTCGCGGGGAGCGAGGTTAGTGGCGACCTTGGGGGAAGACGTGCCGGCTGCTGGATTGCCGTCGGCACGCCCTGTTGGTGGGTTTAAGCGAAGTTCTTGGGTTTAAGCGAAAATAACGTCGTTGAAGCCCGTTGCGTAGAAATCGGCCTGATCAACGCCGTAGAGCTTAATTGTGCCAGAACCGTAGTCGATCTCGGTCGAGAGCACGCCGTTGATGGCGATGTCACTCAAGATAAGGTCGAAGTCGCTGGTCGCGCCGGTGCCGGCCAAATTGAGGTAATCGACGCCGATTGTGAAGTCGGCGATGAGGTCGTCGCCGCTGGCGAAGTTGAAGACGAACATGTCGGACCCTGTGCCGCCCGACAGATAGTCGTCGTTCGCGCCGCCAACGAGCAAATCGTCGCCAGTCGAACCATAAAGGTCGTCGTCGCCCGAGCTGCCGTAAAGATTGTCGTTGTTTGCGCCGCCGTTCAAGATGTCAGCGCCAGTGCCGCCGTCGAGCGTATCGGCACCAAGGTCGCCGAACAGGAAGTCGCCTTCCGTGCCGCCGAAGATGCGGTCGTTGCCGTCGCCGCCGTAAAGCTTGTCAACGCCCGCGCCGCCCGACAGATAGTCGTTGCCGGTCTGGCCGTAGACCACGTCGTTGCCCGTGTTGCCATAAAGCGTGTCGTAGCCGGTGCCACCAAGAATGGTGTCGTTGCCGGTGCCGCCATCAACCATATCGTTGCCAGCGCCTGCATTGATGTAGTCATTGCCGCCGTAGGCATAGATGCTGTCATTAAAGCTGGTGCCGTAGATGCTCTGGCTGAAGTTGTTGCCGCGAACGATGGCCATGACTGGTCTCCCGTCTCTCTCTTAAGTGCCGCGCCAGTGAGGCGCGTTGGTCCGGCTGGGACTATTCCCGTAGCCGATAAGCGCTGTTTTATGGGAGGGTGCCTGAATTGATCCTGAAGCACCTGTTCACCTGCCGTTGCCGGGCGTGGGTCAATGGCGGGAATATCTTAACTAACTGAAAACAATATATTTAATCAGATTTCACAAAGCGTGCGATGGGGCAAAATAAAAGACCCGGCCAAGATGTCTCGGGCCGGGTCTCTCGTCTAGGGAGGCCAGAATTTTGTTCAGTTAGCGCCGGCCAAGGCTGACATTGACGCCTTTGAGGGTCGAATCTGAGGTTGAGAGTGCAACCGTGTGGCGGCCTCCTGAAACGTTGAGAGTGAGGAAGCCTTTCGCGTCGCCCGAAATGCGCAGGCGCACCGAGCCGCCTTCCGCGCGGCCAAAGGCGCCGCCGCTTTTGCCGAACGAGTTTTCAGCCCAGCTGCCGGAAACCTTGTTGCCGTTAGCTTCGAGCGAGCCGGTAAGATTGATCTGGGACGAAGAGCTGGCGCACTTGAGGCTGAGGTTGAGATTGTCGCCGCCACCCGAATAGCGCGCCGTGCAGCGCAGTTTCTCGGATTCTCCGCCGACAAACGACGCGCTGCCGCCCCCGGACCAAGAACCTTTGAGCGCGTTGAAGGCGTCGGCTGCAGGCGCTGGAGTTGCCATCAAAAGCGTGAACGTCAACGCGAGCGGCAAAAGGGCCATGATCATCACCCGTCGCAACGGGTGCGACTGTTGAACGGTTACCAGCCTGTTGGCGCGCATATCGGTCTCCCTTAATGAAAACGCAACGGCTCGCCGAAAAATCAGCGACTCGATGCGATTCTTCTCAGCAAGAGGATGGGGAACTTATGCCCGTTCCGCAAGGCCGCAGGTACGAATAAACTTCGGACTGTTGCCGGCAGATTTCTCGAATTGGCCAACAATACCGGGCACGGCTCGTCACAAAATTGTCATGCGCTGCCGGCGCGATGCCCAAAGATCAGGCCAGGTATCGACGCACCGATGAACATCGTGTGCAAGACATGTTGGAGGCGGCTGCGTTGAACGCGGCTCTGGTGCCAATAGCACCTGCGATCCCGAACACGGACAATCGAGCCGAGAGATCCGTGAATCAGGCGCCGCTTGGTAAATGTCATTCTCAGCCGGGCGAGCGCGAGGCGATGGCTCCGCTCTGCTCGTAAAGCGGCCGCTCACCTGTGACAGCCGGTTTTTGTGTGGTGTGTGGAGTGAGGGGGAGTTTTGCGGGGGGACGGTTCAGGGGCTGAGAAACAGCAAAATCGTGGATGTGGGTCGGTTCATATGTCCAACTCTGGCTGGTCGTCGCGCTCCTCGCGGGCGGCGGCCTTGAGACCGCGTTCCGGGAGCGGCACCTTCGGTTGTTTGCCGGCGAACAGGTCTTCGATGGTAACGATCTGGATTTTCGGCACCTTACCTGTCAGGCCATCGTAGATGCCAGCGCCAGCGGCTTCCTTGATCATCGGTCCGGTCGGGGCTTCGAGCGTGACATAGATGCCGATCTTGGCCCGTTCGCGGTCCACAACAGCGATCAGCTCGCGGATGTCCTTGACGCCGACACCCCCGCCCTTGATCGAAATGATCGCCTTTTCGTGGGTCTTGGCACCAGAGCGGAAGAAGATGTGACCATCGATCCCGCCGTCGGCGCCCTTCTTTCCGGAACGGAACGGCTGCGCATTGTCGATCTGCGTTGTCGCCCAGATTTGAAAATCGTGTTTGTCGCGCAACGCCAGGTCTTTAGCACCGTCCAGATCCTTGGGTCTTCCATGAACTTCGAAAGCGATGCCGGGAAACGCGTCTTTCAAGCGCCTCTCGATGAGCGAAACCGACAGGTGTGTGATGTCGATACCGATCCACTTACGGCCGAGCTTTTCAGCGGCGTGAACGGTGGTGCCGCAGCCGCAAAAAGGATCGAGCACCACGTCGCCGGGATTGGAGGAGGCGGAGAGGATGCGTTCGAGGAGTGCAACAGGCTTTTGCGTGGGGTAGCCGAGGCGTTCTTGAGCTTGGGAGTTTAGTGGAGCAATATCGTCCCATGAATCCGTTACAGGAGTACCGGATTGCTCATCAAGATAGCGTTTAAGTCGGGGCTTTGAGCCCGGGTTGGGCAAAGCAACCATCCCGTCGGCAATCAGTTTCTCCATGCGTTGCTTGCTATATCGCCAGTACCCGCCGACACCTAAAACCTCATAGTAAGGATTGCCGTTCGCCGCTCCTCCGGGGCCTGTCAGATTGTCCCATTGGAACCGGCGACCTTTGTCATCTATCTGGTTGTAGTGAGATTTTATGTAGGCTTCGTCGTGTGGCTTCCAAATTGACGACCACGTGTAATTCGGGGACTTTGCATAAAAAAGTATCAAGTCGTGCACCCGTCCAAAGTGTGTCGAACCTTGCCGTGCATCGCTGTGCGCGCCTGTGCGTTTCCACGCTATCTCGTTGATAAAATTTTGAATCCCAAACACTGCATCCATCAGCACCTTGAGATAATGGCTCGCGGTCGGGTCGCAGTGCAGGTAGATCGAGCCCGTCGGCTTCAACACGCGATGCAATTCCACCAGCCGCACGGCCATGTGGGTCAGATACGCCATCATGTCGTTGTCTTTGAGAAACGAGCGCATGGCCCGCAGCATGTTGGCCACATCGGAGTTCGGCCCCTGCATCACCTCGTCGTAGGCTTTCTCGGCTACGTCGTTCCAATGCCAGGTGTCCTCGAACGCCTCGATCTGCGCCTGGCTCGCGACCCCTGCGGGGCTGCGAAACAGCACGTTGTACGTCGCGTTCGAATTGAACGGCGGATCGAGATAGACAAGATCGACGCATTCGTCCTTGATGTGCGCGCGCAACACCTCAAGATTGTCGCCGTAATACAGGTGGTTAGTCATGCCGCCCCGCCGCTACTATCCATAGATTGCGCACCATCGCCGCTTGACGCGCGGAAGGCAAGCGGTACAAAATGGTCTAAACGGGAGGCTGCGACTCGTGCGGGTCAAATCATATACCGAGGCATTGCCTTTTGCGCGCGACGCGGGATTGGACGCCGCAAAACGGCGTATGCGCAAGGCTGGCCGCAAGGCGATGTCGGACGCCGATTACGACCACGCGATCGATGTCATGGAGAAAATGTTGCTCGACCTCGGCTTCGATACGCGGCGCTGGATCGCAATGGCTGGAGTGCCGCGCAACGAGCCGAAAGCTGCAAGGAAGCTAAAGCGTCTTGCGAAGGCAGAGGCTGTTCAGCTCAGTTTCGCCTTTGCCTAATTTAAGACGATTGAGGCGAGTCGCCGGATTTGCTCATCAACTCGCAGGCTTGCCTGTACCGCGAGGACGGGCCCTCGCGCCGCGATTGACGACGTTGCCGCGAGCACGTCAGCGCAGACTTCCGCGATGCCGCGCCGGCCGCTCTCAGCGTCATATGAAGCGGCGACTTGGAGAATGATTTCCATCTGTGTGCGGGGCGCGTTGGCAGCGAGTTCCAGTCCGCCGAAGCAATTCACCTTGGCCCATGCGAGCACGGCGGCCGGGTTCGCTTCGGCCATGATCCGCTCGTGATAGCTGCCTGAGCCCCAGTCCGAGGCC
>JANOKZ010000040.1:0-4366 GCA_031419515.1 Hyphomicrobium sp.
GCCGGACTGCTGGTGAGCACGAGCGGCACCCAGCTCTTGAAGCGGTGTTCTTGGCGCATGACAATTTCGAGCACTGCGCCTGTTGCCATCACGACGGCAAACAACAGTGTCCAAAGCGGCGAAATCTGCGCGAAGATGAACTTGAGCACGACAGCGACGGCTGCCAATTGCACAACCATGCGCAAGGAAGCGATGGCAAGGCTTTTTTCGAGCCGCAGACTGTAGGCAAACGAGATGGCGCCGTTGAGTGCGACGAGGGCCGCTGCAATAGCGAGATCGGTCAAAGACAGGGGAATATACGATGTCATCTAAGCGGCGCTCCGCTTGATACGTGAGACGGATCTGCGCGCGCGCCGGATGTCCGGGCCAGCTGAAGTTTGACGTGCGCGAGCTTTGAAACCGCGCTCTGCTCATGCGCCGTCACGATGACACTGCGCCCGGCCAAGATTTGAAATCGGATCAGTTCGGTGGCGAGCGCCGTCGCTTCGCTGTCAAGTGCAGATGCGGGCTCGTCAAGAAGCAAGACCTGCGGCTCATCGAACAAGGCACGGATGAGCGCCAAGCGTTGTCGCTCGCCGGTTGATAAGCTGGCAATCGATTGATCGAGGATTTTGGGCGAAAGTGCTAGGGCCGAAAGCATGCGCGCGAGCCGTTCGTTTGCGGATTTGTGCGGAGAGTGAAAAGCCGCGCGCGGCGTTTCCGTCCACCAAACCGGTTCGGCGGATGCGTAACGCACGCGCTTTCGCCATTGGTGTCCCGGCATTTCGTTGCGTTCCGCACCATTGAGAAAAATATGCCCCGGCGCTGGGTCAAGATCGGCAATCGCGCGCAGCAGACGTGTCTTGCCCGAACCCGATGGGCCTTCGATCGCCAGACATTCGCCGTCCTGCACCGCAAAAGACATGGGTGGCAGCGGTTCTACCTTGAGTTTTTCAATTCGCAGCACGCCGGCCACCCTTGATCTTCCATTAAGATCAGTGAGGCTTAGCAAGATGCGGATGTGGCGGCTAGACAGCTGGGGCGCACGTTAAGTGGATTAAGCTGCGACTTTGATCTCGTGCAGCTTCATCTCGATGATTTCCCGATTGAAAGGCTTCAGGATGTAATCGTCGGCGCCGGCTTTGAAGGCCTTCATGATCTCCGCAGCGTCGTTTTCCGAGACCATGTATATGATGAAGCAGCGCCGTTCGAGGCCGGCCCGGCGCACAGTTGTGATGAATTCAAGGCTGTTGGCGTTGGGGATAATCCAATCGATCAAGATGAAGTCTGGCGTATCCGCTTGCACCCGATCAAGTGCGTCGGTCAGACTATCGGTATCGCTGACCCTGAAATTGAGATTTTCGAAGATGAGCCGCGCATATTTGCGGATGATGTTTGAATCGTCAACAATGAGAACGTGTTTCATGGGCGCGGCTCGATTGAAGGCGGCACGGGATATTTGCAGGCATAATTGCCGTGCGCAGCGGGTTGCGCCGGAGTGTGCCGCGAAACTCCTAACGGGCGATTAAACTTTGCCAGCCGGTTGTTCGAAGAGCCGGTGGCGTGATGTGAGGCCACGCAAGCGCTACCAGATCACGAGGCAGGATGAATTGATCGGCAGCGGTTTAAACTTCTGGTTTTGCAACAAGCAGGATGTCGGCGCCGTCTTTGAGAATTTCGAGGCGCATGACGGCCGTCTGGGCGATGCGGTAGGTATAGTAGGCCTGGATGCTCATCGCATCGAGCGGCAGCGGGGTACCCGAGATGAACTCGGTCAGGTACTGCGGCGGACGGGCGCCGGTGCCTTTGCAGCGTATAAGGAAGCTTGGCACTTCAAACGATCCGGCCAACGTCACCTCAATTTCGCCGCCGCGCGGGAGCGCGGTGACGGAACAAGCGATGAGATTAAGCAGCAGCTTGACCTTGTCCTTGCCCATGTGGCCGGGCGCGCCGCGCCAGACGAGCTTGTGTTTGCCTTGGGTGATGCCGATAAAACCACGCGAGATCTGCTCGGCGGTGCCAAGATCGATCATGGCGCCGGCCGACCCAGCGGCACCGAACGCAAAGCGGGCAAATTGCAGGCGGGCAGAGGCCTGTTCCGTCACATTGCGAATGACGTTCAGCGCATACGTCTTGGCCTGGGCGTCATCGTCTTCGTCGAGGATCTCCAAGCCGTTGTAAATAGCGCCAACGGGGTTGATGACGTCGTGGCATATTTTGCTCGAAATCAGGGCCGCGAGCTCAAGATCTGACGGCAGGACGCGCGGATTCATGGGAGCCTCATTGTTTGACCTGCGACTTGCAGGGAGCGGCAGCTCAAGCGCGACAGCACGACGCGAGCATACAGGGGCCGCTTGCGAATACATATCCAGCTCTGATACATGCGCCGCATCCCACTTGCCAAGCCCTGGTGTGTTTTCACGGCGCTTGTCGTGGCGCAGTGGGTCTTGGCGGCCACGGTGTTTGCGCTAGTTAAGTTGCGTGTGATCCGCGAGATGTAACGGCAATCGCGGCGGTTTGGGTTTCACGGAAGGCGGCTAAGAATTATGAACCACTTTGACGCCGATTATCTTGCCCGGGAACTTTTACCGGCCGTGCTCCAGGCCGGACGCATCGAAATGAACTATTTCACGAGTGGCGTTGCCGTCGAAGCCAAGGCCGACCGCTCGCCTGTAACGGCCGCCGACCGGGAAGCCGAAGCCGTTGTGCTCCAGGCTCTTGCGCGTATCGCGCCGGATGTGCCGGTCATTGCCGAAGAAGCCTTCCACGCTGGCCATAGACCGGAAACGGGAAACCGGTTTTTTCTGGTCGATGCATTGGACGGAACGTCGGGGTTCATTAAGGGCAAGCCAGAATTCTCTGTCAACATCGGGCTCATTGAAGCTGAAAAGCCGGTGTTCGGCTTGATATACGTGCCCCCCACGGGGGCGCTTTATGTGACGAGATCCGACGGCAGCGCGTGTCACACGTTGATTGCGCCCGGTTCAAGCACTGCCCAAGCTGCGGCGGTGACCTACGCGCGGCTCGCTTCGCGGGTGCCTGATCGCGCAAATCTTCTTGCATTCAACAGCCGCAGGGCGGGCGGCGCGGGCGGCGAATTTCTTGCCTGTCTCAATGTCCGGGACTCAAAGCCACTCGGGTCGTCGCAAAAATTCTGTCTCATCGCAGAGGGCAAGCGCGACATCTATGTGCGATTCGGGAACACGCACGAATGGGACACGGCCGCTGGGCAGGCAATCTTGGAGGCAGCGGGTGGTTGCGTGACGACCGTTGACGGCAAAGCGCTGAGCTACGGCAAATCCGCCCGCCGCTACCTTAATCCTCACTTTGTAGCCTGGGGCAGGGAGCCGCTTCTTACCAGCGCGGACGGCATTTTTCATGCAAAAACCAACGAGGGCGCATAAGTACCTCGAATTGGCCACACTTTGGCAAAAAGTGTGTGCCGATCCTGTTCCCAGATTCGAATCGTCGTGAGCCGCGTTCCGGCGTTCGCCTGTTTGAGGGGTTAGCCTATGTCCAATCGATCTGTCGCGCGCTTTTCAATGAAGCGCCATGCGGTCCGTGGTTCGCTCATTTCGGCACTCGTTGCAGCGTTTCCGCTCGTCGCGATGGCAGCCAACGATGCCTACGTGCCGCCCGCAGATGGCGGAGCCTATGAACAAGCCCCGCCGCCGGCACCGGCCGATGATTCGTATCGGGCAGATGAAATCAAACCAGCGCCGGTCGAGACCTATGAGCCGGTACGGCCGCTAGATGGATCGCGCCGCAACGGCGCCAGAGCACCCGCACCCTCTGATCCAGGCGGCTATGGCGAGCCATATGGCGGTGCGCCTGACGGCGACAGAGCCGAACGCTATGAAGACGTGCCAGCTGAATCGCAGGGCGGACCGCCCGAAAACGATTCGCGCTACTATTCCCAGAACGAAATTATTCGCGCTGGCCATGGCTTCTTCGGATCCGTGAGCGGCAATCTGGCATCTGCTGTTGAATGGGCGTTCCAGAAGGCCGGCCGTCCCAACGGGTACATTCTCGGTCAAGACGCAGGTGGCGCCATTGTTGCGGGCCTGCGCTACGGCGAGGGCACGCTGCAGACCAAAGACCGGGGATCGCACAAAGTTTACTGGCAGGGACCGACGATTGGTTACGACTTTGGCGCAGAAGGTTCCAAAGTCATGGTGCTCGTCTACAACTTGAGTGACCCATCGGAAATTTATAATCGATTTGGTGGCGTTCAGGGAGCCGCCTACCTCGTTGGCGGTGTCAGTGTGCAGATTCAAAAGGCCGGAGAAGTAACTTTGGCACCAATTCGCTCTGGGATAGGTGTGCGACTAGGTGCCAACGTCGGATATTTGAAGTATACGCGTAATCCGACTTGGAATCCGTTCTG